>NZ_VPAP01000018.1:0-49093 GCF_013419195.1 Acinetobacter sp. YH12099 | reverse complement strand
GACTGGCAGTACTTTTATAATCATGAACGACCTCATATGTCAGTAAATGGTTGTCCACCTATTTTTAAACAATAACAAGGCTTTAGATTTTCTACCCATTAATTCAATTAAAAATGGGGGTATTACCGGTAGAAGTCATATGATAATAAATAAAGGTTACTATCTAGGGCGTGTCCTCATTTGGCTTTGCACCAAATAAACAAACTAAAAAGAATATGGACTTGCATAGTTTTGAATTTGCATCTCAATTTCATCAATTATGACTCTACGAGAAATGTTGAAAAACCTATTTTATTTTAAACAGTGAAATAATATATTTTAATTGAATAGATAAAAAGAATGGAATATGTCCATCAATGGAGAACGTACCATAGATTATTTTTTAACATTAGGATTATAAAATTGGAAATCCAATTTGTGCAATAAAATAAAGCCAACCTACGTTAGCTCCACTTGAAAAGCTTTTTCATTAAAATGCACCTCTGGTATTGCTAGTAATATTTCTATTTTCAAATAAATTTTCATCAAACTTAAATCTAAAACGCACATATGCACCTTGAAGCGTAGTATCGCTATCTACAAGATCATCATCTTTATAGCCAGAGAAATTATATCCCCCTGAAACCCATAAATTCACAGCAACTAAATAACCTACTTCAGCACCCAATAGAATACGTTTCCCCGAACTCATATTAGACCACAATCCACCTGTATGAACACCCGCATCCCAACGTTCATTGATGTCATACATTGCCCGACCACTGAGCATATGTGTCATACCACTTGACTCCAAACCAGAGAACGTGGTGTCCACATTTTTAACCGCATATTGGCCTGAAAGGGTAATATCGCGACTTGGATGATAATTCAAGTGATTTGAGAAAATATAGACATGCTTTAGGTATGGATTATTTAAATCTGACTTGTTACTGTCATAGCGGTACTCCACCTTGGTCAGCGCATCAAAACGATTGTGCTCAGTGTCACGGTAGGCAGCACCCACCTGGAAACGATCAACCAGGCGATCACCACTATTCTCATTCTTACTGTCAGTCAGGCTAACTACATTTTTCGCCAATAAAGTCACGTCATCAGAATATTTGTAGGCAATACCCAGATTATTCAGGATGGTGTCAGACTGGTCAGCCCAACGTGCTTCAATTCTCGCAACAGCTTTCCAGTTTGGATTGGCCAGATATTCCACACCTAAAGATGCAGCAGTGTTATCCGAATTTTGGTTATTGGTATCTGCTTTTGACAATGACTTCACCTGTTCAAAACTGGTGGTTGCATAGAAGCCTTTTTCCAGTTCCCAACGGTTACGTAAACCGATTGCAGCTTCAGCTTCACGAGCGCTGATACCATCACGAACACGATATTCACTAAACGCTGTGCCGTTATTGTTATATTTGCTGTCCAGACCAAACACTGTAACATTACGACGCTGATTGTTATTTAGGTCATACAGTCCCTGAATACTGGACACCAACTCATGGCGACCATAGGCACGTAGTTTTGAATTAATCTGGTAATTCGCACCCAAGGCAAAAATACGGCGCTCAGCTTCGGAAACATCCTGCTCATATTCAGCAAAAACATTTGAACCCTGCCAAGGAAGCTGTGTGGTGATTTTTGTACGTGCGGTTAAACCATGATACGGCGATGTTTGTGAAGCCCCCAACAGTGCTGGATTCTCAGACTCATCATAATATTTCAGGCCCAGCTCAACTGCTACAATACGGCTGATCGCACGTTCAATACTGGCAGAAACACCTTGATTGACACCACTTTGCAAATCTTCAGTACGGATAGCCTCCAGTTTTGCCAAACCGATCTTACCCAGTTGCGCACGCCCTTTTATACCACTTTCCTTACGTCCAGCAGTGATTGGTGCCGCAGTGTTATAGAATCCTGTATCTGCCTGATTATGGTAGGTTTTCAGCTCCATATTCTTATAGGCATAGTTCAGTTCAACGCGAGCCGCATTTCCAGACAATTTACCTGTTGCATCTGATGTGGTGTTAATCTGTGTTAAAGAGTTTAAACCGTCATTAATATTTTCAGAACGGGCAAACTCAGCAATCAATTTACCCTTGTCGGCAAATTTCACCACGGTATTGACACTGGCCAACTGGTCCTGCGTCAGTGGATTATTGCTTTTTACATAAGCCCCACCCACTTTCACCTGATCAAGCAGCTTCACTGAGCCTGTAACACCACCAACCGTGTATTCATCCCCACCCTGATCAGATTCCACCGTAATACGCAGATAGACTGGATTCAGGTCAGCATCAACACTTGGTACAGGATCTTTTAAGTAAATGCTGTTGCTAAAGGTATCCACTTCATAATCGGTAAAACGTGCCAAAGTGCTACGCGAAATGATCAGGCCTGGATTATTGCGGTCACGGGTCACTACCTCAACTTTTTCACTATTGGCAAGCACATCATCGGTATTGACATTGCCCATGCTATACGGACCCGAAATCCCCATGGCACGTTGTTCATTGGTCACCTGTTGCGTATTGGTCTGCGCAGCAAAGGCCGTTACTTTATAGCGGTCTGTTTCGACAGCCCCACGAACACCTGTTAATGAACGGCTATATTGACCTAAAGCCAGCCCTTCATCATTTTCGGTACGCGTGACATAATCACCATACATGGCATAAGAACGGCCTTTATCCACACGCACGTACAGCTTACTGGTTGTTTGTGCATCAAAACCTTTCGCTGCCGAGTCACCATAAACTGGATAATATTCATCTGGACGAATATCACGGAACAAACGCTGGTTTTTATCCTTGTCAGAATCATAGGCAAGGGTCAGTAGATATTCACCCTTGACTTTCCCTTTCAGGAACATGGCTGCACGCCCTGTCACATTGCTTTTGCCATTGTCCGATGATGAAATCTCTTGCAGTTCTTCCTCAAACCCATCCTGCGAACCGACATTGCTTAACTGTTTCGGGTCAAATTTCTTAAAGTTAATTGATCCTTCTACCAAACCAACTGCAATGATCGGACGTAAATCAGGTAAGAAACGTATTGGTGTACTGCTATGAAAAATACCACTTTCAACCGACAGCGTTCCTTCACCCGCCTCAATTGGCGCCTTTATTGGCACAACAAGTGTACCGCCCTCAACAAACACCTGAATACCAGGTTGTTTCGGGTCCAGGTCAGTCAACTCAATTTTACCAATCGAGCTGTCGAGCGTAACTGGAGTTCTGGTAGAAACCAATGTGCCATTACGGTCAACAATTTTCATGGTCACGTTAAAATAATCACGGCCGTTGGCTTGCGGCTGTACTTTGGCTGACTCAAGTAACAGCTTATCCATTTGGTCAGGGACAATCACATTGACCTGTTTGCTATCCCGAACATTACCCATCATGTCGACTTGACGAACTTCAATACTGTTTTTACCCACAGCAAGATCGACACCGATAAAATCCAGACCTGCAACCTGTAAGTCAGGCAATATTGCACGTTTACCAATGCGTTTCTCAGAAACCTGTGTGCCATTTACCCACAGTTGTAGTTGTGTGCCAGCAGCACCCTTAACCTGAACCGCTGTTTGGGCATAACCAAGAAGCTGCCCATCTTTTAAGTTGATAATTTCTAGCTGATTATTGGCAGCATTTTCCAGCACTGTTTCCAGACTAAGCAGTTTCGCAGCTTGAGTGGATTCGGCTGGCACACTCTCAGTTGCTGCCAATGTTTCAGTCAGTGGCAAGGCAACTGAAGAAGCAACGCCAGATTTTTCTGGTTCAAAAGTAACCTCTTTCAGTTCCTTAGCCTGTTCCTTGGAAAAATCAAGGTTACAATTGGCCCTGATTCCCTGTGCCGAGATACAACCACTTGCTGGCTGACCTTTAACATCGGTAATCTTGGAAAAAACTGGATCAATGGTAAGGTCTGAACGTAACACCTGTTCTAAATTGGTGTTGTCCTGTTCAATGCGTTTTTTACGTTCTGCGATTTGTTGCAATAAGGCTTGCGAACATTGTCCTGTACCATTGGCAATTGCAAAATCGGCACGATGTAGTTCACCACGTTTTAAATCCACAAAACGGCTATTTGGATCACCTGCCTGACGATTGCCAATTAACACCAACTCAGAATCAACTGGCAAACTGGTACGGTCAACCTTTAGAACGTGGGTTTTGGCACTGATCCCATAAAAATCATATTTACCTTCACTGTCAGTCACCACATAGCTACCATCTTCAAGGTAAATACGCACACCTGGCACACCGACTTCACCTGCATCCTGTACCCCATTACGGTTACAGTCAGTAAAAATCTTACCAACAATAAAGCCATCAGAGATCATTGCGCCAGGAGTTACTTCTACTTTTGCAGATGCTTCGTTTGATTCGATTCCCTGACCATCTTTTGCCCGAACACGGTTAATGCCATCACCATTCAAGGCATTTGGACCAATATAGACGCGATACTGAACCTTAACTTCCTTACTTGGAGTCAGTGTACCTAAACCAAGTTTCAAATAAGGACCTTTTCCACCTAATGGGTCAGCAACCTTGGTGCCATCGATACGCATAGAACCCTGAACATAGATAAAGCCTCTAGGCAAGGTATCAGTAATCGAAACATCTTTGGAATCCACCGTGCCACGATTGGCAACCGTCACGGTATATTCTTCAAACTCACCGATTTCCGAGTTTTTATTGGTCGCAACCTTTTGTACAAATAACGGCGAGGTTGGTACAGTCAAATCAGGATCAATTGGAATATCAATATTGAGTGCTGGATCACCATTATTTAAGGTGAATTTGCCAGCATAAGACCATTCCAGATCAACAGCCTTATCCGCAGGGAAACTTGGATAAACAGATTTATCACTGACAAAACTATAACGTGTATTTCCAGGAATTGTGGTTGTATCCACAACAAAACTGTAGGTTCCTGCTTTAACAAGGGGATAAATAAATTCACCCTCACTATTGGTGACCTGCTTAGCTGGAATTGTAACCAGTTCTCCAGTCTGCTCATCAAGTTTGTATGCAATATTGTCCGCAATTGGCTGGCCATTCTGGTCTAATAAGGTTATGGTTGCCCCTGCCACAGGTAAACCTGTCTTGGCATCAAACACTGTTCCATATGGATCCATAAGTACCTGAGTACTAATATCGGTAAATGTCTGGGTTGAATTACCCTGCGTATCCAGACAGTCCGTCAGGCTAACTTGTACTTGATCGCGTTTGACTGTTTGTAATAATGAATCATAAGAAACCCCAACTTCCGCAAATGCGGTTGGTAGCGTGTAATGAAATACGCCTGTATTCGGGCCAGTTTCTACACCAATGACCTCTTCAAGATCACCTGTCTTGGTTGATTTAATCTTAATCTTTACCTTGTCCGCAGTATAACGGTCCGCATTACAGCTGGCATTTTGCGCTTCAAGATAAAGTGGTTTATTCACGCTGCCCGTAGTCAAGACATTTTGGAAATCACCAGATTTATTGGTTACAGCTGCTATACCACCCACCACTGTTAAGGCAGGGTTAGACAATACCTCTTTTTGGCTATTTGTGGTTGCATACGAAACTTTATAAGTATTTTTAACCGTTGTTTTGGCAATGTTACGGTTCATTGTGACCGTAAGGTCAACCTGTTCGGTTGTATTGGTGTCTATTTGTGGAAAGCCAACCACCAATTGGTCAACCTTGCTTAAATCACCTGGCAAGGTCGTTGTATAGTTATTGCCTGTTTGCTTATACAAAACCTTGGCCTGCGTATTTTTTAACTGTGCAGACTTAAATGTTGTATTGGCAGGCAGATCATCAACTAAAAGCACCATTTTCTGTGCCTGACCATCGATCATCACATCCACAGGCCTTGCCGCTTTTTTCCCTTGATTGGTGATGGCCAAGGTATAGTTAAGATCATAGCTGGCATTAGCTGATGGCTCAAAAGTTTTCTGGACAACCTCTTTGGTTGCAACCAGTTGTGGGCCATAGCTGATGGCACTATCTGTAGCCGTTGCGATTACACTATTATCTTCAACCAGTGTGGCTTTTATTGGTAAATTTAACTGCTGACTTTCAGTCAATGTCGCACTTGCTGTTGCAACGACCCACAAATGAACGCTCTGGCCTACCGCCAAGGCAACATTGGTTGTCAGTTGTTGATCATCGGTGTCGAATTGACCGTTTTTATTGGTATCTACATAAATTTTAACGTTGCTTAGTTCATTTATTGTTAACGCTTCTAGTTGTACATTGACAGGCGCATTACTATTGTTAACTAAGGTATTTGCCCAAATAACACGGGTACTTGGTTCAATTTCCTGAACTGGTGGAGTAGTTAAAGCAATTGCGTAAAGAGCAGAAACATTGATTTCGACGGTATTTGAAACTGATTGTTGGGGTTTACCATCGGGTGCAACATAAGTTGCATAGGCGATATTCTGGATAGAGCTACCCACTTCAGGCATATTCGCTGCATAACCGTACTGCGCTGACAATATTGATACTGTCAACGTTGATAACATGAATGTCATGTTATGGAATGCGTTAGATTGCTTCTGTTGTAGCACAGCGCCGTACCCTTAACTAAAATAGTCTAAAAAAATCTTAAAAATTTATTTGAGATGAACACCTGCCTAGGCAAATGTTCACATCTTTAATTATTGATTTACATTAATGTTAATAAGTATTACTCATCAACTTTGATTACGAACTCTAATGAAGAACTAGCATTCGGTGCCAAAGTAGACTGAGTTGCTGAAATTGTACCTGTTGTACCATCAGCAGAAATACCGCCAAGTGTTGCATTGGTTGCTTTTGGAGATTCAGTCCCTGCTGTTGCAACTGCTTTCAATGTAGTATATGACGGCGTATTATCGCTAATCACTACATTGGTTACATTCGCATTACCTTCGTTGGTTGCCACAATGCGATAACGTACACACTCACCTGGCTTCGCACTTACTGTTGCCTGTGTATAAGTTCCACTAATTGGTGTACCATTTGCACAGTTAGCAAGATACTGATCTTTCACCAAACGTACCTGACCTGCAGTGACTGTGGTCAAGTCAGTGTTTGTAAGTACTGGATGATTCTGCCCATTATACTGAACTGGTGAGAACGTCAATACCACTGGATTTTGCGTACCCACAGTTGCATTGACTGGTGCCTGAACCTTAACGAGTAAGTTGACTGTAGCACCCTTGGCAATACCAGCATTACCAGGGAATGTAAGAGCAGTTCCTGTGACTAGCGTATCATTCGCATCGATCAAACCATCATTGTTTACATCGATATACAAACTGGCTGCCCAGTCAGTATTTGAACTAGTTAAAGTAAATGGTATACCCGCTGCGGTTGCACCTTCAACCAAGTTACTATTGTTGGTTAAAGTGTGTTTATAAACAACTGTACCCCCTGGTGCAACCTGACCAATACGATCCTGATTTAGAACCAGTTTACGGTCTGCCTGAACGGTCACTCTATTCGATAAGGTATCGGTTAAATTGGTTGATGCCGATCTCACAGTAAAGTTCGCATCTACACCACCTGCTGTTGCACCTGCTGGTGGCGTTACAACAACAACCAGTTTAGTATTACCACTCTGGTTAATATTGCCAGTATTGGTAATTGGTGAACCTGTTGCTATCCATTTAGCTGGGTCTGTCTCTGCAGGATTCGCCACCTGATAGAACTTCACATCCCAGCCTGCTGGCAAGTTATGCGATAAATTGAAGTTATCGCTTACTGAACCGAGGTTATCTACACTTAATGGGAATGTTACCGAGTTACCTGGTAGAACTGATGCTTCATTCGCATATTGACTGGCATCCTTACCTGTCCCGACAGTAGCACCGACTGTACCAGTAGCATTATCTTGATCAGTGTTATTACCGTTATGTAAGTCCACAGTTGCAGGGGTAACTTTGGTAATAATCAAATCCAAAGTATCAGCGATCTGAGCTGGGTTTGACTTCGGTTTTACCAATAAAGTTGCAGTCAGCGGTGTGTTACCTGAATAAGTTGCAGGCAAGGTGATTTTTGCCACCAGCTCATAAGTACCACCTTTGGCAATACTACCTGTTTCGGTAAATGGCGTTACACCATCTGCCTTATATAGAGTCACAATACCAGTGCCAGCTCCATTTGGTAAAGTGATGTTGGTCGCAGAGACATTAAACTCGTCGGCGAAATTACCTGTGTTATGGATTACGATCTTTTCAGTTGCTGCTGTACCAAACACAGCAACCTGGCCCTGGAGTAGATCAGCAATGGTAATCTTGTTATCTAAAGGAGCACCAGGGTTTGCACCATCGGCATAGTTATTGCTATCACTATCGTTAATGGTACCTTTGAAAATCTTTGCAACTTCAACATAGTTGTCGTTAGATGGTGTCTTGGTTCCTGTACCAGGATCAACTTCCGCAGTGTTTCTAATCAAGGCTGGATCAGTGTTTTGCACCACACGTGCTTTAAAGGTCAATGTACCTGTGGTATTTGGTGCTAAAGATGGAATCTTTAAGGTTAAAGTATCGCCAACAATCTTATAGTTATCAACAAAACCAGGACCAGCCGTATCATCAACGGCATCTGTTTGACTAACATTCATCAGCTTGGCAGTACCTGGCACATATTCTAATCTAGAATCTAGTTTATCAGTCACCAGAACATTGGTTGCTGTACTGTTGCCCGTGTTTCTATACACCAAGGTATAGGTCACTTCACGTTCAGCATCAGACTTGGTTGCATCAATCAAGCTGACACTGGCCGATTTCGTCAAGCTAATGACAGCACCATTGATAATGGTCACGGTATCAATATTGCTGGCACTGAGTGCTCCACCAGTCACAACATCAGTCTGACCACTGGTCGCAGTTAACGTCCATTGACCCTCTGCACCCGCAGCGGCTGTTGCATCTGTGGTACCCTCAACAATCAGGTTAATCGACTGACCTGCTGCCAGAGTTATTGTACCCGTTGCAGCACCAATGAGAATTGGTGCCCCATCAGGTGTACCATCATTATTGGTATCCCGATAGACTTTAAGGCCACTAAAGTCATAGTCATCACCAGCAGCACCAGAAGCATTAGCAATATTCGCCACGCTTAAAGTAATGGTATCGCTACTATTACCATTGTTGGTTAAGGTATGTGATAAAGAGACCAAGGCGTTCGGGTTGGCAGTTGCGGTACGGTTTGCAACCAAAGTAATACTTCCAACAGGTGAAACTGTTGTGGTTACAATGTTTGAGTTTACAGACTTACTTGCACCCGTACTATCGGTATAGGTTGCAGATGCAACGTTACTGATACTTGTACCTGCTGCTGGCGCGGCGGCATGTGCAGATGAAATGAAAGCTGCGCTACCTGCAACCAAAGCAATAGAAGCCGCAAGTTGTGTAAGTTGTAGACGGTTTGACATTATTTTACCCCTTATATGTAAAATGCCAATTAGTTAGTTTTTTCACTATTTACGCGTGTTTGAGCAGAAACCGTCACAGACTTTCCAGCTGGAAGCTCTGCAATGGTCCAACGCAATGCACGATAATCTTTCAGTGGTACATTCACCATTTGATTACTCTCTTTGCGTTTTAAAGGCATTGGGGCAAAATGTGTACCATCAGTACTTGCTTCAGCATTTTCTGGCTGAGACTTTGCCAAAAATTGTGTTTCTACAGGTATCGGTAAAGTCGCAGCCAGATTCTTGATTTTCGCAGTGGTGTTATTGGTATAGGTTGCCCGATACTCAATCACATCATTGGGTTTTACCTTGGTCACCAGCTTTGAGGTTGGTTTCCCATCAGTGCCTGCACTGATCAGGAAAGTTTTGAGTTCTACTGAAACGGGCTCTTTTGTCGTTTTAGGCTCAGCGAATACACTTCCAGCCAAAACAAGAACCGCAGTACCAAGCAAACATTTCTTGTACATATTGTTCAAATACGCCATTCAATTATTCCTAGTCTTCTCTTTTATTTTTGAACAGTACATTTACCATCCAAAAAAACGTTAACCATTTTTACAAAAGTATATCAATAATCAACAAATTTGTTTGATTTACTTCACACTTTTACAAAAAATATTGTATTACTTTCAGCCAAAGCAAATTCCATACCATCTTTCCTCACCGAAGCCCTTTGCACGTTTTTCAACCTACCGATCTGTGATAGGTTCTGTTTACTGACTAACACAAAATCTTAAAGTTCCTGTGGCTGATGGTTTTAGCAAACCTGTTAAAGTCCATTCAAGAACTTCTCCAGAACGTGTTGCATTACAAGTATTTCCACTTGGTGTTAGGCCGCAACTTAGACTGCCAAAATTAGTACCAGTTGGTAAACTATCTTTTACTTTGACATTCTGTAGGTTCTTCACACTATTATTTTTATAGGTGATCTCATACTCCAGATTTTGCTGTTTTGTGGCTTCGTTATTCACTAAAAAGCCTGAAGAATCAGATGGAGTTGATGAACAACTGCTTACTGCACGTACTTTTTTTGTCAATGTCAGGCCTGCACTGCCAATTAGTGTCACATCCTGACGCTGTTGGGTTTTTTGATCTGTTAGACTTAATGAACTTACTGCATAGTTTGCCTGTAATGTGCCAATATGCTGCGCTCCAGCAAATACATTGCTTGGTGCAAATACACGTTGTACAAGGCAAATATCAACACTTGGCTGTAATAATAAATTATTTGGATTAAATACCGCTTCTCCAGCATCCACCGTACCATTACAGTTCGTATCTCGATAAACCAATGCCTGCCAAGGTTGATCATTATTGAAGTTTGAATATGTCTGAATAAGCTGTGTCAGGTACACTGGGGCTTGTGTGGTTAAACGGTGGGGATAATCGGTGACTTCCCCTGCGGTAATGGTATGCTGCCCATCTTCGGTTAAAAGTACATTGAGATTGGCATCCCCAAAATTATTGTCTGGATAACTTGTGGCTGTGGTTTTTGGTACCGTAATTATATCCGTATTGCGACTGTACGTTCCTGTTGGACTTGCTCCACTCACAGAGGTATATTCAGGCAAATTGGTTTGTACAATACAAAATGAAGTAGGTAACTGGCTTTGATCAATATTGAACTTATAATCACCATTTGCATCAGTAGAGGTGGTTGCCAAAATTGTTGAACTACAGTTGGTTAAACGTACTGTATTATTGGCAATCCCACTTTCCCCAGTATCCTGAACACCATTATATGCCTTGCTTACATCACCAGTTGTACCACTATTATCGTTGAATACCCGACCAAAAATAATGGTTTGTGCCACTGTCCTAGTATTGGTATAGGTACATATTGTGGTGATGGTGTTGTTACTAATCGTAATGGTACGATTGACTATGCCATCAGTTAAAGGACTACCACCATTGCATTGTGTGCTAATGGTGTATTGGCTTGCACTACCATTTATAAAGGTTTCAGTTGGTAAGGTGATGACATCTCCCGAATAGACCGTTACGATTCCTCCCTCATCAGTATTATTTCCTGATGAAATTGAAGTTACGCTTGGGTTATTGGTTCCACCAGTTGCTGTTACTTTAATTTGATGATTAATGGTTGCATTTCTCCATTCTTTCACCAATTTAATTTGCTGTGGAATACGGCTGTTATTATATATACAGGTAATCAACTTACCTGTATCACCTGCACCAATGGTTAAAGTATTACTTTGTTTAGCATTGGTTCCAGACAAGCTATTTGCCGTTGCACCACCATTCGCAGTACAACTTAAGCTTGCATTATAGTTATCCTTGTTCATAGTCACAGCCGCATCATAATTTGGATCACCAGATGCGTAATCACCTAAACCTATTTCTGCGCTGAATGTAACCGTATCACCCACATAGACCGTAACAGTATTGGAATCAGTTTGGGTTGGAGCAGTACTCTTAAACTTCGTGGTGTTCGTGCTTAAACCCAAAGTCGCTGGAATGGCAACCACATCACCATTTTTTGCATTTGTCCATGTCTTGGTCAGTTTTAAAGTTGCTGTTTTACGCGTATTGGTATAAGTACAGGTAATCGCTGTTGTGCCGCTAGATGGAAGTGCCAGATTATAAGTACCGTTATTATTATCTGTCACTGTCAAAGAACTACTGCCCGCAGAACAACTAGGCGCTGCGACTGTATAATTACCATCGCCGATATCGATCACTTCTTTTAAGGTCACACTGGTATTATTGGCGACTAAAATACTGGAACTATCCGTTTGACTTGCTACTCCTGTTGCTATTGTCTCAAGTGTAACCAAACCAGTAGTTGTATCTGCGGTAATGGTTGCCTTATCAAATTGCTTAGCATTCGCCCATGTTTTTCGAACAGTTAAAGTTCTGTTACCAGCAGACACAGAATCAGTATCTGTAACACTACATACTCGTGTAGTCGGATTGAAACTACGTACAATACCACCTGAGCTAGTAGCAGTACAACTTGCTCCTGAGTTAGTCACTCCCGAAGGCGCTGTGACTGATGCAGTATTATTGGTAGTCGAAATATTGCTTGATGATATAGTCGCAGTCACAATGACTTCATAAAAGTCATCTGTATCAAGTCGTGGTAACGCATAGCCACTCTCAATTTGAGTAGTTGTAGGAGTAGAACCTGGCGTACATTGATTATTGTTTGCATTACTACAGGTTACACTGCTTTTTGTTTGATTGGTGCCAGCCGCATCAGCCAACGTCGCACCCATCACAGGAATGCTTCCTTTATTAGTAACACGCACTAAATAAGAAGTACTTTGTCCTCTTAATAATGCTGTCTCATTATTGGTTTTGGTAATATTTAAATCAGTCTGCGGATTAAGTCTATTCACAAAAGTACAAGTGATATCTGCTCCACCTGTAATTAAATAGGTAGATGGAATGATGAGCACTCTACTTGAATTGACCAAATTACCAAAATTCCCTGTATTCCCTGTTACAAGACTATTGTCATCTCTACAACTGGCTTCTGTTAAGACATAGTTAGCTGGTGGTGAACTTTCTGTGATGGTAACATTCGTTCCTTTCGCGGTCACAGGTAATGCCGTTGGGTTGGTGGGAGTCGCAATGCCTGTAGTAGAAGTAGTTATATTATTGAGAGTTCCAGTCAGATTCGTCTTGGTAAATGAAAATGTTCCTATTCCTCCATATGATATTTTTTGCACTTTAACAGTAGGTAACCTTGTATTCATGAGATTACAAGTAATGACAGCTCCTGCTAAGATATCACGCCGATCAATGGTTAATATATTTCCTGAGGTGGAAGTCCTGCCCAGCGTTGTATTATCTGCATTTTTACAGACTGCTGTTGAAAGCTCCCATGTTTGTCCTGTAGGCATGGTCTCCGTGATCACGACATTATTATTCGTATTGCTGATAATAAAAGGTTGTATCCCTGATTTAGTGGTATCACTATCAATCTGGATTGGGCTTCCTGGCATATCAATATCTACAGTTGCCGAACTTTGTAAGGTATTGGTTAATGAATAGCTAAATGTTCCTATACCGCTGGTGGTTGCCTTATTTAAAATTAGGGTAGCTGCAGCAACTGTGGTTTGTACAGTACTACTATTATTAGATGGATCAATATCTGTATTCGGGTTATTCACATTACCAACAGGTACACTTGCAGTTGCAGTATTGGTCAGTATAGCCCCTGTAGATGGTGTAGTTGCCTGAATAATCACGGTACAGGTGGAATTTTTAGGCCCACTAAAAGTACCACTTACCACATTACCTGAACGGCTTGCCTGACAGGTTGCACCAGATGATGCAGTCTGGGATGCAATAGACAAATTAGTTAGATTACTCGGTAGCGTATCAGTAAATGTTGCCAATGCAGTGGGGTCAATTGGATTTTCACCCAAATTGGTCATCACCAATTGATATTGCATGGTAGTGCTAGTTGATACAGTTAAAGGATCACTGCTAAATGTTCCAGAATCTGTTTTTTGACTTTTGCTAATTGCAACATTCATCTGCGTTGGTGCATCATCATCTATAATGGTATAAGTAGTCGTACCATTCCCTGACGACCCACAAACAGAAGAGGAATATAAGTAAAAATTATTGTCATCCCTTTGAATAGTGACAGTAAATTGTTCATCTGGTTCAGCAACCTTATCATCAATAATTTCTACTGGGATACTGATTGTATAAGGTGTACCCATCCCATAATCACCTGCTGGAATGGTTTTTGTAAAGGTTTTATTGGTACTGCCGTTGATTTTGTAATCCAGATTAATTTCAGCATTTTTAGGAGGTGTCCCATCATTGACATTAAAGGTCAGGGTTAAACCACCCGCAGGAATAATCCCAACCACAATCACTTTAATATCCTGAGGGATGCCGTTTTCAGGAATTTCATAACTGGCTGAAGCAAACTCAATAATAGGCTTTACCGAAATTTGAATTGCATCCAAAAAATTACCAAGCGAACCAGATGAACCTGTATCTGCCTTAAAACCCAAAACCGTTGGACCTGTTGTGCCTGTGTAATTAAATGTTCCGCTGTAATCTGCCCAAAATTTATTACCATTATAAGTCACTACTCCAGATGACACATTACAACTACCCGAAGCACAACTTAAAATTGAACCATTACCATTTCTAGTTGTTGCCACACTCACAATTGTTTGCGCACCAGCACGTAAAGACATTTTATCTACATCAGTAGTATTATTACGACGCGCATTATGGCTAAGTTTCCATGAAATTGGTTCACCTTGAATTAAACAGATATTTTGCTGCATTTCTGAGTATTCCTCAGCATTTAATTCAGCAAATACATTCCCCTGCCTTGCAGGATAGCCACTGTATCCATGCGACCATAACTCAATCAATTTTCCAAATTGATTACTTGTACTACCACAGCCACCACTCCCTTGCATACTTCTATGGGTAGTATTCCAACCTGGAACACTTGAGGCATCGACCTGCACATAGCATGATGTACCTAATGAGTTACTCTCAAAATCAAAATTTAAATAACTACGCTGATAAGCAGCCTGAGCAATACTGATGCTACCGACCAGTGAAAAAAACAAAATCAAAAGTTTTAGAACAGCATGATTAGCCAGTTTCATCATCTTGAATTTTTCCATTGAATTACTGCCCCACATAGCGCACCCCGAAACTGAATTCGTAACTTTGATTTGCCGCCACACTATTTAATGTTCCTGAAACCGCGCCAGCATTACCAACTGTGGGAGCCGTTATACCACTACATGATGTGCAGATAGGCGATTGAGATAAAACTGTATAGGCAGGCGTCATGTCTCTAAAGGTAAATGCAGTACTCATAGCAGTAGCACTTGTATTGGTTAAAATCACCTTATACAAAACACATTGACCTTGACCATTGCTTTGCTTACCAATAGTTAAAGTATTTGTTGTGTATGTTTCATCAGCTGTACCATCACAACCCAAATCTCGTGCCTGCAATTTTGTCAGGGTTAATTGTGACTGCTTGACTGTGGTCACATCTTTAATAGAAGCAACAACCTGATTGCTACTATCTGTTAAGTTCACAACTGTTGTATTGGTCTGATTGACATTGTTATTTACAACATTCGTGACTTGTAATAAGAGTTGAATTTGCTCATGAGCTGCCACTTTGCCACCTGGTAAGTCCGCCAATGTACGAATATTTAAATCCCCACTGCTGAACTTGCCATCCCCATCGACATCCAGAAATAGTACACTGTTAAAGCTAGACTCACTATTGTTGATGATAAAACCATAGCTCCCCGTAAAGTCTGTAGCAGCAGGGTTGGTCAGTAAATGACGATAGACCACTGTGCCCAATGGTGCGACCTGAGCATGTAAATCTGGTGTAAATTCCAATTGGGGTACGGAATTGACACTTTGAATCGTTACAGCATTTTTAATCATGTCCTGAGCAGGGTTATCCGTACCAACAAAGCTGGTTGAGATCACACGGAAATAAATTGGTACAGTCACGTCTTTATTGACTTTATCCACTTCAACAACCGCACAGACCAGTTGGGTTTCCGCATTATTTAAATAAATCGTCTTACCAATTTCATTACCCAACCCACTACAGTTTGTACCATTTGTGGATGCATAAAAACGCACACGGTTTACGCCTGCGGGTAAAGTCAGGCTAGAAAAATCACTGCTGGCATTTGCACTGAGCAAATACTCTGTTCCAACACCTGTATGTTTCACTGTTAATGGAAAAATTACCTGTCCGCCAGTCACAGCATTATCACTGGATTTTACTGTTATGGTTTTCCATGCAGCGCCACTATTATCAACCGCACCATTACCCAGCCCCGTATTATCAGCATTGGTTAAATCCACCAATTGTGAAACAGGAGTTAAAGTGCCCTGATCCTTAATCGTGCTGGTTTTACCACCATCACCCACAGACTGTGCTTGTGGTGTAACTTCAAAAACTGTATTTGTGGTTACCGTATAACTACTTGGGAAACGAACTTTTACCACAACAGGGATATTGGTATTGGCTGCCAATAATCCCGTATCAGGAATACCATCACCATTACTGTCTAATAATGGTGTCACACCATCCGCACGATACAACTCAATTTGACTACCTGCTGGAAATGTACTGTTAGTTAAAGTGAGGTTAAAACGATCTGTGGTATTCCCTATATTCCAGACATAGTTGGTAAATTTAAGTTCATCACCCTGGGGAACCGCACTGGCCGTAATGATATTGGTATTATCACTGACGTTGCTTGCACTACCATTCATTTTGACAGCATAGACTGGAGCAACATTTACAACTGCTGTATTACTTGTGTCTGTCGTTGGCCCTGTTACATTAATGACGTTCTCAATTTTCCCTGCAATGCTTTTATTAATTTTTACATTAAATTCGATATAGCCAATCGTATTCGCTGGAATATTGGTTAGGGTTGCGGTAACAACATTCGAGGTGACACTATAATTAATTCCTGTTGGATCGGCTGTTCCCCCCACTGCATCATATACAGTTACGCCATTCCATTTACCAGTATTTACTTCATAGGTTAAATTGCTTCCTAACGTGTCAGTCAAGGTTGCCGTTGGTACAATTGTGTTTGTTGGATTTTGATAATCCAGACGTATGGTGACCACATCACCATTTGCAGCAGTGATTTGAGAGAATTTTTTACGCACCACCAGAGTTGACTGGTCAGTTACAGTTGCCTTGTCAACATTGCTATTTGTTCCACTCGCGCCATTCGCAGATGTCACCATCAAAGTTAAATTTGCAACTTTTCCTGTGGTAATCGCATTCGGTATGCTTGCTGCAACAATTAGTCCAACGGACTGACCTGCACCCAATGTATAACCTGTAATCGCTGATCCATCGGGAATACCATCATTATTGGCATCCAGATAAACCATCAGGCTACTATTCACAAAATCAAAATCATCACCAGTGGGATTATTGCTTACAGCGAAAGTATATTGATCTGTCTCATTACTGGTGTTGGTTAAGATATGGTTAAAATAAACTGTCTGTCCCGCCACTACTGTTTTGTTATTGGCTGCCACCAAATTTAATGAGTACACAGGCAAAATCGTGGTTTGGACAAGATTTGAACGCGCCACCTGTACAACCGTTGAGCCCTCTTCGCTATATTCACCAACTGCCATGTTACTGATGATCGAGTTGGTTGCAGCCCAGGCCGATTGCTGGACCATCAACACGCACAGCAAGGTCAAGACCCAATTAAACAGTTTTGGGCGGTTATTATTTAGTGTATTGATCATCTTCATGCTCTAATATCCGCTCTGTTTATGGGCTTACCCGAATAGAAAAGTACATGGAAGCCTGACCTTGTGGTGTAAGCGATCCCACACTGCCTGCAATTTGATCGTTATTTACAGCGATTGTCCCTTGACTAATAGATGGTGGTAAACCACTACGTAATTGGCTGTAAGCAGGCACAATATCATTAATCACAATATTACTAGCTGGGGTGGCGCCCTCATTTTTAATGGTTAAACGATAGCTCACACATTGATTTGGTTTTACTTGAAGTGGTGTGCTTCCGTAGGTTGCACTGCTTACCGTAGCTAAAGTTAAGGCACAGTTTTCATCTTTCGCCTGCTCTTTGGTCAAACGTAACTGGGTTGGATCTACCGTGGTCAAGTCAGTGTTTTGTAAATCATCCAAGGTCAGCCCCTGAATGGTATTGTTTGCTTTCACCACAATATTCGCCACACTAGACATACCATTGGTTGCCGTTGTTGGTGCCTGGACTTTTAAGAGAAGTTGAATTGAAGCTTGCGGCGCTAAACCACCTGTAATGATGGATAAATCATTAATCATTGGATCAGTCGCATCAATCACGCCATTATTATTGGCATCATGATACAAAGTATAAGTAAAGGTATCATTTGGGTTTTGCGGAATAACACTAAACGTGATCTGGCCTACTGCATTCCCCTCAACCACAGTCCCTGTATTCTTTAAGGTATGTAGATAGACAACTGTCCCACCAATATTGACCCGACCCTGCCGATCATTTGCCAGTGTCATTTGTCTCTGAATAATATCAACTTGGTCCTTAATACTATCCGCCTGTGCATTCATTGGTGATTTTATCGCAAACCAAATAGGAAGATTGGCCAAGTCTGTATGAGTGGGAACACTGACCA
The DNA here is from genome assembly GCF_013419195.1 of Acinetobacter sp. YH12099. Lineage (NCBI taxonomy): Bacteria > Pseudomonadati > Pseudomonadota > Gammaproteobacteria > Moraxellales > Moraxellaceae > Acinetobacter > Acinetobacter sp. YH12099. The sequence continues at coordinate 30,475 of NZ_VPAP01000018.1, read as the reverse complement.
CAGCACAATATTTTTTGGTTGCACCTGCTGCTACATTGCCAGTACTGCTGATTACATTCCCTAGGGTTTGGCAATCATTACTCGTATCATAGAATTTCACTGTCCACTGGGCAGGCAAACTGGTATTAATACTATTGACATCAATTTCAGCAGCCGAAGCATATAAATTATAGCTATTCGTTACCGTACTCTTATTCTCTACAACCAAAGGAAATACGGCTGTTCCACCCCTAACTGCTGATTTATTTACCCATGCCTGTCCACCAGGTGATGTAACAGCACCTATACCAGTTCCTGAACTATCATTATTGTACAAGTCACTAGAACCTGCGGTATTGGTATTGTTTAATCGATTACGAGTACTATTGGTAATTGCTGTATCTGTAACTGAAGTTGCCTTAACATCAAAATCTAGTATTTCATTAGTCGCTGTAACACAATTTGCAGGGAAATAAACACCAAGCACAATTTTTTTCGATGCGCCTGCTGCCATCGAACCTGTATCTACCACACCGTCAGCATTACTATCGGTGAGCAAAGTTTTTCCATCAGAGTGATATAAACGTGTTATCGCACAACTTGGCACATTTATACTTTTATCAATTGTAAGATTATAGCTATCTGTTGCCTGCCCCGTATTCCAGACATAATTTTCAAACTGAACTTCTTTGGCTGCCCCAGTAAATGTGTTTGCTTTGGTGAGCAAGTCATTCGTGCCTCCATCAGCATTTCCAGCAGAAGAGTTATTCAGTATCACCCCTAAGGTTTGCTCTACATTAAAGATAACGGTGTTGGTGTTGGTGTCTTTCAATAAAGTAGTTGTATTGTTTTTATACTGTTTATAGTTCGCAGTGTTATTGATCTTTTCCGCTGCATTCTGATTGACTTTCACCTTAAAGCTCACCGCGCCCTTGCTTAATGCGGCAATCCCTGTCAGTTTAAACTCCACCTCACCATTTACATATTTATAGTTCATGACTGATTCAGCAGTACTTCCTGCTTCATTGTCATTATCTATATCTGTCAGTGTAGCCGTGCCATTACTCCAAATCGCAGTTCCTGCCTGATATGCAACATTACTTGGCAAGGTATCATGAACCAGCAACTGACCTGATGCAGTCCCTGTATTGCTATAGGTAAATGTATAGGTAACTTCTGTGCCTGTTTTACCTGTACTGATATTTTGAGATTTTGTGACCTGAATGACCGCATCATCAACCACTTTTGCAACATCTGAGACAGTGGCAGACACATTACCTGGATCAAGTTGACTGGTTGAAGTTAAACTAAAGTTTGCCACATTACCTGCGACAACATTTTTAGGAATACTGCCGACCACCACCAAAGCAACTGACTCATCTGCCTCTAAGTGCAAGATTGCATTATTGAGTAAATTATTATTGTCATCAGGTTCACCATTTTGATCCCGATCTACATAAACTGCGATATTTTCCAGATCAAATTGATCATTTGTGAGTTGTGTCAGAACAACCTTATAGTTATCTGCGATATTTCCTGTATTGGTGAGTACATGAGGGAAATTGAGTTTACTGCCAATTGTACCAATATTTTGCTGATTGCTTTGTAGACTCAATGAGTAAATGGGCTGAACTGTCAGGATAACAGGATTGGAGTTAATTGTTTGTAGGTTGCCCTGCTCATCATAAAAATCACCACTCGCAATATTGGTGATGCTACTTCCGGCTTTAGGCTGAGCAAAAACTAAAGCACTATACAACCCAATAAATAAACCAATCAAAGCAACTAATGTTGTTCGTAGAACAGCACTTTTTTTTAAGAGGTTTATCATTTCTGACCCTTGCAAGCACGCGATAATTATAAATTTTTTACAATGATTAAAAACAATACTACAAAAAAATCACAAAAAACACAAGAAAACACCAAATAAATAACATTTTTAAAAAATATAACTTATTGATATACGTTTTTTTATTATTCCTCTTCAAAAGTTTATTTTTAACCATTTTTATATTGTAAATTCTAGTGATTAAATTAAATCTCAAGCCCAGTCTTTTGCTGAGATGCGATAACTTTCAGAAAGAATTTTCGAAGTTTTTAAGCCCTAGACTCAATGCTCAATACATATTCTTTTTATTGATTTCCTCATTATCATTTTTTAATTCACAGTCTCACACTACCATGCAAACCTTATTGAATATTCTTCACAAAATCCTTATGTTGAATCACTGACTAGAACGCACACTTTAAAGATTCATGTTTCATGCCCACAAAGTAAGACAGACATAAAAAAGCTGTGTCCAAAGACACAGCTTTGAATGCAGTTAAATGAATAGAAGGGTTTTGAAATAGGGATTAATCCGCATGTACGCTAATTTGAGCGCTAGCTTGTACGGTAGACAATGAAATATAAAGCTTGTTCTAGTCCACATTGCTTTAAGTCTGCCCCCGCACCAAACCAAGCGGAATCCAAGCGGTGATCCTGACTCATCGCACGACATTAATGATCGTCAAACTCTGTAATTGATCACAACAAAATATATATGCTGTGTCTTTGGATTGGCTGAATTTAGCTCCGTGACCCTGCCCGTTAAACATGATAAGGACTTTAAACATCGTGTATCCATTTAGTTCAGCCTTGTCTTTTCTTGGCGACTTATTGACCACATTAGGGTAGAGAACTGAATAATGCCTTCATCCTGTTCCGTTGGACTGAGGCGTGTATTTTGTTGAACTCGGCATCAAAATAAGCCACAGCTTCGGTCTGGGTCACTTTACGCTGACTCAGCTGTTTCATTTCATACATGTGTTCATCCCATGCACGCAGAGATACGCCCAGCTGCTGTTTAATCTTTTGGGTATCAAAGTGGGTGTTGCGGGACTTTAACTACACCGGCACTACTGTCCTGTCCATTTAGGGCAATCGCCAAGGTGTTATTACACACCACACGGATGGAGATGAATTGCGCCGTAGTCGCAAGGGTTCCATCACAGCCCGCTGCCAGCAAGATATAGCCATTGCTGACTTTTTTCTTTTAAAGCAGAAGCCTGTTCAATACGTGCTAAAGCCCAGAATTTCATGTATCCTTTAAGCACACTGGCTATTTCCAGTTGAAAGCAAGACTGCTTTGTTAAATCAGAATAAGAAGTTAAGTATTCCCATCGGTAGACTTCCTGATAGCTCCGGCTGAACATAAATAAAAGCGCATGGGTATCGGAGCGATATAAAACATATATTTTTCATAAGGCATAATAATGCTTTGCCAGCATTCATTCTGGGCATCATATAGCTGCATTGGAGGATTTGTTACACAATTCAATATTTTAAGAACCTCAATTTTTATTTATAGCAAAAATAACGTCTATCAACCTGCATAGGTTTGACCCGCCAGCTTATTGCTATTCAACAAAAATTACTCACCTAATTCATTGAAGCCCTCTCTAAAGTACTGATGCATGTTATTTTATCCAAACGCATCCAATGTCTTCCTAAAAAATTAAATTCAATATTTTTAGACAAGTAAAGATATATTTATTTCAAAGACTTAGTGTCGCTTAATTTCAACTACTGAAGCAATCAAATTTAATACCTTTTTACATGAATTCATTATTTCCTGAATCATCTTGTAAGATGCTGATAAGAAATGTATTAATTATTAAGTCTGTACATAAAAATGGCTAAGTCTGTACAGAAGTTAAGGGGTTACTTAAGGAGTATTTATGCCAAGTTCTCAACTACAAGAACAAATACTGATAGTGAATGCACTAGAAAAATTTATTTTTGACAAAATCCGCTCGTCTCCATTTTTGAGTTTCCATAAATCTATCCTCATGGCATCTAATGAAGAAGATTTAAGGAAGGCAATATATACCTTGATTGATGAAGGTTATTTCCAAGAGTTGGAAGAAGATAAAATAAAAAGACTTTGTAACAAACCTGTTAAGGCATTTTTTCCAGATCAGGATGGGAATGATCAAGTTGCAAAGCTTGATTTCGAATATCGCCCCAAACATTATCACGAAGTACTTCAAGCTATTCGTAAATTTAGAGCTTCACTACAAGCTAATGCTTTAGAAAATATTCAAACTGAGCTTAAAGCCATTCGAACTGCTTATTCATCACATGCAGATTGCATGAATCAGAAAAATCTCCCCCCTATTTTAAGGGACTTTTTAGAACAAGGGGTCTCTAATTCCTTCAAAAAATATAATTTTCAGCGCATACGCAAACAACCCTTTTACAACTTTGTGGAAAGTTATATTCAGAATTATAGAGGCCGAAAATTTAGTAGTTTAAAGGAAGTATACAAAGACTTAGATTTGAAAGTGACTGCAATAATTTCTCAATCTATCCAAGATGAGATCAATCATTTAGAAGATTTATTAAAAATTATGGTAAACAAACATAAAGAATGCTCAATATTCAAACATCGCAAAGCCATTATACCTTTATCTGTTGCTGAACAAATATCGTTACTTAAGCAAGGCAAACCTATTTCATCTACGTCATTCTATTCATCGCAGAATCTTACTGATTTTCAAGCACAGTTTGAATCATTTAATGAGAGGAAAGAGAATATTGAAAGTAGAATTAAAACTTTAAAAAATGAACTAGAAACTTTTAATAATCCAGATGGCCCTTTTGAAAGAAGCAAGGCTTACCTAAATGAAAGGCCCGACCTGAAAGTAAAACTCAAGGAAAAATGCATAGTTCAAAAAAATCCTAGCATATCTTTATCATTTCCCCCGTTGACGAACTTTTGATGATCTCTAATGTTTTATTTTTTTCCTTGATTAGTCCAAAACTAATCTACAAGGAGTAAAAATGAACACATCAATCGCTACTATCCGAATGCTTAGACTTCATGAGCTTATCAAACTGATTGGTTTATCTCGGTCATCCATTTATGACCGGCTAAACCCGCGCTCGAAACGTTACGACCCTGATTTTCCAAAACCAATCAAGCTAAATAGAGCTTCACGTTGGTTACTCAGCGAAGTTGAGGAATGGATTAGAAACAAAATGTCCAGCCGAAATCGAGCTGCTTCGGTGAGCTAATTTTGTACAAGCAGTTTCTCGAAAACATGCACGATTCGCGCAACTTTTGAGTTTAGCTCTTCGGATTCGCTATAGGTTTGGATTACGGTATTTATATCATTTATATACTATTCAATTATTTAAATGTATTTAATACAGTTTGAATGATTGGATCAATGTTCATATAAATACAAGTACTGAAAACATCTATCACTTAGCCGAATGATATTCCCGCATGGACACTGCCTTAGCACAGTGTCCAAGGGAAAGCTTTACTTAATCGTTGTGTTTTTAAGTCAATTCCATTTAATTCAAGGCTTAGACATGACTAAACCCAAATTATCCAATACAGCTGGACTGTTTACGATGTTTGATCATGAGCTTCTAGAGCAAGCGAAGTTTGATCATCAACACACAGTACTGAATCACGGTGAAAACCAGAGAGTTGTCATCCATCATCTAGACAATATCGTTATGCCGATATTGCAGAAAATTGAGTTTGTGCAAGCTGTTCTGAAGTGTAAAACCCCTATTGTTAAGATATTAACTGTAAAACAGCACGGTTTAACTGATCGTTTTTTTCGTAAATTTGCAAAACCCATTGAACCTTTAATGCAAAGTTTCTTTGAACTGCTTCATGCATATACACCTCCAGAGATAGAGCCTGGTATGGCCTGTCTTGCGTTTGATCATGCTCGATCTCAACTTACTCAAGATGAATTCAATGAACTGGCAACTCAAGGCATTGGGTCATCACATCATCTTGAAGTTATTCAGCCGTTTGTTGATGACTTACTACACTTTGTAGAATTGATTAAGTCGTATATGAATGATCCCAAAGTCAAAAAAAAAGTCAGCGATCAAAATAATCATTGTAAAAAGATGAAAATGGTTTGCGTTGGATACATTCGACAATTACTGAAAGTCTACTCTAGGTTGTTGGTCGTGCGAATGGATTTATCCCTTATGCGAGATCAACAGACTTTACTGAAAAATGCTTATAGCCTGAAAGAAATTCATTCCAAGCATGATCTAGTCCACATCAAGGCATGTGTAAAAAAACTACTGAATAACAAACGGAATAATCCAGTCATGAAAATGGTGGTGGGTTATATCTTACGCTTCGAATATACCGTCCGCACGGGGTTTCATGTTCACTGTTATTTCCTGTTCAACGGAGATAAAAATTTAGAGGATATTACCCTCGCCCAAAGTATTGGGAAATTATGGAACAAAGTTACACAGGGCCAAGGTACAAGCTATATCTGCAACATGAAGAAGGATTCTTATCGTCAATGTGCAATTGGCATGGTTCATTATGCAGATACTACAAAGCTCGGATATCTTTATAAAACCTTTGATTACATCTGCAAAACCTCACAACTGTTTGACTTTACCAACATGAAAGGCGCACGAGGATTCCAACTCGGTGAAGCGCCCAAAAAAACATCAAATGCTGGTCGTCCACGTAAATACGCTCAACAACTCAATTTAAATTTTTAAATCATGTTTATGATATGGGAGACATTCATGCCAATCCATGCCCGTGATATTTTAACTGCCCAAGAACAATTTGATTCTCTGGAAATGCTGAATCATGTGACCAAAGCTGGAAATCGAGGATTTACAAATTATCCACCGCATATACAGCCAGTTGCACTTTCAATGTATAACACCATGGCAAAAAAAATACGTTCAGCAAAGAACCTAAAAATATTTACGCATCAACCCACTGGGATGCCAACTGGGTTTCCTGATTTATACCTCACCAAGTTGGGGCAATTAGTGATACCAGTTATACACGATTACACCTTTAATCCCTTTGTGAATGGACGCTTTAGGAATATGACGGTCAATCCTTTGATCAAACTCATGGCTGAAACCTTGACTGCACACCAACTTTCCAGTGGTCAGTTTATAAATCGTGAATACTATGAAAAAGCTGTAGATACCTGTTTTTCAGACTTTAAGGTTCGATGTGGTACGCGAAACAGCACCACCATATTTAACTCTTGGCGAGCCATGTATGTAAAATCTCAAGGGGATATCAATCGCTTTATCGATACAATAATCGACGAATCTCCAAGATTCGAAGTTCACTCTATTGTTGTTCAATTAAAAACAGCTTCAGGGAGAATGCCTCAATTCGGCGATGAACAATTCAAGGATCAAACAGAGAATGAAATGTTGGCTGATCTTGTAAAGCCAATCATAAAAGCGGTCTGGCTGAACAAAGATTCAAACGATGTGATTGGCATTCTGTCTAAAAATGAGATCGATATTGTTGGTGATATAAGTAAAAGACTGATTTTCTTTGTGAAAAAAGAATTTACAGATATAGATGATTGGGCAGATTCTCAATTATTTCAATCTCTCAGTCCATTTTTTGAAAATACGATTACTCACAGTATTTCTTATGGTGACGTGCCATCAATGAATGCTGGTATAGCTCCAATGTTCCAAGGGCAGCATTTAAACTTTTACGACATCAATCAGTCTGGCATTGCTCCAAGGTTAAATCGTTTAAAGGCACATCTTTACGGCACTGACTATTGGATGCGTGTAGATGGGGATAGAGCTACTGTGCGAATTGAACACCTATACGGTTGATATAAGCTAAATAAATCCAACGAGCAGACAGCTCGTTGGATTTATGCTCTCTAACTAACCAATTAATATTATTCAATATAATTTATTACTAAGTGGTTTTAATATCGAATTATTAGTTAAGCACTTGTCCAAGCATTTGACAAGGTCTCAGCCTGCTTCATCACCAACTCAATTGCTTCGGCTGATTTATCAGGTGGATACTTCCAGCGCTGCAAAGTAGGACGACTAATATCTTCAGCTGAGCATGTTAGCGGCATTTAAAAACTGACCCCCTTGGTTAATATAGCGGTCATTTTGGACTGCTCAACATGTTAACTTTGGAGCAAGCAGTGACAATCCAAATACTTCATCAGCAAGGTAAATCTATTAAAGCCATTAGTCGTGAACTGGGGGTGTCCCGAAATACCGTACGTAAATATTTACGGCAGAAGGAAACACCTCAGTATCGGCGTACACAACCTAGAACAAGTATTCTTGATCCATACAAACCCTATTTACTCCAACGTGTAAACGCAGCTCATCCTGAATGGATTCCTGCTGTTGTGCTCTACCAGGAAATTTTAAGGTTGGGATATCCAGGAAAGATCAGGATCTTGAGGGAATATCTTGCAACATTAAAACCAGTTGCTAAACCAGAACCGATCATTCGTTTTGAAACCCAACCTGGCCAACAAATGCAGGTGGATTTCACGACAATTCGACGCAACAACACGACTTTAAAAGCCTTTGTCGCAACATTAGGGTATTCCAGAGCGACTTTCGTGAAATTTTATGATCATGAACGTACCGATGCATGGATCGATGGTCTAGAAAATGCATTTCAGTTCTTTGCAGGAGTACCTCAGGAAATCCTGTTTGATAACGCTAAAACGATCATGATTGAACGGGATGCCTATCAGGAGGGGCAGCATAAATGGAATCCCAAACTGCTCGACTGCGCCAAGAAATACAGCTTTCGTCCTCGCGTATGTAAGCCCTACCGTGCACAGACCAAAGGCAAAGTTGAACGCTTTAATGGATACCTCAAATCAAGCTTTATTGTGCCATTGAAAGCAAGCCTGAAGACTTCGGGTTTACTGTTAGATGTTGATGTCGCCAATGCCCACATTGGCCGGTGGCTGCATGAAACCGCCAATCAGCGGATTCATGCCACCACGCAAGAAAAACCGGCTGTTCGACTGCAACAGGAGCAGCAAAAATTTACGCCATTACCGCTATCAGATACAGGTTTCAGCACTGTACCTGTTGCAGCAGCACAGCATGTCATGCCCTACGAGAGTTTGCAGCATCCCTTATCAGTATATGACCAGTTGCTGGGAGTTTCCTGATGAATCTGCAATACGACCGTATAGAGCAACTTTGCCAAAAGCTCAATCTGCCTGCCATCGCATCACAATGGTCACATCATGCACAACAAACATTAGGTCAAGATGGAAGTTATGCCGACTTTGTTGAAGCTATCTTGACGCATGAATATGCTGCCAGGCAACAGCGCAGCCAGCAGGTCCTGATGAAACTCTCAGGCCTGCCTCAAGTCAAAACCCTGGAAGACTATGATTTTAATTATGCCCTAGGGGCCCCTAAATCACAGGTGATTGAACTGTTCAATCTGAGCTTTATTGCTAGAGCAGAAAACGAGGCTCGTGCTGGTCTATTGGAGTCGATTCAACTTAAACGTGGTCCGTTAGGCATTGTTTCTCAGTCTGTTATTGAGAATCTAAATAGTACAACCGATACATCGGTGAATTATGGCTATCAGTTTGGTAATGGTCTAGAACATCATGAAATATTAGATAAGCAAGGGCGTATTATCAGTTCGGGTAACGTCTATACAGGTGAAACTTCTCTAGATTATCTCAATCAGGAATCTTCCCCAAATAAAGTCAATTATCGTTACAAAACTGAAGTGGGTTCTCAAGCACGACAACAATTTAGTCCAGGATTTTCAGATCGTTTGCTTCAACTCGATCTATTTAGAAAACAATCAGAAACCCAACTTTTACCTGTCACTGCATCTTCTTCCCAAAATTTCAACCATAGTTTTAAAGTGACTGCTAAATATGGTAGTCAATATGATCAGCTTGGTCGTAAGCGTTGGGCAATTGAGGACGATAAAGTTCTATTTTTTAGTTATGACAGTATTGATCGCCTAGTTAAAGTGCAATATCTCAAACTCAATGAACATCAAACTGTCAGCGATTATTTTATCAACGATATTCAGTTAAATAAACACACCCTAGCTGAGTATAAATATAACCTGTTTGGTCAGCGTATTCAGAAGACGGTAGCATCAACCACAGGGAAAGGCACAAAGACCACTTATTATTTTTATGATGGCAGCCAACTACTAGCTGAAGCTGATGATCAGGGTGATATTGAAAAATCCTATATCTGGATGAATCAAACGCCTGTTGGCATGATTGCCAATAATGAGCTGTATTATATCCATGTCGACCATCGTCAGGCGCCTATTTCTCTCACCAACGCCCAACGTAAAGTGGTTTGGCAAGCTGAACTCAGTGACAACTTATATGCTTCTCCCCTTGCCTATAATCATGGTCGACTTGGTTTTATTAAGTTTAATTTACGAGGTTCTAATCAGTACTTTGATGCTGAAACCAATTTACATTACAACACCAATCGTTATTTTGATGCCAAGAATGAAAAGTACATTACACCCGACCCATTAGGTTTAGCCGTTGGCCCTGATCTGTATGCTTTTGCTTTGGGACAGCCTCATTCAATGAATGATCCGTTGGGGTTGGCTCCTAATTTAGTTACAGATAATCAAGTTAAAAATGCCTCATTTAATCAGAAAGTACAGGACATTATTCTAAGAGCAGTTCCTCAATTACCTAGTATCATAGGTAATGCATTACTGGAAATGGTCCAACCAGCAAATTTAGCAACAATGGGAATCATATTGGGAGTTTGGGCAGTAGCCCAAGCAACTCCTGCAGGATGGCTTGCAGATCTCGCATTGATTGGTTATTCAATCTATACATTAGGATCTGGAATTATAGATCTTTATAAAATGTTCGTTAATTTGAATAATGATGCTAAATGTGCAAAAAATGTTAATGCCCTTAATAAAGCAGCAGATAGATTAGCCCGCTCTTTAGTCACCAGTACAGGCGAAATTGTAGGTGGATTAACAGGTACATGGGGTATCAGAGCTACTGGAGGGATTGAACGTATAGCAACAGGTCTTAAGACTGTTTTCAATTACGGAAAGAGGCAAATATCAAAAGTACCAACTAGCATACTTAAACTTACAGTCAAGAGACCAGATACAAATAATGTTAAGTATCCTGATAGCGTTATAAAAAATATGTCTGATCCAAGTAAAGTAGTTTGGCCTCCACAGTCACTATATCCAAATGGAGCTGTTAAGGGTTCAGCCAAAGATATAACTTTACCTGTTGGAACCGTATTAGATAGATTTGGTAGTCCTAGAGGTAGGTTTTTAGGAGTGTATGGCACCCCCTATGAAATGAGATCATTACCTCCAACATCATTAGATGATATCTATTATGTATATAGAGTTCTTAAACCATTACCAGTAGAGTCTGGTAAAATTGCACCATGGTTTGGTATGAAAGGTGGAGGTATTCAATATTTTAGCAAGACCAATGTCGAAACACTTATCAAACAAGGTTATCTAGAAATCGTAGCTGGGCCTATTAAATAGTTTTGGAATAAAACATATGACTTTTAAGTTTTTGCAAGCATGTTATGGTTCACAACCAGTAATTTATCAAGATATAGATTTATGGAAAGTTGACTGGGTAGAATCTAATGAACCACAAATCCTATTAGAACCAAGACTAGGAGAAAAATATTTATTCGATATTTACTATACAAACATTAATAAAAAGAAAGTTAAATTCGCATTTCAGGAGGTCACAAATAATGTTTATGTTTTTTTTATTGATGAATAATATGAAATTTAAATTCCTACAAAGTTCGTTTGAAAATTAACCAACCTATTATAAAGGTTATGATTGATGGAAATTAGAATGGAAAAAATAAAGATGGTATTAATCAATGTGAAGAAGTATGGCTTGATTCAGCAAGTCAAAAATATTCTTTAAATGTGTACGATGCTGTTTTACCTAATAAGGCCAAAATAGTTTTTTTAGCTGGAGAACTATCAAATGGAGTATATGGTTTTTTTGTCCCCGATGATGAATAAATGATTTATTTAATTTATCTTAATCTTTCTAAAACAGCCAATACAAAAAAGTGGGCGTCCGTTCTTCCCACCATGGGCAGCCAATAAATCTGTTTTAGATACATGGTTAAATCCAGGAGAAAAAGTTTATATGTTAGTAGAATAAAGGTGCATCCAATAGTCCCCAATCAATAGGCGGCTGGGCTACACCTCAACAATTTGGTTCTTTAGATGAAGCAAGAAAATCATTGGCATTGTTACCTGAGTTTAAAGAAACTGCTAAATGTTGTGATGTACTCGAACTTACAGTCACAAATCCTATACCTGTTCGTAGCGGTTGGGCAGGACCATTAACGTCTAAACAAACTGGTGAAAACTATAATGGTGGTGCAAAACAATTTGAATTTTTAATGAGTATGAGCGATAACAATTGGTTAAAATATTTTGATAAAAACAAAGTGATAGTGAGTAAATTTAAATGAGATCAATAATTTTTAATATTCAAGATAGTTCTGATCGGAATTTTTATAATGTAAATAATAGTTTTACATATGAAAATAAAAAGTATGATTATATATCAGAACTTTATGATCAAAATGATTGGTCATATTCATCATGTTACATCTTAACATGGAGTTATAAAGGGAAAGAGCATCAAATCCTTTTCCCAACTAGTAGTATGTATTTTTTTGTTGATCCAATTAGCAATCTAATTGTGTGTAGCTGGTTTATATTAGATGAAAAACTCACCCATACTACTTATTTCTTTAACCTAGATGGAACGATTAATCACAAATTGAAGAACCCAGAAGTTGTATATTGCCGACTTGAGAATGAATTGAAAATCCCCTATAAACCTTTAGTTCCTTCTACAACTGATGACATGACACAAATAGGATCTTTTCCTGTAGAAGATATTCCAGCAACTATGGATTTTGATGAAGAACTGAATAGTTTAGTTGGTCAATATTATTATATTTATGATTGGGTACTATACCGAAAATACGATGCACTTCGTCAAGAATGGGGAGATATTGTTGGGCACAGTGGTCATGCTGGTTGAAGTATTTTATACTTTCAAATCATATATAAATTATTGAAATATAACAAGTTATGTATAAATGAGTTACTATCCAAAGGATAGCTTGAGAAAATAACAGGACTACTTGAAAAGTAAGGAGTGAACCGTACCGACTATATCGGAGACAGTTTGTTTAAGTGAGGATGGGCTACACCTAGCCAATTCAATAGTGTAGAAGAAGCGAGACAAAAACTTAGTTTACTTCCTGAATTTAAATCAAATGATAAATGCTGTGATATTGTTACTTTTGAAGTAAAGAGCCCCATTCCTGTTCGTGAAGGTTGGGTCGGTCCTTTAAGGTCTCAGCAGACAGGACAATCTTTTAATGGTGGGGCAAAACAATGGGAATTTTTAATAAGTAAGTACGATACAAACATGGAAAACTTTCTTCAATTAGTTCCAGGTTCAAGGAAAAATTTAAAATGACTAGATTTAAAAATCTTAAAGGTATTGATCCAAATGGCAATATTGTTAACTATGTCTCCAATCCACAAAAAGATAAATATGGATATTACTTCTTTCAGTTTAATCAAGAAACATCTCAATATATAGATTTTTAAAATTTTGGTGGTGATCTTGGAAATTGTAAAATATCTTGGGAATATGAAAAAAAATATCTTAGTATCGATATTTATAATTATAAGCCATTATTTTTAATAGATATTAACTATGATTTACTTTTAATTCCAAGTAACACACTAAAAGAAATAAGGAGTTCTGAATTCGAAACCTATGCTGTCTATAACCCGAATGCTACACTCAACCACTTAGTTACCCCTCCAAATATTGAAGAACATAAAGTTATAGGGCTGTCTGATGCATTTATTAGTCCAGACACAGGAATAACATTAATCAAAGTTAGTTGTAAATATGACTACGTGTATATAATAGAATATGATCCAGCCAAAAAGTTATGGGGGAGAATTATCAGAAACTATATAAGTAGGTGGTGATAAACTGAACCGTACCAAGTTTATCGGAGACTTTTTTATTTAAGTTAGGCCACCTAACCTAACGGGTTAATCTTATTATGGTATATTGCTTCAAACTCAAAAAGCGATACATAAGCTAATGCACTGTCTACACGCTTTTTATTAAACTAATCCACCCAATTTAATGTCGCAAGTTTTACATCCGCTAAACCTTGCCAATCTGCTTTTAAATATTCAATCACCTCTGTTTTGTATAAGCCATTCACCGTTTCAGCCAAAGCATTATCGTATGAATCACCAGTCGTACCGACTGATGCTCGTAAATTTGCTGCTTCTAAACGATGGGTATAACGAATGGAAAGATATTGCACACCTCTGTCGGAATGATGAATCACATTCTTTGGCATGCCTCGATCGTGCAATGCTTGCTCTAATGCATCGAGCACCATATCTGTATTCATTCGTGTAGATACTTTCCAGCCAACAATTGCTCGTGAGAACACATCAATAATAAAGGCGGTATAGACCCAGCCTGAATGAGTTTGAATATACGGGTGAGTAGACCAAGGGAATTCACCCTTAGCCCCTCGCAGAACCGGACATGAACCTCTCAGCTCATCCGGCTCCCATTATCCAACCGATGGTAAACATCCCATTTTCCAGTGCACAAAGGCATTTGGAAAATCACGCGCAAGTCGCCCTAAGGCATATCTAGCCCGTCTTTTATGACGGGCCCCTAACGGCATTTAAAAACTGCCCCCCCTTTGTTAATTTAGCGGTCATCTTGGACTGCTCAACATATCAAAGATCACTCTCGCAAATATGCTGGCCTTCGCCGGATCAGACAGCAACTGCATCATCTGTTCCTGATGTGCCGCACTGCTACCAAGAATGGCATCATCCATCGCTTTCGGGAAATCACCCAGCATGGCCTGTTCACGGGTATTGTTGGCGATCTGCTTCATCACAATCTCATTTTCCGCCAGCTTGTCACGTACCGTATAGGCATAGTTGAGCATGTCTTTATCGGTTAGGTTATCAGTGATAAAGACATCATTCAGACGCTCTATAATCTGTGACAGGAACTCTTCTTTCTTGTCACGTGGCTTGGCTGCACCGAGGTCATTGCCCGGTTCTAGCTTAAAATCTTCGGCATCTTCTTTCAGCTTGATGTCTTGCTGACGAATCTTGGACAAGCGGTAATGGCTCATACTGACATTACTTAGATCTACCTCATCGTCTTTCGTTGCGGTTTCACGCAGCAATGGACGCAGGTTACGCGCATACAGACTGAGCTTCTCCAGTTCTTTGTCATCGTAGTCCACGATCTGTGACATAAACTCGTAAAAACGGGTAAAGCTTCCCAAGTCTTTTTTAAAGATTTCCAGCTTGTCTTTTTCAAGCTTGGCCTCTTTAAAGGCATTGTCGGCATTGGCAATCAGCACCGCATCATTGGTTTTCTTGCAGCGTTCCAGCATGTCTCTGGTGGTGTTATAGGCTTCGATGGCCTGACTATAACGTTTCTGCCAGCGTTCAACCGCGGGTTTGCAGATATTACTGATCGCAGCATTGGATTTGTTCTTGGTAAAGAAGGCTTCGACAAACTGCTCGACTTCCGTCCACAAGAAAATCTTGCTGGCTTTCAGCTTTTCAAACAAGTCAAAGATCTGATCCGGATTGGAAACATCGGCTAATTCTGCGGTTTGGTAGTAAGGCTGGAAGGCCCCAAGAATGTCTTCAGGATCGTTAAAGAAATCCAATACAAAGGTGCCAGATTCCGCTTTGCCTGGATAGGTGCGGTTCAGGCGTGATAAGGTCTGTACGCATTCCACACCGCCAAGTTTCTTGTCCACGTACATGGCACACAGTTTCGGTTGGTCAAAGCCAGTCTGGAACTTGTTGGCCACCAGCATCACCTGATAGTCATCACTATCAAAGGCCTTGCGCATTTCCCGTCCTTTTAGCCCCGGGTTCATGTTGCGTTCATTAAAGGTCTGCCCGACTAAACCACTGCTGTCGGTATCCTTGTCATTAAACTCAACCTCACCCGAGAAAGCGACCATAGCCTGAATGGACTTATAGCCCTGATCCGTCACGTATTTGTCAAAGGCCAGCTTGTAACGCACCGCTTCTTTACGTGAACTGGTCACCACCATGGCTTTGGCCTGCCCACCCAATAAGCCCATCACGTTATTTTTAAAATGTTCGACAATGACTTTCACTTTCTGGGAAATGTTGTGGTCATGCAGGCGTACCCACTGATTCAGTCTGATCTTGGCTTTTTTGGCATCGACCTGTTTGTCGGCTTCTTCAATTTTCTGTTTGAGCTTATACACCACTTTATAGTTGGTGTAGTTTTTTAGCACATCCAGAATAAAGCCTTCTTCAATGGCTTGACGCATGGAGTAGACATGGAAAGCTTCTGGCTTGTTCTGCTTGGAGGGTGGTAGCTCAGGATTGGGCACACGGCCAAACAGTTGCAGGGTCTTGTCTTTCGGTGTCGCGGTAAAGGCATAGTAACTGAGGTTATTACTGCCCTTACGTGCAGCCACCACCGCATCCAGAATATCTTCCGAAGACAGTTCAGCATCCTCTTCGCGCTCTTCCAGCATCAACACTTCTTTGAGTTGTCGTGCCGTAGAGCCGCTTTGTGAAGAATGCGCTTCATCGGCAATCACCGCATAACGTCGCTGTTTCAGATTGGTACTGTTTTCAATCGCACGCAGCACAAAGGGGAAAGTCTGGATGGTCACAATGATAATCGGCTGTGAGGTTTCCAGTGCCTTGGCCAGTTTTTCCGATTTGGAGCCATCGCCTTCTTTATTATTGATGCGTCCGACCACGCCATCGGCATGTTCAAACTGGTAGATGGTGTCCTGTAACTGGGCATCCAGAATAGTACGGTCAGTGACCACAATCACCGAATCAAATAGTTTCTGATTGTGTTGATCGTACAGGGTCGACAGCTGATGCGCTGTCCAGGCAATCGAGTTGGACTTACCTGAACCTGCACTGTGCTGAATCAGATATTTCTGTCCAGTGCCCTCCTCTAAGGCGGCATTGATCAGTTTGGTGACCACATTCCACTGGTGGTAACGTGGGAAGATCAGCAGTTCTTTTTTGTACTTGCGGCCTTCCCAGTCTTCTTTTTCTTCAATTTGCAGATGGACAAAACGTCCAATGATATTCAGCAAATTGTCCGGTGTGAGAACTTCATTCCACAGATAGGCGGTGGCGTACTGATTCTGGTCTTCTGGCACATCATTGCCTGCGCCACCGTCATGCGTGCCTTTATTGAATGGCAGGAAGAAAGTATCTTCTCCGGCCAGCTGGGTCGCCATATAGACTTCGTATTGACTCACGGCAAAGTGTACCAATGCGCCACGCTTAAACATCAGCAAGGGTTCAGGCTTGTTGGTTTCTGGATCTTTCGGCAAGCGGGTGCGTTTGTACTGCAACATGGCATTCTGCACCGCCTGTTTAAACTCGGACTTGAGTTCCAGTGTTGCCACCGGAAAGCCGTTGATAAACAATACCAAGTCAATACGCCATTTCTTGGCCTGTTTGCCCATGTCCTGTAACTCGGCAGCGGTGGCATAGGGGCTATAGACCAACTCTGGCACAATGCGGCAGATGTTCTTTTTGTAATTGGCTAAGGTATCGGGATTCAGCGCATGTTCTGGTTTAAATTGACAGAGGAAAAATCGTGCGCTGCGGGTTTTCACTCCGTGACGCAGCACACCTAAAGTGCCAAAGCTACGTGACTGTTCATCAGTGGCATTGATGTCGGCTTTTTTCAGCTGGGCAACCACGGCTTCTAGAAAAAGCCGTTCGGTATCTTGCGGAAAGATGCGCTGAAACTTTTGCCAATCCTGGCTTTGCGTCTGCTGTACAAAGTCCAAAACGTCCCGCTCATACAAGGCGGTTTCACGGTTGTAGCCTTGTGGCGTACCGAGTTGCCAACCTTGTGCCAGCATCTGTTGAATGATGTCGTTCTGGAAAATGCTTTCACGGGTAGCGTCTAGACTCATGCGCTGAACTCCGTGTCTGCCTCAGCAACTGTTGGGGCTTGCCAATTGCGCACGTCTATTTTACCCGTGACAGCGGCGGAGATGAGAGCAGTTCGGCGTTCTTGCATTAAAGATATTTGTTTGTCAGCTTTATTGATCAAATTGTCAAACTTAACAATGATTTCTTGTATTGCATTTATAATTTTAGTTTGTTCATGAATTGGAGGAACCATCACTTTTACTTCTTTCAAATGACTTGGTCCAAAATTCGGTTGACAAGAGCCTGTCATCATTAAGCCTAATTGCTCTCTTGTAGAAATTGAAGATAAGATATGTCTTATGTAATTTTGATCAATGATTTTGATCGGCAGTTCATTAAGTCTAATAGTACTTGTATTTAAAATGACCAATTCATCATCATCATACGTAGCTATTTTCCCCCATGAGTTACCTGAACTAGATAATAAGACATCTCCTTTTTTCACAGTAAAATGCTGGTAACTTTGTATATATTCAGAAGTAGAAATAAATTTCTCTAGCTTCGAAAAATTAATACCATCTTCTGTAATATTTGTTACACATATAACTCTGGTACCACTATCAGTGAATTGCCATGTCCGTAACCCTGGACCTTCTTGCATAAAGACAGCTATTCCTAATTTCATAATCTTCCAATGCTCCGGCACTTCCCCTAACCATTCCACACCCGAATCTTTCATCGGGACATTGGGGTTTAAACCTTTAGTCACGGCATGGCTAATCACCGCCTGGCGTTTTTCTTTGAGCAGTTCAATCAGTTGTTGTTGTTTTTCAATCAGGTGATCGATTTTGGTGGTTTCGTGGTGGAGGAAATTAGCGATTTGAGTTTGTTCGTGAATAGGTGGAATACACTGCTGTAAATATCCTATACGCTCTGCTTTAATACCTAGGGCTGTCGAGCCTGTGGCAAAAGTCATTAAGCTATCTTGAAACTCTTGAGACAAAATAAAATATTTTAGGTAAGTATTATCTAAAATATCTTTCTTACCTCTAAACTTAATAATTCTTTGAGCTAAAGCAATGTTCACATTATCAATTTGAGCCACTTCGCCTAACGGAGCTTCAGTCGTAAAAAGAACATCACCGAGTACAGGTATCCCTCTACTCATAATTTCATCATAATCTTTAAAAGCTACGTATTCTTGAGATAAAGAATAGTCAATAATTCCATTTTTGATATTTCTTGCAGTGACGAGAAAAACCCCTTCATCCATCTTTTCAGGGGTCTTTCCACGATAATCTACCGTAGATTCTAAATACTTTTTGAAACCTGCAATAATCCAATGACTAGGCACAGCTCCAAGCCATCTAACACCTGAATCTTTATATTCAACATATTTCTGATACTTCGCCATTAAGAATGCACCTCTTGTAGAAGTTCCATAATTTCACGGCTCACCGCATCTAAATCCGCATCAATCTCAGCTAAATCACGTGGTGGTTGGTATACGTAGAAATGACGGTTAAACGGAATTTCATAACCGACAATGCCAATCTCGCAATCCTTTTCATCACGCTTGTCGGCATTGATCCAGGCATCAGGTACATGCGGTTGGACTTCACGTTTAAAGTAATCTTCTATCAGCTCTGTAGTGCTGACTTTTGGATTCAGTGCAATGTTCTCCGCATCACGCAAGTCACCATCCTGCACAAACTCAACAACTTTACCCTGATAGCTGAACTGGCCATACAGTGGGTTTTCTGCCTGTTTCACGACTTTATTAATCACCGGTTCCGCTTCAGGATTCTTCCAGGTAATGGCGTCTAACAGTTGTTTCTTCTCTTTGGCATCCAGCTTGATGTCGGTTTGCTTGAGGGCTTTCTTCAAGACTTCATCAAACTGGTTAAAGTCATCAAACTGCTCAGTGCCAATCACGTTCTGTAACACTTGGGCTTTTTCCATCAAGGCTTTCTGGAATAGCCAGATTTTGCTGTCCAGTACCTCTTTAATGTCTTTTTCTTTTAGCTCAGGGAACTCGGCTTTAATCAGGGCACGAACTTCAAGCGCAACGTCCTGCAACTGACCATAAGTTTCTGCTGTCCACACTGTACCAAAGGCTGTGCCCAATTGCGCATCGATACTTTGCATCACGGCATTAAACGGTTTTGGCGCAAAACGTAATGCAGCAATCGCGCTATCCGTGATCTGTGTCGATAAACGTAATGGACGTTCAATGGTTACGCGACGGTAGCCAAATTCATGACTATCAAAAATCTTGCTGGCGAATGGTTTTTGCTGTTCGGTTTCGCCATCCTGCGCCAAGGTGTCCACCGCCACAAAGTCACCGTAATTTTGGGTAATGGTGGCAATTTCAGCTTCAGTCAGATAGTTACGTTTTGAACCCAGCGACTTACGCATTTTGGTACTGAGGTTTGAGGCATTAATCAGCTGTACCTTGCCTTTACGTTCAGCGGCTTTTTTATTGCTGAGTACCCAGATATAGGTGGCAATCCCGGTGTTGTAGAACATGTCATTCGGTAAAGCAATGATTGCTTCCAGCAAGTCAGCTTCTAAAATGTAGCGACGGATCTCGCTTTCACCACTGCCTGCACTACCGGTAAATAAAGGTGAACCATTCAGGATAATCCCGATGCGGCTGCCACTCTCGCTACTACTGGCATCACGCATCTTGCTGATCAGGTGCATCAGGAATAATAGTGAACCATCCGATACCCGTGGCAAGCCTGCACCGAAACGGCCATCAAAGCCCTTGTGTTCATGCTCGTCCTTGATGTCCTGTTCGATCTTTTTCCAGTCCACGCCAAAGGGTGGATTCGACAGCATGTAGTCAAACTGATCCACAGCAAGCTGGTCATTGGATAGGGTGTTACCCAGTTTAATCCGGCTGACATCCTGGCCTTTGATCAGCATGTCGGCTTTACAGATGGCGTAGGATTCTGGATTGAGTTCCTGACCAAAGGCACGCATCACCGCATTCGGGTTCAGCTCATGCAGATATTCCATGCCTGAAGACAGGAAGCCGCCTGTTCCCGCAGTCGGGTCGTAAATGGTACGGATAATGCCGTCTTTAGTCAGGACGTCATCATCTTCCATAAACACCAGTGCCGTGGTCAGACGCACGATGTCACGCGGGGTAAAGTGTTCCCCTGCGGTTTCATTAGAACCTTCAGCAAAACGACGGATCAGTTCTTCAAACACCAAGCCCATGTCATGGTTGGATACGCTCTTTGGACTCAGATCCGTGGTGGCAAACTTTTGCACGACTTTATACAAAAGGTTGGCATCATCGAGTAAGCCTGCAAATTCGATGAAGTTAAAGTATTCAAAAATCTCACGGGCATCTTTAGAGAAACTTTGCACATAAGTGCTTAAGTTGGCCTTGATGTCACTCTGCCCCATTTTGCTGAGATCCATTGGGGAGGTGTTAAAGAAGGCTAGACCGTTGGTGGCACGCAGCAATAACTTTTCTTGAGCTTCTTCTGGCAGATTCAGCTTGGAGACTTTTTCATGTTCCACCAGTACCGCTGCCTTGCTTTCTTCCAGTACACACTCCAGACGACGCAACAAGGTAAATGGCAGAATGATGCGGCCATATTGCGATTGTTTGAAGTCACCACGCAGCAGGTCAGCAACCGACCAGATGAAAGAAGCGATTTGAGAAAAGTTATTGTTGGTCATAGTGGTGAATCAATTCCTGAATTCTTATCAGTGATCAGTATCTGGCGACACTTCGGTTGCTAGAGATAATACTGATAATTTTTTAACTGTTGGATAATATTATATTATTTAAAAGCAGATTGTTGATTATTCATTTATTACATGACAGTTAAGCGACAAATTTTGTCGTCTGGTTTCAGATTTTTCTCATAGAAGGTTCATCCACCATAACGCTACAACCCTGCTTTTGAAAGCCGTGCCTATTTATAAGCCCATCTGCTAAACTAGGCTTACATTACCTTTGTTCAAGGAAATTCCGAAATGCTAAACACTCTCGAACAGAAAAAAAAATATATCCAAGCTACGCGCTTGCAGAATTATCAAGCCAGTTTAAAGCTGGAAGGCATTAACCCGTCCTCAACCGCACCGGCATTAAGTAAAGCTCAGATTCTACAGAAATATAAGAAATTCTCACAGACCTCGGAATCGTGATCAGGCTTCCTTATGGATAAATATGGTGAAATGGGTGACAGCATTTACTGTTACCCCGACTCGGACGTCCTCAAAAACAAACTGAACATTCAGGATGCTAAAATTCTGCAACAGGCAGAACTGGAGTTGACTGAGTATGCCAGCACACGAATTGAGTATGCGGAGCCACCTTACGATCTCAAATACCTGCAATCCATTCACTTTCAGCTCTTTTCAGACCTGTATGTCTGGGCAGGTGAACTAAGACAAGTGGATATTGCCAAAGGCGATACCCGCTTTTGTACCTTCCCGCGTATTGAAATTGAAGCCAATAAGCTCTTCAAGCAACTTGAGCAGCAGCACTATTTTCAAGGTTTAGCCAAACCAGTACTTATCCAAAAAATCGCCGATTTTTATTGTGAAGTCAACGTGATTCACCCATTTCGTGAAGGCAATGGACGCACTCAGCGTATTTTCTTTGAGCATTTACTCGCCCACTGCGGCTATGGCGTACAATGGGATAAAATTGACAATAAAGAAGTTTGGATTCAGGCCAATATTGATGGATTCAACTGCCGGCTAGATGGACTGATCGCTATTTTTGAAGCCTGCATTATCACTCCTGAATAACAAAAAAATTAAGGGAGCCGAAGCTCCCTTCAATTAGTGACTAGCCAACTTGTTCAGAATCCATTAATTGACTTACCAAGCTGACTAGATAATTCAACTGTGCTCAATTCACAGCTCTAACACTCTGCTGCAACCCCTGCTGAATCTCCTGCACATAGCTCAATTGCGCTGAATGCTCTGTATCTACAGCACTGTCACTGTGTGGATAAAATTCCTCCAGCAATTCCACCCCCTCCTCTGCATGCACCTCAAACTTGGCATTGGCAAAACCCTGCCGTGCAATCTGATCTAATGCCGCCTGATCAAACCCTGCCTGCTTCCCCTGTTGGTCAATCTCCTTGGCTGTCTGAATCGCGGTTTGTAAATCCACGCCTTCCCGTAACGTTAAATCTACGTAATACACGGGCTGACGATAGCTTTGGGTGGTACTTTTTCCCCTTAACGTGAGTTGCAATGGTAAACACGACAACAAACCACCTGATGCTGCATGGTAGTAATTCAAACGTGCTGCCAAAGTGCAAATGCTGTTAAAACCAGTGGTTCTGAAAATAAAAGTCCCAAACTCATCGGCTTCGCCTAAATTGACATGCAGGCGTGCATAAGGCTTGCAATGTCCGCCTTGTCCAAGTGGGCATAAATCGGGGGATGGACAAGGATGTTGCTCTACACCTTGTGATGTCATACGTTGGCAGGTTTGACCATTCCCCACACAAATCGGGCGACCTGTCTGTCGGTCAAACAAGCTGTACTCGGCACGTAAGTTCAATTCAGGGTCATTGAAGATCATACGTACAGGGATGCTACGTAACTTTTGATTCGGTGCTTGACTACGCAATTGCTCATCCAAGGGGTGTTTAATCCAACCGTCCTTACCCTGTATTTGACTTGTAATGGTGAACTGATCGTCTTTCTCTGGCAGACGCTTGCCATTCTTTTCTATTACACGGCCAATACTGATCCGCCCAAGAATTGGCGGTGTAATGGCTAGACCTTTAATCATGTTGAAATTCCTCTGTCGTTGATATGTTTAGATGTGTTGCCCTGTGTGCTTAAAATAAAATCGGCATAAAAAATCCCATGCGGGGCTGCACGGGATTTCAGGTTTCTTCTTACTGAGTGATTGGCTCTAAGCTTTGAGCTAATCTTGATAAATGTTGAAACGACGACTGCCTGCTTTCTGCAATGGGTACTGTTGAATGAGTTCAGGTTGGTGCTGAAGTAAGGACTTGATGTCTAAGCTGACACTGTCCTTGCTCTTCTTCCATGTCACTGAACCTTGCTGAAATACGGCACGTTCATGTTCCTGCATCAGTGCCTGAACTCGGTGTTTGAGTAGATCAAACTGGCTTTGGTGTTGTTCAATCTGCTGTTTTTCCTTTATCAGCTGATCAAACAGTTCATTAGCAAGTTTCACCTCCGTTAGATCAACACAGCTCAGTGGGGTATGTTCAGGATAGAGCTGCTGTAAAGCTTTGGCTGCGGATTCACTGGCATCGACTGATGGCGGAGTATCCGTTTCCACACATTCCCAGAAATAACGCTCTGCCTGAATGATGTGTTGAATCACTGATTCAGACCGTGTCACTTTGAAGATTTTGGTTTCATGCCCACAGATCAGAACACAGACATGTGCAGCCTGTTTGCCTGTTACCGCAAGTTGGTGTTGCACCTGACACAGCACGTATAAAGGCACACCATCTCGCCACAATTTTGCTCCATGCTCACCTGCGGTTTTGCATTCCAGGATCTGAACGTCCTCACTACCGACCACCGTGTAATCCAGATTGGCTAACATAAAGTGTTTATCAGGATCAGGATGCTGAAGCACGGCATTGACTCGTCTCACTTTATTATTGGTATGCAAGCTGTAATACTCAGCAACCAGTGGCTCTAACTGTTTGCCCCAATACAATGGTGCAACGCCTGAGCTGTCATCATCAACGTTCTGCTGAGTTCGACCAGTTTTAATCATCCACAGTTCCAGCATCGATATATAGGGATTCAAGCCACAGGCAGCTGCGGCATCACTGCTGCCTATTCCCTGTTTACGCACTTCAAGCCATGCCTGATAGTCCAGTTGTTTGGTGTTGATCAGACGTTTGGCATTTAAGCTACGTTTTGAACCTGATTGACTTTGTTTAAGCTTGTCATTGGCTACAGTTGGTAAATACTGAGATTGAGACGTTACTGTTGGGTTTATAATCTGATTCATGGGTTTATCCTTCTATCATTGATTTTAAAACGGCATAAAAAAAGCCACATCCGAAGATGTGGCAAAGAGGGATACGAGATAAAATTTAGGCTGCAAGATATAAAGCTTGCTCCAATCCACGTTGTTTCAATGCTGCGCCTGCACCAAACCATGCAGAATCAAGGCGGTGATCGGTACTCATCGCTCGACGTTCATGGTCGACAAATTCTGTGATCGCACAAAGCAGTCCATAGGCGGTGTCTTTGGCTGAAGATAAGTCTGCCCCACGTCCCTGACCGTTAAACATATTCATGACTTTGGTCATGGCACGTCCATTCGGTTCAGTTTTATTGGGCTGTGGATTGGCTTGGGACGCGACATTACGGTAGTACTGAATGATGTTATCCTCCTGTTCCATCGCACTTAGGCTATTGTTGTTAAATACCGCATCAAAATAAGCTGCTGCTTCTTTCTGAGTGACTTTACGTTGGGTAAGTTGTTTCATTTCATACATGTGGTCGTACCATGTTTTCACTGAAATACCGAGTTGATCTTTAACCTTGTCGGCATCAAACTTGGTACTGTGCGGTACTTTGACCACGCCTGCATTGGAACTCTGTCCACGCAAGGCAATGGCTAAAGTGTTGTTACACACCACACGGATATTGGTGAATTGTGCTGTGGTGGCTAAAGTGCCGTCACATGCGGTTGCTAGCAGAATATAGCCATTGCTGACATCCCCACCTTTCAATTCTGCTGTTTGGCCTGTACGTGCCAAGGCCCAGAACTTTTTCCCACCTTTTAAGACACCCGCAGTTTCCAACTCAAACCCCGATTGTTCGGTCAGGTCACGGTAGAACTCCAGAATTTCCATCGGTTGGACTTCTTGATAACGCTGACTCACCACCGATAAAGGCGCATGAGTATCTGAACGGTACAATACCCGCTGTTCCTCATAGGGCATAATGATGCTTTGTCCACGATCATTTTTAGCCATGTAGCTGACATTGGATGATTCAATACGCCAATCCATACCTGCTTGCTTGGCCCAGACTTCAATCGGTTGGTTTTGGCTAAGTTGATTGCCTAGACCATGCCATGGGGTTTGACCGACATACGCCATTTGTTCAAGTTGATGTGCCATTTTGATTATTCCTCAAATAAAAGTGAAAGATGTAAAGATGCAGAAATGTGCTGTAAGGGTTTAAACAATCCATCTATTCAAAGATGTAACCATGTAAAGTCAGAGATGCGATTACGGCACCCATGCAAACGCTTGTTGACAATCCAAACAGAGATACTGCTCGGCATTGCTGTAGTATTTTTCAAAGGCATACTGACTCACCACCACCAGTACGCCACCCACCACTACCCCAACAGCTGCACCGAAGAGCGGTGAAAAGCCTGACTTGCGAGCGACCTGCATGCCAAACATCGCCATCTGTGTTGGTGAGATACAACGTTGTAGTTGCTCAAAATAATTGGCATGCGCATTGCCTGAATCGGTTTGTCTGACCTGGGTAGACTGACAGTAGGGACATCGAATAAAAGACATGGGTATTCCTTGCGAAATGAATTCAGTGCGAAGAGCGAATTGAGGACATAAAAAAAACCGTGCCCATTGAGGACACGGTTTGATTTGGTGTTTCATCTAAATTTAAATGCTGTGTTTTAACATTTAGAATGCAAGACGGTTATTGAAAGCTATAGCTTGCAGTGCCTTTATCTGTTTCGACATCAACCTGCACCACATTACTGTAGCTACAGTCTGTTAATTTTAGTCTTAAACGTTGCCCCATCTTAAAATGCTGCGGATATTCCAATGATCGACGATAGCCTTCATAACGACATTGTCCATGATTGACAGAAACATGGCTGACATCGATAGGCTCTGCAATATTGGAACGGATGGTCAATACCGTAGCGGATTGATTTTGGGCATACCAGTTACTGGTATCAATTACATCGAGTTCGACCGTAAACGTGTTTGGATCAAGACCTGCATTACAGCCACTCAACATGATGCCTGTCGTTGTAGTCACTGCGAAGAGTAAGGGTTTTAAAAGTTGCTTCATCTAGTTCATCCTTAGCAGTAGTTATAGCTCACGCCATAATCGCCTGTATTTAAATCAATGCTAGCCAAATGGATTTCACAGTCTGTGCCGTTATCAAATTTATAAACGTAGTAGCGATTACCCGCTTGCTCCGACTCCAGTGCGCCATGTTCTTGCAAGCTAAAGTCTTGCACTGATTTGCCTGTATCTTTTGCGGCTTTGGCAAAGATATAGCGTTGATACTTGTCTATATTGTCCTGCTCAAATTCAGGCAGTTCATCATAAGGCAGCATCGACAGTAAGGTATCCACAGCCTTAAGGTTTTGATCAAACTCAAAACTCAGCAATTCAGGTTCATGATCTGATAGACTTAGACTTTTTCTTCCCGTGGTCAATTCTTTGACATCAATCCCATCCACTTCTGCTGCTGCAATCTCAGTGGATACTGCTTCTGAATTGGCAGATTCTAAAGGTTGTGCAGAGCTGACCTCAGAAGTGTTGGCTTGAACCGTTTTTTCAGTTGGGTGTTTAGGGCTAAAGAAGTATAAGCCTGCGATGCTGATCAAGGTCAGGGCTAAGATTGCCGCCAAGCCCAATATGGTTTTTTGGGTCATTTGAATGCTCCCCATTTTTAGTTGGGCACAGTGACTTGACCATTCTGCGCATTAAAGTGAACAAAGCGTGGACAACCACCTTGAAAGTTCACCGTGAAATTACGCCAACCACGGTTGCCAGGATTGGTTTTATAAAGACATTGATAAACCCCACCGCCTGTATGACGTGCTTGAACAAGGTAGGATTCACTGGCTTGTGCAAACCAGCCTGCCTGCGCCAATGATGCGCCTGCAAGTAGTGATGAAATCAGGGTCGTTTTTAGGAAAGTTTTAAACATCATCATTTTCTCTTTTTTATAGGCATCACTGGTCTTAGTCTTAATCAGACGCAGTGTTCCCCATGTCATAAATGTTGGAATGAATATCTATGTTTTTTTGAAGTGTTATAGACGATAAAGCACACAAATCTATGCCCCTCAAAACAGCATGAGAGATTCATCTTCATATCGGTAATATGTACTTAAAAAAGTTTTATTCTTAGAAAGTCATGGACACAGCTATGCATTGACTGCACGGCATCAGGTCTAATCACCCAACAGCACAAACATGAAAAAAGAGAAATATAAAAGACGGTCTTGATGTAAGCGCATGGCGTACTCCTTAGGTATTAGAGCTCTACCACAACCACTGTCAATTGATGGTGGCAGAACGAGAAAGGGTTGACAGACTGAACCTAAGAATCAGCACGCCCGAAGGCGTCCCTCCCCCGTCCTACCGCAACGCAGGAGGGACGAACGAGTTCGCCACCAAAAAATTACTTTTTTGATGTTCTTAGGTAAGAGTCTGTCAAAACCCGCTGACGATGTAGGTCAGCAGGTTAAGGATAATCTGCACGCTGTAGAGCGTCAAGCAAGCTAAGTAAATGGGGAGTGAAAATATTTATAATTAAAAAATGCTTGAATAAGAATATAGTTAGATTTAAATACACCTTATTAAACTATATTCCTTAATCTTCCAAATACTACCAAAAGAAATCAATCCAATCCGAAATTTGATGAGGGGTAGGTTGTGGGGTAAAATCACAGACAAAAAATAAGCCCTTGTAAAAACAAGGGCTTATTTAGATATTTGGCGGAAGCGGTGAGATTCGAACTCACGGAGGACTCACACCCTCGTCGGTTTTCAAGACCGGTGCATTAAACCGCTCTGCCACGCTTCCAATGGCGGCTATCATATAAAGAAAAATTCAGCTTGGCAAATATTTTCTAAAAATTATGATCCAAATGTTCAAAATAAAATCAAAAATCAGTCATTTTCTGCAATTTCAGGCTTTTCATAGCGTATCGAATTAATAAACCAGCTCTTTTTGCCTAACGGCGTCTGCACTTCCACCTCATCATCTACCTGTTTAGACAACAAAGCTCTAGCCATAGGTGAATCAATCGAAATATGTTGTGGATGATGATCATAAATTTCATCCACGCCCACAATTCTCAAGGTCTTTTGCTCGCCTTGTTCATTTTCAATTTCGACCCATGCGCCAAAATATACTTTACCCTCTTGTTCTGGTGCAAAATCGACAATACGCAGCTCTTCTAAACGCTTGCCCAAATAACGTACCCGACGGTCAATTTTACGCAAAAGCTGTTTGTTATATTGGTATTATAACCCCACCATATAAAATACTATTACCTAATAAATTAGTTTGACAATTGATCAATTACTGATACTTTGAATGTTAAACATCCTAAACTTCATACTAAATAGTATATGGCTTATGTTAAGAAAATTTATGTAAATTACAAAGATTGCTCCACACAAACTACTTTGGTCTTACCATGTATCTTGACTGAGAAAGGAATCATTATTTCTCATTTACGTTATTTGGCATGGTTCAATTCAAAAAGTGAAGCATGGAAAGAAAGATCTTGTTACGCGCTTAAACTTTTATTGGAATATATTAATGCTACTCCAAACCTTGATAGTGCCACAAAAGTCCTAAAAGCCTTCACTGAGGCGTTAATCACAGGCACTATACATTCTCCCAATAATACTGACCCACTTGAACTTTATTGGAGACCAAGAACAGTTCGAGATACAAATAATTTACTATTCCATATCACGCATTACACAGATTTTTTAGCTCTTCAAGATGAACATGCAACGAATAGAGTAAATCCATTTCGTAAAGCAACAAATTATGAAGAACGTCTGAATTGGTGTGCTTATTACCATAAGCAAGCAAATGTTTTTCTGAATCACTTAACCAAGAAAGATCTTTCTCTACAAAAAGTGCGGTTAGTTGGAAGTTATAGAGAAGATTTAATTGATTTTGAATATGCTGTACGTTTCCCAGAAGATCAAATTGAAAGACTTTTATATCTAGGTTTTGAAAAGAACGGGGTAATTGATTACAAATCCCAAGCTATCACTATGTTAATGAATTATGGTGGTCTAAGAAAAAGTGAAATTTTTCATATTTACACTTCAGATATTACCTTAAACCCTAACAAGCCTAAAGAAGCCCTAGTTCGTGTGTATCATCCTGAATTAGGTACCTCTCCAGATCCTTATTTCAAAAACCGACGAGAATATTTATTAGCCAAAACCTCTTATAAACCTCGGAATAATTATCTGTTTTCTGAAAGATTGTATGCTGGATGGAAAACACCACTACTGACTTCAAAATTAGGCTACTTTGAAGTCGTTTTTAATCCTCCAGAAAAAGCTAAAGAGTTTTTATTAATCTGGGCAAACTATCTCAAATATCAACGCGTAGAACCATCAAAAAGCAACCCACACCCTTTTGCATTCACAAATACGTTGGGTGAACCTGAAACCATAAAAAATTTCCAACGACTACATAAAAAGGCAGTTGAGCGAATAGGTCTCACCTGTAAAAAAAGTCTTGGTACAACTGAACATGGTCATCGACATGCCTATGGATTTCGCGCACGCCAAGCTGGTTTGGTAATACCCCCATTTTTAATTGAATTAATGGGTAGAAAATCTAAAGCCTTGTTATTGTTTAAAAATAGGTGGACAACCATTTACTGACATATGAGGTCGTTCATGATTATAAAAGTACTGCCA
>NZ_VPAP01000017.1:0-49735 GCF_013419195.1 Acinetobacter sp. YH12099 | reverse complement strand
TGCCATATTGGCAGGACTCTCGATTTTACTAAATACTCTTCAACTGCTCTCAGAATATTCAATAGATGAACTGAATGAAATCGCAACCATTGCACTAGGTACCTAAAGATGTGTAGATACCTATGCTCTTATAATAGAAGGGAGAGTCTATTTAAGTTAAATATCACGTTGTTGTAATTGCAGTGTTGGTTGTGTATGAAGCGTAGTCCATTCTTCAAAGCTCATCCACTGTTCTGTCCCGACTTCTGATAAACGGACTTGTTCAACCCAATTTGGATCTTCAGCCAACATAATAATTTCTTCTATTTTTACAGGACCTTTTGGTGTCGAATCAGATAATAAATAGAAGAATTTAGTTGTACTTGGCTTCCCCATATAAACATTTGCTTTATCTACAATTCCTTGTACTTGTTCACTAGACGCAATTTTTTTGCTTGTATCTGCTGCTTTATCCAATACAACTTTAGAGGTTGAGGCTAAGGCTTTAGAACCATCTACAATATTATCTTTTGCTGATTTAAATAAAGCATTCAAACGCTCTCCATCATCCATTTTAAAATCTTTTAAAATAGTTTGTTCTGCATTTTCTATTGTTAAATCAAGATATGGTGCTTCAGAAAAACCCATCCCGTTAGCAACAAAAATCGTAGGGATAGATGAACGATGTGAGTTATAAGCTTTCACGCGAGCATTATATTCATTGCGCCATTGAGAAATTTCATGCTCACATTGCTCAATATTTGTAATTAAGCGATGGTATTGTTGGTCTGCCTTTAAATCAGGGTATCTCTCAGCCATACCCTGTAAGTTCGTTAACATCATATTACTATCTTGATAACTAGAATAGATAGCATTCATTCCTGTTTCTTTAACTACTGTTAAATGTGTCAATTGCTCACTTTCTTGATAACCTCGAACAACATCCATAAGCTGATTAATTAAATTAAC
Source organism: Acinetobacter sp. YH12099 (assembly GCF_013419195.1). NCBI lineage: Bacteria > Pseudomonadati > Pseudomonadota > Gammaproteobacteria > Moraxellales > Moraxellaceae > Acinetobacter > Acinetobacter sp. YH12099. The sequence goes on along the minus strand of NZ_VPAP01000017.1, from coordinate 48,787 downwards.
TTTTTTACTAATTGAGACAGAAATATTGGATAAAGACTCTTTAATATCATGCGCCTTACGCTGCAGCGAATTATAAGAAGTAAGAACCAAATAAATAATCGCTGCAATTAAGGCAAGTAAAATCCATAACCACATAAATAAAACCCTCACTTTATAATGCATCTGCCTACAAAATAGGCAGATATTTAATATTGAGGGATAATTGTAACGTTATAAATTGAAAATTAAAGTAAAAAGCCTAACTTTTTCCCCATTTCCACCACAGAGTTGGCTTTGAATTCGGCATCCCACTGCATTTTATTTTCTTCAAACAAAACAATCGCGGTTGAACCCAAATAAAAACGTCCTAATTCTGCACCTTTTTCAAGGAATAATTGGTGTTGATTCAGTTCCAAACGCCCCGATGGTTTGACCTTGCCTGTCGCCACGGTTTCAATGCCCGCTACAATCATGGCACCCACTAAAACAACTGCCATACGCCCCAGTTCGGTATCAAACAAACACACCATGCGCTCATTGCGGGCAAATAAACCCGGAATATTTTCGGCTGTGGTTTGATTGACAGAAAACAACTCACCTGGCACATATAAAGTTTCGGTGAGTGTGCCTGCAAAAGGCATGTGTACACGGTGATAATCGCGCGGAGATAAATACACGGTTGCAAATTGACCATTTTTAAATGGTTCAGCCAATTGCGGGTCGGCAATTAAGTTTTCAACAGTAAATTGCTGACCTTTGGCCTGAAAAATTGCCCCATCTTCAATTTTACCCAACTGTGAAATCGCCCCATCTGCAGGCGATACAATGCTGTTCGGATTGCTGTCAATTTCCCGCACACCCTGCTTTAAAGAACGGGTAAAAAATTCATTAAAAGATTTATATTTCAAGGCATTGCTTTGTTCTGCCAAAGACATATCAATGCCGTATTGCGCCTTGAATGCAGTGATCACCGCATTTTTGAGCACAGGATGCTCACTGGCTGCAAGTTTACCCACAACACGTGATAATTGATGTTGTGGCACAACGCGTTGTGCCTGAATGAAAATTTGTTTTTTTAAACGTGATGTGAGGCTCAAGACGGCAACTCTCCAGTAATAACAGGACTGTCAGGGCGGTTGCCCCATTCACTCCACGCACCATCATAGGCCTGAATTTTCCAACCCAATAAACGCCCTAAAATGTAGGCCAAACCTGAACGGTGATGTGACTGACAATACACCACTACAGGTTCGTTTAAATTGAATCCGAGTTGTTCCAGACGCTGTCGTGTGCGTTCTAAGGGATGCAATTTTAAATGATTTTCACGATTAAGGGCAGTACTCCATTCAAAATGCAATGCCCCAGGAATGTGACCGCCGCGTCGTGCAGCCAAACGCAGCCCTGTATATTCATCTATGGTGCGGCAATCCCAAAGTTGCACCGACTGGTTTTGGCACTTTTCTAATAGCTCATCATATTGAATTCGATACTGATTTTGCTCGGCAACAGGAACAAGCATGCTGACGGGTGTTAGCGGTTCAACCTCAGAAGTAGTTGGAAAACCTGCTGCCAACCATGCGTGAATCCCACCATTTAGTAAACTGGTATTTTCAAAGCCTAAACAGTGTAAATTCCAAATCAGACGCCCTGCCCATGCGCCACCTTCATCGTCATAGGCGACCACATGATGCTCAGGGGAAATACTCAAATACTGAATCAAGTCTTGTAAAGCCTCGGGTTCAGGCAATAAACCCGATGTATCTTCATCCTGACGTAGCAACATGCTCGGTTTGACCTGTAAAGCATGCGGAAGATGCAATTGCTCGTACACCGAATTGCGGCTCAAATCGACAATGCGCAATTTTTCATGCCCTAAAAAGGGAACTAAATCTTCTGCTTCAATCAGCAGTCCAAAATTGAATGGAGAAGTGCTCATTTTTATGCGGTTCAGTCTGTTTGGCAATCAACTTTAACTTAGTATAGGTCATTTTTGATAGCATGCTGTTTTTTTCATAACTTTCGCAGAATTTTAACAATCACATGCTTTAATCTAGAAAAAAACCGAAGATTTTCTTCGGTTTTTTCAATGTGCTCAGGTTTTAAACAGGCGTTTGTATTTCAAAAACTTGGCGTAAATATGCCAAGAAGGTGTCATTATCGGTCATGGTTTTACCCGGACTATCGGACAATTTCGCCACCGACTGACCATTACATTCCACCAATTTCAACACAATATTTAGCGCAGTTTGCCCCATATCATTGGTTAAGTTGGTACCAATCCCAAAACTAACCTGAAAACGGTCTTTAAAATACTGATGCAAGGCCCATGCTTTTTCGACATTTAAGCCATCACTGAAGGTCAGCATTTTAGTTTTACTGTCAATTTTTAGCTTTTTATAATGTGCATAAGCTTTATCGCCCCACACATACGGGTCGCCACTGTCATGTCGCAAGCCATCAAATAACTTGGCAAAATACAAATCAAAGTCACGCAGGAAAGCATCCATCCCGACCACATCAGTCAAGGCAATGCCTAAATCACCCCGATATTCTTGCACCCAAGTTTCTAGTGCGGCTTTTTGGAAGTCACGTAAACGTACATCTAGCGCCTGAAATGCCTGTAAAAACTCATGTGCCATTGTCCCAATTGGGGTAATGCCTAATTCTTTAGCCAACAGTACATTACTAGTACCACGAAACACTTCAGGTACAGCTTGATGAAAAGCCGCAATCACGTGCTTTTGCCATGCAAAACTATAACGGCGGCGCGTACCAAAATCTGAAACCAAAAATGGTGGATCTTCAGGCAGTTGCTGCTGTTGGTAACTTTGAATCAGGGCAATTTTTTGCTGTAAACGGCGCTCACCTTCTGCCCAAACCTCATCATTACGGATGCGCTGAAAATACAGTTCATTGACAATTGCCAGGACAAAAATCTCGAACATCATGGCCTGTACCATCGGGCCTTCTACCCGAATATCCAAACGACCTTGCGCATCAATACTGGCGTGAATAAAACGACGCTTGAGCTGAAATAATTCTAAATAATCGACAAAGTCACTTTTAATAAAGCGTAAATTACGCAAATACTGCAATTCATCTTCTTTAAATTTCAACTGACACAAATGATCAAGCTGCGCATTCAACTCAGCTAAAATATCGCTCAGTGGATACGCGGTATCTTCAAGATTACGGCAGCGGAATTGATACACACTGTGCGTTTGCGGAAATTTATGCAGCACCACCTGTAACATGGTGAATTTATATAAATCAGTATCGAGCAGAGATTGAATAATGGGGGTCATAGGGATCATCATTTCGCGGTACTTCTTGCATTAAAGCATACTTTATTCAGCAAAAAAGGGCTTTTATCGACAATCTTGTTACAACTTTGCTGAAGTGTAGCCTTCCCAAGATATTTTACCTCTCTGCGGGCAGCTACCGTTGTGATGCTTTCGTGATTGATGTTAATGCACGCCAAAGTGCCTAAGTTTGCTACAATCTGCAGCCATCCCCCACACTGAGAAAATTAGTCCCCCATGCGCGCATTATTACAACGAGTTCTTGAAGCCAAAGTCGTGGTCGATGGTGAAATCACTGGCGAGATTCAACAGGGTATTTTGGTATTTTTGGGCTTAGGCAAAGACGATAATTTTGAGAAAGGCAAAAAGCTGATTGATAAAATTTTAAAATATCGTTTTTTTGATGATGAACAAGGCAAAATGGGTTGGAATGTCAGTCAGGCCAATGGCAGTGTGTTATTGGTTTCACAATTTACCCTCATGGCACAGACTCAAAAAGGTTTACGTCCTGATTTTGGCCCTGCGATGCCCCCAAACGATGCCAAAGCGCTGTATGAACAATTGGTGGACTATGCCAAAAGTCAGTTTGACAGGGTGGAAACAGGTATTTTCTCTGCCGATATGAAAGTGCATTTGGTAAATGACGGGCCTGTGACTTTTTGTTTGGAAGTCGAGTAAATCACATATAAAAAAACCTCTGTCAAAAATTGATCAGAGGTTTTTGTTTGGGTCTGAGCAGCTTATTTACCCGTTTTTTGTTTAATAAACTGGCGTGCCATTTTAATTTTTTCTTTTACAGGTTTTGGTAGTTTAGGTGGAATCAATTTCGCTGCTTGGTTAAACCACACCAATAAGCCAAAATCACCTTCCATTTTAATGCTGCCATTTTGCATGCCTGTCATAAATGCAGTTGGATCACCTTTCATTAAGGTTTTTACGCCTTGCTCGCTGTCTGCAAACTGCAAAATAAAATCAGCTTTTTCTGCATCGCCTGCCACAGTGTCAATATGTCCATTGTTGACAATAATTTGACGCGCCATACCCAAGTCTGTGCCAATTTGAATACGGAACTGGCGTTCATGCACCAACTCAATAAATTTTGGACTGGTACGTGCCAGTTGTTTCATACGCAATGCCAAACCTGCCACGAGAAGGTCAAGTGGATCGGTGCTGACATCAACCAAAGGAAGTTTGACCACAGGAATTGCAGAAAGTTTCATGACAGTGAAGCCTATTGTAATTGTTGGATAATGAACAGACTCATCCTATCACAACTCCCGCTTTTTGCTGCAAGGCTTTGTATAACAATCTTTAGGAGGGTGTTAAAATTTTGTCGCTGTTTGGATGGCGCAAACTGCCGTACAGATAAAGCAAAAAAGATGCAAACCAGTTGCATCTTTTTAAAGTTTTTGAATTTAGTCTGTACGATTTAGCGGCTTGAGCACTGCTGCTGATCGTCTTCATAGACTGGGGTATGTTCGATATAGCGACGTTTTGCCAAAGCACGCTCTGCCCGACGGTCTTCTCGTAATAATAATAAAGTCACCAAAGTCATCGCCAAGAAAATTGCCGACAAGTAACTGTAGGTAATTGGCAGTTCAAATACGCTTTGCACACTGTAGCGCACCACTTCCAATAAACCCCAAAACACCATACCTGCCAACATAAAGTTTAACCAGCGACGATAAGGCGAAAAGAAAACAGCAATCAACGCAGCTGCGACGAGGCTTAAGCCTACAATGGTCGCTAAATTCGCTGTTAGCATAAAAACCTCCGTCTAAAGATGCAGCCTCTTTTTGAATTGGTCTGCGACTTCAAATACCGTTTAAATAAATAATGGATGTCGATTTAAATTCTATGTCTGCATTATGCTGCGTTTTCTAGATAAAAAAAGACTTGTATTTTTATAAAGCGACACACCTTGTCGCAATATTATATTGTCATTACATTTTTTAAATTTTGTAGTTTTCGGGAAGCTAAGCTAGCTCTTTATTCGCGTGTCATTACAAAAAAACACCTTATTTTTTTGCCTTAAAAAATATTTTTTTCATTCAATGCTGTTGCGGTTTTTATCGACAGTTTTTGTTTACCGTTCATCGTTATCTGCTGATTATACAAACAAAAAACGCAGCATGACTGCTGCGTTTTTTTCATTGAATTGTCATATTAGGCACGGTTCAAGTCTTTGTCATGCACGCCCAATAAGTACAGCACACCATCTAAGCCCACGCTTGAAATGGCTTGATTGGCGTTTTGACGTACCAACGGTTTAGCACGGAACGCCACACCTAAACCTGCAATAGAAAGCATTGGTAAGTCGTTCGCACCATCACCCACCGCAATGGCTTGTTCCAAAGAAATCCCCATTTTGTCTGCCAGTTCACGTAGCAATAATGCCTTACGCGCACCATCCACAATGTGACCTTTTACTTCGCCTGTAACCATGCCATTTTCCACATCTAGAATGTTGGCATGCACTTCATCAATCCCCAATTTTTCCTGCAGATATTCTGCGAAATATTGGAAACCGCCCGACAAAATAGCGGTGCGATAACCCAAAGATTTCAGGGTTGAAATCAGGCGTTCAGCACCTTCGGTCACGGTCAGACGTTCGGCAATTTTAGGCAACACAGCAGCATCTAAACCTTTGAGCAATGCTACGCGCGCGCGGAAACTTTGCTGAAAATCCAGTTCACCCTGCATGGCACGTTCGGTAATGTCCGCCACCTGATCGCCCACACCTGCCTCAATCGCCAACTCATCAATCACTTCTTGTTCAATGAGCGTTGAGTCCATGTCAAAACACACCAAACGGCGGTTACGACGGTAGGCATTGTCTTCTTGTACCGCGACATCCACACTCAGTTCATTCGACAGGCTTAAACACGCAGCACGCATGGCAACTGCATCTAGCATTTGTCCACTTAATCCAAACTGAATGCAAGCACGTTTAGGTTCATCTTCGGCTACATTAAGCTGTGGGCGACCCGACAAACGGGTTACAGTTTCAATGTTAAAACCTTGGCTAGATACAATATGCGTGACCGCCTGTAAATGTGAGGCATTCAGCTCTGGTGCCAGTGCAGTCACGATATAACGGGTACGACCGCCTTCTTTGACCCATTGCTCATATTCAGTTGCAGAGATTGGTTTAAAACGCACAGTTAAGCCAATATCATGTGCTAAAATCAGAATCTCCTTCATGGCTAAAGCAGTTGCAGTCTGGTCTTCTGATGCAACAACAATACCTAAAGTCAGTTGATTATGAATAACAGCTTGGCCAACATCTAAGATTTGTAAGGAATGAGCGGACAATACCTGCATTAATCGAGTAAACTGATTAGGTTGGTCAGGTCCTAAAAATGATATAAGAATGATTTCTCGCATGAATTGACTCGGGTCTGAGCTACAACTATTGTGAGAATCATAATCTAAATTGAATATAAATGCCTTGGAAGTTTTACCTTGAATGCGCCTAGACAAGGGCTATTTGCTAGCCTATTGATTGTAAGTTTTGCTTTTCACACCTTTTTATTGGTGCTTGCAACAACACACCAATTAAATGAAAACCGCGCCAATCAGGGGCAGTTAATGACCAGCCAACTGGTCACAGACAGCCTTTCTGAGCTGGAACCTGCCAATACAGTATCACTGGCATTATTGGTGAATCGTTATGCCACCAATCCAAGCATTGCTTCTATTCGTATTTTAGATGCGCAAAATCAGGTCTTGGCGACAGGTGGACAGTCACGTACCCGTGAAGGTGAAGTCTTTGTCCGCGATGCAATCATCAATGAAAAGAAAGTCGGCAGCATTGAAATTACCTTAATTCAGCCAAGTATTGGTGAAATTCTGCGTACCCAATGGTTAGCGACACTTTTATCATTATTGGTTCATGGCTTGTTATGGTTGGCTTATCGCGCGATTGCCCGTCCAAGTCGTAGTGAATATTTAGCACGCATTAATAATGAATCTCGCCTTAAACACGAATTACAATTATTGACGCAAGCCCTTGAACAAGAAAAACATCAAACGGCTTTGGCACTTGCGCAGGCACAGCAACAGCCTAAACCTGTGATGTCGCCTAAAGCAAACAAAGCCATTGAGCAAAGCCAAGAGCAAAACAACATTGCGCTGAATATTCAGTTTTATGACCCGAAACAATTATTAGACACGGTCACGCAAAGTGTGTCTGTGCCTTATTTTAGCTTATGTCAGATTTTCCTGAACAAAAGCATTGAACTGTGCGTACAACACTACAAGTTAAACCGTTCCGACATTCAAACAGTACAACCATTCCATGAAGATGGCGCAACACTCAGTATTGCAGCCAATACACCAAATGCAGCAGCCTGTATGGCCATGATTGGCACGGTGTTCCAGTTATTGTCTGAAGTGCTGTATAAGCGTTATCGTGAAGAAAAGCGTTTTGTGTTGCAAACTCGCAGTGGTTTATCAACCGCAGTCGAAGCCATGCAGTTATCTGCAGTGCAGGCAGCAGAGCGTTTGGTGCATCAATTATCTGCTCGTGAAAATGCAGTGCATTTACCGAATGAATTACTAGATGAACTGTCTACGCATTATGAATTGGTGAGTATGCCAAATCCGACCAATGTGCTGATGCGCCATGCCTTTATGGTTAATGGCATGGACAGCCAATCGGCTGAGTTGGCGCAAAGCCTGCGAACTGAAATTCTAAAAGGCAAACATTCAAGAGCTTCTTAAAATAATCCATGAGATGCCTTAAAAGCATAAAAACCTGAGTATGCACACATACTCAGGTTTTTTATACTCACAGATGCTAGATCACATCCATTTACTGCAGCCCAATTTACACATTCAACTGCTTCTGCTCGACCAAATACATTTGCGCATTGTGTACAGCAGCCTGCCCCACCACAGCAGCTTTCTGCCATTCGCCATTGGCTTGTAGCTCCCACGCATTTTGATTGTCATGCAAATAACTCAGCAAGCCATCTTCTACAATACGCTGTTTAATTTTCTCATCCAAAATAGGGAAGCAAGTTTCCACCCGTGAAAATAAGTTGCGCCCCATCCAGTCTGCGCTGGCGCAGTACAATTTTTTTGCACCACCATGCTCAAAATAATACACGCGGGTATGTTCCAAAAAGCGTCCCACAATCGAACGGACATGAATACGCTCAGACATACCTTTCACTTTTGGAATCAAACAACAAATCGAGCGGATAATTAAATCGACCTGTACCCCTGCCTGCGAAGCACGGTACAAAGCCGTAATTAACTCAGGCTCAGTCAATGCATTGACTTTAATGATAATTCGGGCAGCTTTGCCTGCTTGTGCAAACCCGATTTCTTGTTCAATCAGTTTGAGCAATTCACTGTGCAAGGTAAATGGTGCATGCAGCAAGTTTTTTAATTTTGCCGATCTGCCCATGCCTGTGAGTTCCTGAAACACCCGATGCACATCTTCACAAATATCAGGATGTGTGGTCATCAAACCATAGTCGGTGTACATACGTGCATTGCCCGCATGATAGTTGCCTGTACCCAAATGCACATAGCGCACCAACTGATCTTGCTCACGACGCACAATCAAAATCATTTTGGCATGGGTTTTATAGCCGACAATGCCATACACCACCACTGCGCCTGCCTCTTGCAAGACGTTGGCGACCATAATGTTGGATTCTTCATCAAAACGTGCGCGTAGCTCGATCACGGCAGTGACTTCTTTACCATTACGTGCGGCCTCTGCAAGTACCTGCACAATTTCAGAATCTGGGCCACTGCGATACAGCGTTTGCTTAATCGCCAACACATTTGGATCTTTAGCCGCCTCTTTGAGTAAATTAATCACGGGCTGAAAAGAGTCAAATGGATGATGCAGTAACACATCCTGCTTTTTCAAAATCTCAAACATCGGCTTTTGCTTTCGAAATATTTTAGGAATCACAGGTGCAAAAGGGGGATATTTCAATTCAGGTCGGTCAAAACTACTGGTCAGACGCGACAGATTAATCGGCCCGCTAATCCGATATAGCTGCTGTTCATCTAAATCAAACTCTCTGAGCAAATAATCAATAATTTCTTGCGGGCAATCATCTTCAATTTCTAAACGTACTGCACGCCCAAAACGACGTGAAGATAATTCATCTTTTAAGGCGACTGCCAAATCATCGACATCTTCAGCCAAAATCAGGTCGGCATTGCGGGTCACCCGAAACGCATAGCAACCTGTGGCTTTCATGCCTGGGAACAGATCATTGATATGTTGCTGAATAATCGCAGTCAGGAAAATGTGTTCTGTTGCACTGCCTGCCACTTCTTTTGGCAAATTGATTAAACGTGGCAAAGAGCGTGGCGCAGGCACAATCGCCATTTCAATTTCACGTCCAAAAGCATCTTTGCCTTGTAAACTGACAATAAAGTTCAGACTTTTATTGACCAAACGCGGAAATGGATGCGATGGGTCTAGGCTAATTGGCGTTAAAACAGGCTGTACCTGACGGGCAAAATAATCGGCAATCCACGCTTTATGTTTATCCACAATGTCATGGTATTGAATAAAGTGAATCCCTAAACTTTGCAGCTGCGGCAAAATGGCATAATTTAAAGTGTCGTATTGCTGCTTCACCGCCTGATGCACTTTATCAGACAGTTCTACCAAGACCTGTTCAGTCGGAATGGCATCTGGGGTACGGGTAATGGCATTCAAATCGAGTTGCTTCATTAAACCTGCAACGCGAATTTCAAAAAACTCATCTAAATTACGTGAAAAAATAATTAAAAAATTGAGTCGCTCTAAAATAGGTAACTCTGGGTCTAAAGCTTGCGCCAAGACCCGACGGTTAAACTCAATTAAAGAGAGTTCACGATTAAAATAAGTATCAGATGAATGCTGAAAGTGTTCCATATCTTCTCTATGCTGTTTTTAAGACAGTCTGCTTATTTCGCCTCTGTGCAAGGCATGGTAGGTAGAGATTATGACAATCATGTTACACCCACAATCAATCGCAGAACATTTCGTCAAAATTGGGTATATGTAAAAAATTGATTTTTATTTATTTTATTTTACATTTAATCTATTTTTATAGCAAAAAGGAAGATTTCACCCTTCCCTTTCGCGGCCAGTTCGTTATCTAGTTTTAGCCAAGTAAGTGCTGACTTTGTACTCGCTGTACTCCTTGTGCCAACATCTGTTGCCATGCTTGTTCTAAAGAGCCATTTAAATCAATCGCTTTGGTGGCATCTTCAATCACATAGGTGCTAAAACCCAACTCACAGGCATCTATTGCCGTCCACGCCACACAAAAGTCGGTGGCAATGCCCACAATATAAACCGTATCAATTTCACGGGCTTTTAAATAGGCCGCCAAGCCTGTGGTGGTTTTGCGGTCTGCTTCCATAAAGGCAGAATAACTGTCTATTTGCTCGTGAAAACCTTTGCGTATAATCAATTGTGCTGTAGGCAAATCTAAATCTGGGTGTAATTCAGCATCAGCTGTGCCTTGCACACAATGCACAGGCCACAACACTTGCTCGCCATAACTGAGCTGAATCTGCTCATAGTCCTGTTTGCCTGCATGGTTGGCAGCAAAGGACACATGCGTTGCAGGATGCCAGTCTTGGGTGATCACAATGTTCTGAAACACACGTCCCAACGCATTAATGCAGGGAATAATTTGATCGGCATTTGCAACCGCCAAATTACCTCCTGGACAAAAACCATTTTGCACATCAACCACAATCAAGGCATTATTCAGCTGCTGCATGCTGTTTCCTTTCCCATCTTAAACGCTACCCTCAGCATAGCTGAAATTTAAGTCTGAGTTGTATCGCTTTGATAAAAATAAAAAGAATCGTTTTCGGCACAATGTTGATAGTTCGGTAGCTGTAACAATAATTGCCGTACAAAACGTGGATAGATTTTGGCTTTGCGTGCAGTCGCGGCATGAAAATAAAAATAAGGCAGTGGATGCCGAGTTAAATAATTGACCAAATGCTGTCGGGTTAAACGCATCACCTGAAAGGCATCAATACCTGCGTTGACATCTTCATAAGTAGCTTGATCGGCAAATGCCAGCCACGCGTTTTGTTTTGGAGAAGTCCGTGTTGCTCGAAAATGGCGTTTCAGTTCTAAAATAAATTCATATTCAATCAGATACAGCGAAAACTGCTGTTGATCCAACTGAAATTCTGCAATCAATTTTTTCTGCTTCAAATGATACTCTTATATTTACTGTTTTTTAGGACTTATTATACCCTGCTTGCGTCATTGCCACCCAGTAGAACAGGCAGCTTTGCGACAGTACTTGTCACACTTCATTCGAGCATTTTCTCTCAAAAATCAGCGATCAACATACAAAAAAATAGCCTGCAGGTGCAGGCTATTTGGTCTTTCAACTGTTCTCATCCTTTTAAACAGTTTGAATACGACGTACCAATAACAACATGAAAATGGCTGAAATAATAATACATGGAATGGCTGCTGAAATAACCCCAGCCGCACCAAAGCCTGCTGCCAACAACTGACCTGCAATAGCAGGGCCAAGCATTGCGCCTACACGACCAACAGCAGAGGCAACACCGACCCCAGTACCACGTACTTCGGTTGGGTAGACAATACTACCAAAAGCATATAACACGCCCTGACAGCCAATCACAAAAGCACCGACCAAAGCTGAAGCCATATACATTTGCATGAGTGAACCCGCTGCATTTAGAGCAAATAAACCTGCCAAAATACCACCATACATCAATAAAATCACGTAGGCTTTTTTCCAACGGTCGGTCAGCATACCCAAAATTACAGTACCGACTGTCGCACTCACCATGAAATAGAACTGTGCAGTACTGCCTTCTTTACGCGAGAAACCTAATTCCATAAATAAAGATGGTAACCAGCTCAACATGATGTAAACCACCATCAAGGTAAAGAAGTAACTCACCCAAATAAATAAGGTACGCAATAAGTTTTGTGAATTAAACAAATCTTTAAAAGATGCTTTTGGCGCAGCATTTTGTGCTGTGACATCTTTACCTGCCGCTTGTGCTTTTAAGAATTCACGTGATTCTGGCAATAACCACATCATCAATGGAATGACAATAAATGGCAGCAAACCACCCAAATAGAAAATGTTTTTCCAGTTTGAGCCAAAATCTGTACTGGCAATTAAAGATAAAATGGCTGCACCCACAGGCATACCACAATACATCAAGCCCACAGCACGACCACGGTTTTGTGGCGAAACAGCTTCAGATGCCAAAGTAATTAAAATTGGCATGGCTGCCCCTAAACCTGCACCTGCCAAGAAGCGCACCGCCAATAGGCTTTCAAAGCTATTCACCCACACCGTACATAAGGTAAATAAAGCAAAGACTGCTGTAGACCAGATTAATACTTTTTTACGACCAATACGGTCTGCAAAACGTCCGCCAACCAAAGCACCTGGCAATAAACCTAAAATACCCGCACTAAAAAATACCCCAAGCTGCGAGCTGTCTAAACCAAAATGCTCACGGATACCTGCCGCAGCAATACCTGCTGCCTGAATATCCAGACCTTCAATCACTGCAATTAAAAAGCAGATCGCGACGGTAATAACCGCATGCCGCTGATCGCTATGTTGTGTTGATCTATCCATTGGGTCCCTCTACTAGAATTAGATAGCCATGTGAAAGCCTGCATCTTGCGCAGTTTTAAACTGCAGCAATAGCTATCAATAAGTGTTAGACCAAAGTGAATTTTTTCAGATCAGCGCAAACGTGTTGCGCAGCATGTAGAAAAAAACATAGCGAAAAAAACAATAAATCTGGCAAATTACACGCTATTTTCCCGCTTAAAGCAGTAAATTCAGCGCAAGATTTCTCACCATTTAAGAAGTCAGCGACACCATAGGTAGACTTAAAAGCTATTATTCTTAAGAATCAAAAATCAAAATATCCCTATTAAAACAGTCAGATATAAGAGCTATAAGGTCTGAATTGAGCGTTTTTTTATATAAATATCTAGGGTCTGTTGACAATTCATCTATGTTTGCGACGTGAGAGATATATCTCGCAAGATTTTTTAGCTGATATAAGGCATGAGACAGGAAATTTAGTCATTCTAAATGACTGGCACATAACGCAATAGCAGCAAAAAATATGCTCGCCCTGAAAGGCTGTGGCTAAAACTTTCTCAGATTGCGTTATGAAACTTGGCAATAGTCTCGCTATTCCCTGCGTTTCATGCCTGATCTGCTCAGTTTTAGCCTACAGCACAAGCCATTTATGAAATGTCAACAGACCCTATATTCAGCGTTGTATTTCAAACTTGAGGCTAAAAAAGTGCTGATGAGGGTTGCGCCATACCAATGAAAATTTGGGTACAAAGGAGATGGTTATTATTTTTTTATTTTGAACAACAAGCTGCTGATCCTAAAATACTAAATTAAACAAAGTTTATGATTGCTTTGACGAAAGCATATTGTTCTGACACACTGAATCAGTCATAATTTGGCTAAGCATTATTTAATCAATTTGATTGAATTTTGACCCAAATCAAAATACTGCAACCATCCACATCTACCTTTTCTACACCTCTGTGGATGGAAAAATAGGATCTTTTTAAAAAATGACTCAGCAAGCACAGACCATTCAAGGCTCAATTGTCGCAATTGTCACCCCAATGTTAGAAGATGGCAGCGTAGATTGGAAAGGTCTCGAGAAGCTCGTTGAGTGGCACATAGAACAAGGTACCAACAGTATTGTTGCTGTAGGTACAACTGGTGAAGCATCGACCTTAAGTATGGAAGAGCACACCAAAGTGATCGCAGAAATTATTCGCGTCGCAAATAAGCGTATTCCTGTCATTGCTGGTACTGGTGCAAACTCAACGCATGAAGCCATCGAACTGACCAAAGAAGCACAACAATTGGGCGCAGATGCGGCCTTATTGGTAACGCCTTATTATAATAAGCCAACTCAGGAAGGTTTATACCAGCACTATAAAGCAATTGCAGAAGCAGTTGATTTACCTATCATTTTATATAATGTACCGGGTCGTACTGGTGTAGATATGTCAAATGAAACGGTCATCCGTCTTGCAGACATCCCAAATATTGTGGGCGTAAAAGATGCAACGGGCGATGTGCCACGTGGTCAGCAATTATTGGCTGGCTTAACAGGCAAAAACATGGTGGTGTATTCAGGCGATGACGCTACGGCATATCAATTGATGCTGCACGGTGCAAAAGGCAATATTTCTGTAACTGCCAATGTTGCACCAAAAGCCATGAGCCAAGTTTGCGCGGCTGCAATCGCAGGTGATGCTGCAGGTGCAGAGCAACAAAACAGTGCGATTGCAAATTTACACAATATTCTATTTTGTGAATCGAACCCAATTCCTGTGAAATGGGCACTTCATGAAATGGGATTAATTGGTACAGGAATTCGCCTGCCATTAACTCCGCTTGCAGAACAATATCGTGCACCGTTACGCGAAGCCCTTCAGGCTGCGGGTGTCATTCAATAAAAGAGCTTAGTATGATGCAATTACGTTTTGGTTTTATCGCCGCACTTTCAGTATTGAGTTTGGCTGGTTGTAGTTCTCTTGCCATCAATAATGGTTCATTGGACTATAAAGACGCCGCTACTTTAGCACCACTTCAATATCCAGAAGGTTCTGTGGTTCGACCTGCAACACCGTTGTATCCTGCACCAAGCGTTGACCCTTTAGCAACGGCAAATGCACCTAAGCTTGAAAATGCACGTGGCAACCGTTTTGCGATGCCACGTCCTGAAGCCATGCAAGCCAGCAGCAACACAGTTCAAGACAGTACGCAAATTGGACGTCCTCAACCCGTAGTTGACGGAAACCAAAATCCGTTGCTCAAAATTGATGGAAATTCTGCTACAATTTGGCAATACACACTTGCCACCCTCAGCAGTCTGAATTACAGCATTGTTGGTCAAAGTAAGAACCGTTACGAGGCAACCATTAAGGTCGATCAACAGATTTATGTCTTAAGATTGACCTCTGTCGGTTCGAGCAACAACCTAGCTGTATTCAATGCCGATAACAGCTTTGCAGATCAAGAAAAAGCTGCAGATCTGTTGGCCCAGATTTACCAAAATTGGCCAGCCTAGCCGTACTAGGCATTTTTTTTTGAAAAAGGTTCCCTCATGTTAAAACAAACCTTGCTCTATACTGGTAAAGCAAAATCTGTTTATACCACAGACAGTGCAGACCACCTGATTTTAGTCTTTCGTGATGATGCCTCTGCGTTCAATGGCGAAAAAATCGAACAACTAGATCGTAAAGGTAAGGTGAACAACCGTTTTAACGCCTTTATCATGGAAAAATTGGCTGAAGCGGGTATCGAAACTCACTTTGAAAAACTACTTACACCAAACGAAGTATTGGTGAAAAAGTTAGACATGATTCCTGTAGAGTGCGTTATTCGTAACTACGCTGCAGGTTCACTCTGCCGTCGTTTAGGTGTAGAAGAAGGTAAAGAACTGACCCCACCTACATTTGAATTGTTCTTTAAAGATGACGCTCTTGGCGACCCAATGGTAAACGAATCTCAAGCGATTGCTTTAGGTTGGGCCAATGCTGAACAATTGGCAAAAATGAAAGAATTAACTTACCAAGTCAACGATGTATTAAAAGCATTGTTTGATGCAGGTAACATGATTTTGGTCGACTTCAAACTTGAGTTTGGTGTATTCCACGACCGTATTGTGTTGGGTGATGAGTTCTCTCCAGACGGTTGCCGTTTATGGGACAAAGACACCAAGAAGAAACTCGACAAAGACCGTTTCCGTCAAGGTTTAGGCGGTGTGGTTGAAGCTTATGAAGAAGTTGCTGCACGTTTAGGCATCGACTTAGACAATATCTAATTCAAGCTTTTCAATTTTAAAAGCTGAATTCCCAAAACCGAGCAACATTGCTCGGTTTTTTGTATTTTGCTGTAGACCAAACAGGGTTTACAAACCAAATCTTTGAAAAAATCGCCCCATCCACAATGCCCAGTCTGTCTGCCTATTTTTAAATTTATCTGAATTTAAATTGTGTATTCTGCAATTCCGTGTATGCTTGTTGTCATACTAGAAAAATATGAAGTTCGTTTTAATCGTCTAAGTCCGTAGTTTTATTTTGTAATCCTTCGTTTGTTCAGATTTTAAGTCGCATCTTTTTCCCAGTTATTCCAAATCTTTTTTAGATTGCAACATATTAAAATTCAGCAGGATATTTCCCTATGTCAAATCCGACAATGAAAGGCACGGTAAAGTGGTTTAACGAAACTAAAGGTTTTGGTTTTATTCAACCAGAATCTGGTCCAGATGTGTTTGCGCATTTCAGCGAAATCGCACACTCAGGCTTCAAGACTTTACACGAAGGTCAGCAAGTTGAATTCAGCATTGCGCAAGGTCAAAAAGGCCCGAATGCTGTAAACATCAAACCGCTTTAAACCTTTGAATGCAGCACTCAAGGCTGCAAACAAATCTAAAAAAGCTCAAGTTGATTCTTGAGCTTTTTTTATGCCAATACTTTTACAAATATCTTTTCAGCTATACCAAATCGCTTAGGATTGAGTCTGCTGCCAACGACGTTGTTGTAAACGCTCACCTTCCACTTCACGTTTATTACGTGCCGACTCATACAACTTTGTGCCTTTCAGTTCAGGCGGCAAATAGTCCTGTAGCACAAAATGCTCTGGGTAATTGTGCGGATACAAATAATCTACGCCATAGCCTTGTTCTTTCATCAGTTTGGTCGGTGCATTACGCAAATGCAGTGGCACAGGTAAGTTGGCGGTTTTTTCAGCCAAATCCATGGCTTTATTAATTGCCAAATAAGTACTGTTACTTTTGGCACTGGTCGCCAAATATACTGCACATTGTCCTAAAATAATCCGCGCTTCGGGCATACCCAGCACTTGTACCGAGCGGAAACACTCGCCTGCCAATAACAAGGCATTGGGGTTTGAATTGCCAATATCTTCCGAAGCAGCAATCAACATGCGACGCGCAATAAAGCTCGGGTCTTCACCGCCTTTGAGCATGCGCGCCATCCAATACAATGCAGCATCGGGGTCACTGCCACGAATTGACTTAATAAAAGCCGATACCAAATCATAATGTTGCTCGCCTGACTTGTCATAACGGGCAATGTTTTGTTGCGCAACCTTGACCACAATCGCGTTGGTGATGATATTTTCCACCTCGGGTTCAAAGGTGCTTGCCACCAAGTCCAGTAGGTTTAAAGCCTTGCGTGCATCACCTGCAGCAAACTGAATCAGAGCATCAAATTCTTCAATCTGAATATAACGGTCTTTTAAGAATTGATCTTGCTGAATGGCTTGAGTAAGCAAAGTCTGAATCGAATCGGCATCTAAAGCCTTTAAGGTATAGACCTGACAACGTGAAAGCAGCGCACTATTGACTTCAAAAGATGGATTTTCAGTGGTCGCACCAATTAAGGTGATTTTGCCCTTTTCCACCGCATTTAATAAGGCATCTTGCTGCGACTTATTAAAGCGATGAATTTCATCAATAAACACCACTGGTGTGAGCAAATCGCCGCCTTCGGCAATAATTTCACGCAGCTCTTTGACCCCAGTATTCAAGGCAGAAAGGCTGATAAAAGGACGATCTACCGCCTGCGCCAACAGCAAAGCGATGGTGGTTTTCCCCACCCCTGGTGGTCCCCAGAAAATAATTGAAGGCAAATGCCCCTGATCAATCATTTGGCGTAACGGCGCTTGCTCACCTAAAAGATGATCTTGACCAATAATTTGCGATAAATCGCGTGGACGCAAACGCTCAGGCAGTGGAATATGACTCTCTGACATCTTGTTATTTCTATACTTGACTTCAACCTAGTCTACTATGATCTCAAGCTTTGGAGTATTTCTAATCGTACCGATTTATCGCTAAAACACGATTCAAAGTTTATTCTGCAGTATGAATTAACGCACCCAACGCACCACATAATCTTCTATATCTTCTTCTGCAACATCCAGTTCTGAAATACAACGCCCTGCCGCAGATTTTTTGGCTTTAATCACACTTTGGCGTGAGCCCGTATTTAAGTAATGCCAAGATGGCAAATTTTTACCCTGTTTTAAACGACGATAGGCACAACTTGGCGGCAACCAGTGAATTTTTTCTAGTTTTTCGGGGGAAAGTTGAATGCAATCGGGCACAAAGTCAAAGCGATTGGCATAATCTGAACAACGTGCTGTGTTACAGTCCAGTAACTTGCACGCCACTTTGGTATAGGCCACTTCTTGCGTGTCTTCATCTTCTAGTTTGACCAAACAGCATAAACCGCAACCATCGCACAAGGCTTCCCATTCCGCAGTATTTAAGGCATTCAGCGGATAGTTTTTCCAAAATTCAGGTCGTAATTGATCAGACATAGCGCACAGAAAATAACAAAACTGCGTCATTATAACAGCCTTGTTTCAACTTGTTGCTTTTGTTTAGTCTTTAAATGAATCAAACACTTAACTCAAACAACTGAACATTTAATACACAAAAACAAAACAGTGTGCTGCGTTCAGCTCCCTATACTAAATTCAGAAGCTATAAAAACACATGGAGAACAATTATGTTTCGTTGGGCTATAATCTTCGCAGTGATTGCGTTAATCGCGAGTTTACTTGGTTTTGGTGGTGTCGCAGGTTTATCCAAAGACTTTGCCATTATTTTATTGGTGATTGCTGTGATTTTGGCAATTGTTGGTTTCCTCTCTCGCGGAAAAATCTAGTGACCTCGTCTATAAATTCCTAAAAATCAGATAAAAAAGAAGGATTTTTCCTTCTTTTTTTATGTCCGCTTTTTACGCAACAAATGCCAATTTGGCTATTTTAAAAATATTTTCTCACATTTATAGGCAGTATTTACCCTGTTTTTAAAAATGCGTGCCATATTATTATGCTTTAATCATGGCATTGAAAACGATAAGGAATAAGGCATGGCTTTAGCAATCAAAACTCGCGAAATTGAATATACGGCTGCAGATGGCAGCAAACTGATCGGTTATTTTGCTGCACCAGAAACAGCACAAGCTGTCGCGGGGGTGATTGTCGCACCTGAATGGTGGGGACGTAACGAATACACCGAACAACGCGCGCGTGAATTGGCTGAACATGGTTTTGCAGCCTTAGCGATTGATATGTATGGCGATAAAAAAGTCACCACCACCGCAGCCCAAGCCAATGAATGGATGATGCAAACTTTTGCAGATGCTGACACAATTGTGACTCGTGCGTCTGCAGCTTTGGACACTTTAGCTGCCCAACCTGAAGTAAATCGCGATAAACTCGCTGCAATTGGTTTCTGTTATGGCGGCAAAGTCGTTCTGGATTTGGCTCGTTCTGGCGCAGCATTAAAAGCAGTGGTGACCTTCCACGCCAACCTCAGCCCGAAAGCCCCTGCACAACAAGGTCAGGTACAAGCCGAGATTTTGGTGTTGCATGGTGAACTGGACAGCATGGTGACTTTAGACGACGTCGCAAGTTTCCGTGAAGAAATGCACGCGGCTCAAGTAGAGCATGAAGTGATTATTTTTGAAGATGCCAAACACGGCTTTAGTAACCCTCAAGCTGATGAACGTGCCAAAGCCAATGGGGTCGATTTAGGCTATAACGCATCGGCAGAGCAACAAGGTTTAGCTGCCATGTATGAAGTGTTGGATCGTCGTTTAGCAGATTAATCTGCTGTTCACATTACGCAGCATATACTCAACGCAAGCCAAGAAAATTTTAAAGAAGAGGATATAACAATGACTGAGCAATGCCCTTATTGCAATTTTGATGATTATGATGTTTTGGCAAAAAATGAATTTGGGGTAATTTTGCCTGAACCCAATGCCCTGTCTAAAGGACATTGCGTGATCATTCCGCTACGTCACGTCGGCTCTTTTTTTGACATTACAGACAAAGAACGTAAAAGTTTATTGTCTTTATTAGAATTGGCGCGCAATGAGTTGCAATTGCGTCATCAACCTGCAGGTTTCCATGTGGGTTTTAATGATGGCGATGTGTTTGATGCTAAATCTGAGCATTTACACATCCACATTATTCCACGCTATGAAGGTCAGACCTTAAAATTGGATAACCGTTGGGGTATGAGCGGTCAAATTTAAACCACGACTCGTTTTATCCCAAACCAAGTGAAACCAAACCTAAAGAAGAAGATGCACGCTCATCTTCTTTTTTTATGCACGTAATTCCCACGCCAGTTTGGCTATACTAAGCCGCTACTTTACAAACTGGGTTCGCATGACTGCTTTTTCATTTTCCGATGCTCTCCTCACGTGGTTCGATCAACACGGACGCCATGACCTGCCGTGGCAAGTCGCCGATGATCCCTATGCGGTGTGGGTGTCTGAAATCATGCTGCAACAAACTCAGGTCAAAACCGTATTGCAATATTTTGAGCGTTTTTTGCAGCGCTTTCCGACAGTGCAAGATTTAGGACGTGCAACTTGGGATGAAGTTGCACCGTATTGGGCAGGTTTAGGCTATTACGCCCGCGCCCGCAACTTGCATAAAGCCGCAGCCATTGTGGCACAGCAAGGACATTTTCCAAGTACGCTCGAACAGTGGATGGCTTTGCCGGGCATTGGTCGCTCTACGGGTGGTGCCATGATGTCGCTGGGTTTACGCCAATACGGCGTCATTATGGATGGCAACGTCAAACGGGTTTTAGCACGTTTTTTTGCTATTGAAGATGATTTATCCAAACCTGTACATGAACGTGCCATGTGGCAACTGGCAGAACAGCTCTGCCCCGAAGTGCGTAATCACGACTATACGCAGGCTATTATGGATTTGGGCGCCACCATTTGTACCCCCAAAAAACCACTGTGCTTATATTGCCCAATGCAACAACACTGCAAAGCACATCAACAAGGTTTAGAGCAGGAATTGCCCTTTAAAAAACCGAAAAAAGCCGTACCCGTTAAATCTGCACAGGTCTTAGTACTGCAATGCGCAGATCAGTGGTTATGGCAACAACGTCCCAATACAGGACTTTGGGGTGGACTATGGTGTTTGCCTGTTATTGAAGATGCACAGGCTTTTGAGCAACTGTGTCAAAGCTTGAGCCTTAAACAGGTACAGCAACGCGCACAGATTTCACATAGCTTTACCCATTTCACTTGGCAGCTTGAAGCACTGTGTTTTCAGGTCGATGCTGATCTACAAGAACACTTGGCAATAGAACTGAATGCAGATTGGTATAGTCCGCAACAAGCCAGCGATTTGGGCATTCCGACGGCCATGAAAAAATTGATCTCGGCAATCAATCTGTGACATAGTCAAGCATCGTGATGAATGAAATCTTTGCTTTCACTGCCATTACAAGGATGTCTTATGTTTCGATGGATTGCTGTTTTAAGCCTGTCACTCTTTACCTTATTGATTGCGGCCTGTAGTTCTGCACCGAAACGTCCTAGTACCCCACTCCCGCCTGCCTTGGTGCAAAAACTCAATCAAATGAGTTTAAAAACTCGCTTGCCCATTCCTGTGCAGGGCATTAAAGCGCATCAGTTGAATGACACTTGGGGTGCATCTCGTAGTAGCGGACGTTTGCATGAAGGCATTGATATTCTTGCCGCCAAAGGCAGCAAAGTGTATAGCGCTACAGAAGGTTTAATTGCAGACTTACGCGATAATCGCTTAGGTGGTAAAGTAATTTGGATATTAGGGCCTGCAGGCACTTGGCATTACTATGCACACTTGGATGGACATAAACGCGGTTTAAACGTGGGCGATTATGTCAAGGCAGGAACGCATATTGGCTATGTCGGCAATACAGGCAACGCCCGACACACTGCCGCACATTTGCATTACGGACTTTATTTAAATGGTAAAGGACGCGGTGCGGTCAATCCTTATCCTTATTTACGTTAATTTTGTTAGGAACATTTCATGTCTGAAGCCTTGATAAATCGATTGGTGGAATTTGCAGAATCTGGCAATCAACAAAAAATTGTATTGGCAGGACAAGTCCATCAAGGCTGGGTCATGGAAATTACTGAAGATGCCCTGCTCATCAGCACAGGTTATTCAGATAAAGTCGGTAAAGACAACTGGATTTCCTTTCACGATCTGCAACAGGCAGAACTATATTATTGGGATAACCAACATGACCAATGGGCAGCATTTCAGCTTTAAGTCTGTCCCATTCACATCTATTCAATAAGGAGCATGACCCATGACGATACAACGCTGTGGCTGGTGTTCCGATGATCCGCTCTATATTTCCTATCATGATTTAGAGTGGGGACAAGCTGTATTTGCCGAAGCACATTTATTTGAAATGCTGTGTTTGGAAGGACAGCAAGCAGGCTTGTCTTGGATTACTGTATTAAAAAAACGTGAGGCGTATCGTCAACATTTTTTCCAATACAGCATTGCTGAAATTGCCGCATTTAGTGATGATGATCTTACGCTCAAATTACAAGATGCTGGATTAATTCGCCATCGAGGCAAATTACAAGCAATTCGTGACAACGCACGTGCATGGCAAAAACTAAAAGACGCCGATATAAACGTCGTGACATGGCTTTGGGGTTTTGTTGCACAGCAACCTATTAGGAATGATGTACCTGACTATCGTCTTGCGCCTGCACAAACCGACGCTAGTGTTGCCATGTCGAAAGCCCTAAAGAAAAATGGTTTTAAATTTGTAGGCCCGACCACCTGCTATGCTTTTATGCAAGCTGTAGGCATGGTCGATGATCATGAAAATCACTGTCACTTTAAAACAACATCTTAAAGCAACATCCAAGCTTTAGTATTCAAAACTGCTCAACCCATAATAGCAAGATCACCAATCAATACAGTCAGCCTTATGACAAGGACGGTGCAATATGAGTAATACCATTCGAGCCTATGCCGCAATGCAGGCAGGTGAAGCCCTGCAAGCCTATCAATTTGATGCGGGTGAACTGCAGGCGCATCAGGTAGAAGTCAAAGTCGAATATTGTGGCTTATGCCATTCCGATCTTTCAGTCATTCAAAATGACTGGCATTCCTCGGTATATCCTGTGGTGGCAGGACATGAAATTATTGGCACGATTACCCAATTAGGCAGTGAGGCCAAAGGCTTAACCGTGGGGCAACGTGTAGGCATTGGCTGGACTGCAGACAGTTGCCAACACTGCGATGCCTGTATTGCAGGCGAACAAGTGCTGTGCAGCAATGGCACTACCGCAACCAT
Organism: Acinetobacter sp. YH12099; assembly: GCF_013419195.1. Classification (NCBI taxonomy): domain Bacteria; kingdom Pseudomonadati; phylum Pseudomonadota; class Gammaproteobacteria; order Moraxellales; family Moraxellaceae; genus Acinetobacter; species Acinetobacter sp. YH12099. The sequence continues at coordinate 25,301 of NZ_VPAP01000017.1, read as the reverse complement.
TGTGGGACATGCAGGTGGTTTTGCCGATAAAGTCCGTGCAGGTTGGCAATGGGTAATTCCATTACCCGATGAGGTCGATCCTGTCAGTGCAGGGCCTTTGCTCTGTGGTGGAATTACCGTATTTGATCCGATCTTGAAACATCAAATTCAGGCAGTACATCATGTTGCGGTGATTGGTATTGGTGGCTTGGGGCATATCGCCATCAAATTATTAAAAGCATGGGGCTGTGAAATTACGGCGTTCAGTTCCAATCCAGACAAAACCGCAGAATTACTGGCTATGGGTGCAGACCATGTAGTGAACAGCCGTGATGCTGCTGCCCTTAAAACCCAGCGTGGCAAGTTTGACCTGATTTTAAGTACGGTAAACGTAAGCTTGGACTGGAATGCTTATTTAAGTACGCTTGCACCACATGGCACTATTCACATGCTAGGTGTAGCGCTAGAACCCATGCAAATTAAGGCGGGCAGCTTAATTGGCGGTGCAAAATCGGTTACTGGTTCATCGACAGGTTCGCCTGCAGCGCTGCGTCAATTACTACAATTTGCCGCACGCAAACAGATTGCCCCACAGGTGGAAGTTTTTCCGATGTCACAGATCAATCAGGCAATTGAACATTTGCATCAGGGCAAGGCACGCTATCGGGTTGTGTTAAAGGCCGACTTTGACTGACTTTTAAGATAAGTCATGATAGTCAAATATATTTCTATCTTTATTTAGGTAAAACCGCTCATCTAAAAACCTAGATCACATGAGGATACTCGGAAGTGTCATCCACAACCTGCGTAGCATTAGACCATTATTGTTTCTGCGAAATAATGAATGAGATACAAGAATTAAACAGGTTTTGTGGATGACAATGGTTTTGCCCACTTTTGCCGAAACAAAAGTGGGTCGAACCGAAGGTTAATCCTATTATTGGACAACAACCCATCAGGACGCTGTCTTGATCATTTATGCGATTACAATAAAAATTTACCTACAGCCCAAACGCAATCTGACTTTTCTTAAATGACCCACATCTAGTCCTGAATTGATAAGATTTATGTATAAAAAATGTTTTAGATATTCAGTCTGTTATAGAATAAACTGCGTAAGCAGCATATATTAAAAAGTTGAATCGACACAGGCTGCAAAGCCACGTGCCAAACTAGAAAAGTCTGTGAAAAAGTCTGCTAAGATGAATGCTGCTTTTTTAACTATAAAATGAATTTGAGAAAACCTATGAGTAAAGCCTTACCCATCGCTGTTGCTGTAATTTTAGGCGGTGCTGCACTTGTTCCTGTTTATTATGCCTCTCAAAACCCAGCAGTGGCGACCTCTAAAGCGTCGGCAAATGCTTCTGCGGTTGAAAAAATCAGCTACGCTTTGGGTTATGAAGTGGCACATCAAACCCCACCAGAGCTAGACATCAACAGCTTTGTAACAGGTGTGCGTGAAGGTCATGCGCGTAAACAACCTGCCTACACCGAAGAAGAATTACAAAAAGCCTATGAGCAATTCCAGCAAGAGTTGCAACAAAAACAAGCCACTCAAGCGCAAGCTGCGCAAACAGCCAGTGATTCATTCTTAACTGAAAATGGCAAAAAAGCAGGCGTACAAACCACAGCTTCTGGCTTGCAATATCAAGTGATTAAAGAAGGCACAGGCAAACAGCCAACGGCAAGCTCTGTGGTCAAAGTGCACTACACGGGTAAACTGGTCGATGGCAAAGTATTTGACAGCTCGGTACAACGTGGTGAGCCAATTGAATTCCCACTGAATCAAGTCATTCCGGGCTGGACTGAAGGTTTACAGCTCATGAAGGAAGGCGGTAAAGCTACGCTGTATATTCCATCGAAACTGGGCTACGGCGAACAAGGTGTACCAGGCATGATTCCTGCCAACAGCACCTTAATTTTTGATGTTGAACTGATTGAAGTGAAATAACAACATCACCCTTTCAGGAGAGCTTGGCTCTCCTGTATGGTCTTAGGACGAAAAGAATGAAAAAACACCTTGCCCTTGTGTGTATCGCACTGCTCAGCAGTGGCAGTTTTGCCAAAACCGTGACCAATAAAAGTCCTGTTGCAGATCAGGTCGGTTATAGCTTTGGTTATTTAATGGGGCGCAGCAATGCGGAAACCTTAAAAGATATTGATCTCGAAGCCTTCATTGCTGGCTTAAAAATGGCAACACAAGACCAAGCCGCCAGTTTAAGCGATGAAGAAATGGCACGAGTGCTGACTCAATTCAAAAAGCAAGCCGAAGCCAAACAACTGATTGAGCTTAAAAAAGTAGCCGATAGCAATGCTAAAATTGGGCAAGCCTTTTTAAACAATAATGCCAAAAAGGCAGGGGTCAAAGTCACCAAGTCTGGCTTGCAATATCAAGTCTTACAGGCAGGTACGGGCAAATCACCCAAAGCCACCTCTACCGTTAAAGTCCATTATGAAGGTCGTTTAATTGATGGTACGGTATTTGACAGTTCTATCGCCCGCGATCAAGCTGCAGAATTTCAGGTCAGCCAAGTCATTCAAGGTTGGACTGAAGGCTTACAACTCATGAAAGTTGGTGCCAAATATCGCTTCTTTATTCCTGCTGCTCTAGCCTACGGTCAAATTGGCTCAGGCGATGCAATTGAGCCAAACAGCACGCTTATTTTTGATGTGGAACTTTTAGAAATTGTAAAATAATCCAAAGCCGCATCATCTTTAAACAAAAAAATACCGCAATTTAAATTGCGGTATTTTTTCAGATCAACTTCGCTTCATTAAGGTTTTAAATGACGTGGTCTAAAACCCGTTGCCAACAATCCAACCCCATAGGCCACTACGCCCACCACACACAGCGCAGTGACTTCTGCCACACGCATCCATTGTGATACATCACCGTTATACCAAGTTAAGGCATACCACAACGCAGCAATCATCACGGCATTTGCCACTGCAAACTGCACCATGAGTTTTTTCCAGTGCGCACCAAAACGGAAAATCTTGCGTTGATGCAAATAGAAATACAACATGCCTGCATTCACCAAAGCCGAACCTGATGATGCCAGTGCCAATGCCATGTGTTCAGCTTGCCAGTCAATCAGTTTAAAGAAGCCAATGAACACCACGTTTAAAATGGCATTGGCTGCTACGGCCATTAAACCAACACGTACTGGGGTTTTGGTGTCTTGCTGCGCATAAAAGCCTGGTGCAAAAACTTTAATCAGCATGAATGAAATCACCCCTGCACTCATACATTGCAAGGCCAAAGCGGTCATTTGCGTATCTTTAAAACTAAACTGACCACGCTCAAACAAGGCTTGGATAATAGGCGTTGATAACATAAACAGTGCAATACTGGCAGGGACACCTACCAAAATAATCACCCGTGCAGCCCAGTCCATCATGCCGCGGAATTTATCCATATTTTGTTCTGCATGACGCGCAGACAGTGACGGTAAAATGACCGTCCCAATCGCTACACCAATTAAGCCCAAAGGTAGCTCTGTCATACGTTCCGCACTATACAACCACGACACCGAACCATCCTGCATAAAAGATGCCCAAATGGTGTTGAGTAGCAGGTTAATTTGCGTGACCGATACCCCAAATAAAGCAGGCAGCATCAGCTTCATAATCCGATCCACCCCTTCATGCTTGAAATCAACTTTAGGGGGAATCAGCAGCTTTTTACGCCATAGTTCTGGAATTTGAATCGCAAGTTGTAAAGCACCCGCGATAATCACCGCCCAACCCAGTGCCATAATCGGCTCTGCCATGTACGGTGTGAGCCATAATGCACCTGCAATCATCGCCACATTCAGCAATACAGGCGCAAAGGCAGGCGTGGTAAATGAGCCATAGCTGTTCAAAATACTGCTGGCAAATGCCGTCAGCGACATAAACAACAAATAAGGAATGGTCAGGCGGAACATATCGGTGGCTAGCGCAAACTTTTCAGGGTCGCTATGGAAACCCGGTGCGTAGATATACATCACCGCAGGCGCAGCCACCATGGCGGTAAAGGTTAGCCCTGTCATTACCGTCATTAAACAGCCAAAAACCCGACTAATTAAAATTTGTACTTCGGCATGAGTGCGGCTGGTTTTATATTCGGTCAATACAGGAATAAATGCCTGCGAAAACGCCCCTTCGGCAAACAGTCGCCTGAAAAAGTTGGGGATACGAAACGCCACCACAAAGGTATCGAAATCTTTACCTGCACCAAACACATTCAGCAATACCACATCACGGACTAATCCTAGCACCCGTGACAGCATGGTCATTGCACTGACAATAAAGGTCGATCGCCAAAGCGCCATCGTTACCACCCAATTAAAAATTTAGTCGCTATTGTAATCAAAGCATCAACAAAGTTTTGTTATTGATTGATCAATTTTTCCTGTGATGTCGAAGCTTTAAGTTGAGATAACTGTTCACGAAAATACTGCCAGTCAAAATACGGCCCTGGATCAGTTTTACGTCCCGGTGCAATATCGGAATGTCCTGCAATATGCTGCTGAATACGTGGATAGGCCTGCTGCAAACTGTGTACCACCTGCACCAAACTCTGATATTGCGCTGTTTCAAAAGGCAAGTCATCACTGCCCTCTAATTCAATCCCAATTGAATAGTCATTACATTCAGGCTGTGCCAAATAACTAGAACGCCCCGCATGCCACGCCCGATCTGCAAAATTAACAAATTGCAGCACCTCGCCTGTTCTTAAAATCAACAAATGTGCCGAAACCTGCAGGCCCTGAATGGTCTGAAAGTAAGGATGCTGCGACCAATCCATTTGGTTCTGAAAAAATTGCTCAATATAACCACCACCAAATTGTGACGGCGGCAAACTAATATTGTGAATGACCAGCAATTGAATCTCTTGGTCTGTCGGACGGGCGTTGAAATTCGGAGATGGGACTTGTCTTGCCCCTTGTAATTGACCCTCAACCACCTGAAACGACGGCACATGCTGCATAAGGCAATCCCCAAACCATTAGAATAGAAAAATAGAACAGAAATTTCAGTTTAATGCCAACGCGTGACAATGAACATCTTAAATTACACCCGAACGTGGCTAAAAAACACATCCTGACGCAGAACAGTGTTAATATAACGCGCAATTTTCATGGGCAAGATCGACACGGAAAATCTTATGAGCATCTCTCCAGCTTTGCTTGAACAATCCATCCAAATCAATATTCAGCAAGCCTTGCAAGAAGATATTGGCGATGGTGATATTACCGCATTATTGACCCCTGAAGATGAGCAGGCCACTGCCACCATTATTAGCCGTGAAGACATGATTTTGGCAGGTCAACCGTGGGTAAATGCCCTGATTCAAGCATACGATGCCAATGTGCAAGTCACGTGGTTAAAAAATGATGGCGACCACGTTGCTGCCAATGAAGCCTTTTTGAAATTGGCAGGTTCTGCACGCAGCCTGTTAACGGTAGAACGCCCTGCGCTGAATTTTGTGCAAACCCTGTCTGCTGTTGCGACTAAAACCGCAGCCTATGTGCAACAACTTGAAGGCTTAAATACCAAACTGCTAGATACCCGTAAAACCTTACCGGGTTTACGCATTGCACAAAAATATGCTGTCACGGTCGGTGGTGGACAAAACCATCGTTTAGGCTTATTTGATGCCTTTTTGATTAAAGAAAATCACATTATGGCAGCAGGCGGCATTACTCAGGCAATTGCCAAAGCACATGCCATTGCTCCGGGCAAACCTGTAGAAGTTGAAGTGGAAACTTGGGATGAACTAAATCAAGCCCTTGAAGCCAAAGCTGATATTGTGATGTTGGATAACTTTAGCCAGCAACAAATGATTGATGCGGTCAAGCATGTGGCAGGTCGTTGTAAACTTGAAGCGTCGGGCAACATCACCATTGAGAATTTACGTGAAGTGGCTAGTACAGGCGTAGATTATATTTCGATGGGTGTTTTAACCAAAGATGTCAAAGCTGTGGATTTATCAATGCGTTTTAATGCGTAAACGATTACTTTTAAAATTAAGGGTGCAATCTGCACCCTTAATTTTTTCCAAAAATTGATTTTAAGGAGGCAAATGAGCCTCCTTTTTTTATGCCTCAATTTTGAATTTAATCATCGTCCTTGTTGTCGTTGTCGTTGTCGTTGTCATTGTCATTGTCATTGTCATTGTCATTGTCATTGTCATTGTCATTGTCAGAAGCTTGACCGAGTACACTACGATTGTCTTCATTTTCACGCTCAGTACGTGAATCACATGCAGTTAAAAACAACATCATGGCAGACATTAAAATAATTAGTAGTTTCATGCTTTCCTCCTCTTTTCATTCAGTCTCTTTGCATACAGTTTTCCATCTTAAAAGAACGCATCCTGCAATATTGTAGTTTTTTGCTTCACGCCTCCTATCGCAATCTAAACCTCATCCATAAAAAAACGCATCCGAAGATGCGTTCTTAAACAATAGAAAAACTTTAAAAAATTCAGCTTACCAACCTAAAGCCTGCTGCTGTTTTTTTACCAATTCCTGAATACCTTTTTCTGCCATTTCCAACATGGCATTACATTGCACACGATTAAACGGCTTATCTTCAGCAGTACCCTGAATTTCAATAAATTCACCTGCTTGTGTCATCACCACGTTTAAATCAGTTTGGCAATTTGAATCTTCTTCATAGCACAAATCCAATAACACTTGGTCTTGGTACATGCCCACAGAAATTGCAGCCACCAAACCCTTTAATGGGTCATGCTTAATTTTTTTCTTTTCCAGCAACACATTCATAGCATCAATCAATGCCACTGCTGCACCTGTAATGGCTGCAGTACGGGTACCGCCATCGGCCTGAATCACATCGCAGTCAATGGTAATGGTGTTTTCACCCAGTTTCTTCAAATCGACCATGGCACGCAAGCTACGACCAATTAAGCGCTGAATTTCCTGTGTACGTCCGCTTTGTTTACCACGCGCCGCTTCACGGTCACTACGGGTATGAGTTGAACGTGGCAACATGCCATATTCTGCAGTTACCCAACCTTGTCCCTGCCCTTTTAAAAAGCGCGGTACAGAGTTATCAATACTTGCGGTACACAAAACTTTGGTATGACCAAACTCTACCAACACTGAACCTTCAGCATAGCGAGTATAGTTACGGGTAATTTTTACCTCACGTAATTGATCTAAAGCTCGTTGGTCAATACGCATAATGTGTCCTTATTTTTGGCTCAAATAAATTGCCCGCAAGTATAACAGATGCCACAGCGCAGGTCGCTTTTCCAAAGCTTGACGTGTGCTGTTTCGGTAAATTTTGCCTGTATTTTTACAAAGTGGCTTCATTCATCTTTTAGTATTATCGTGAAACACAGGTTTTTGTTAGACTGCGCGGCACTGGCAGAATCAGGAAATACAATGTCGATTCGGGAAGAACGAAAACAACAAAGTCGTCAGGCAATTATGGAGGCAGTGCTGCAACTCAGCAGCGCAGGACGTGCATTTAGCAGCATTAGCTTAAGAGAAATTTCACGACAGATTGGACTGGTGCCCACCGCATTTTATCGGCATTTTCAAGATATGGATGAGTTGGGGCTAGATTTGGTCGATCAAGTTGCCTTGCACATTAAAGGTATTTTGTATCAGTTGGGACAAGCTTATTTATACCAACCCGATGCACAGACCGAAAAGGCATTGACCCTATTTTTTAAATCTGTCGATCAACATCCACAACAATGGATTTTTTTAATTGCCGAACGCTGGGGCGGTTCGACCATTTTACGGCAAGCCATCGCCCGTGAAATTGATTTTTTAATTGAAGATTTAGCTAATGATTTACAACGGGTCGAAAGCGTACAACATTTTCAGCATGCTGAAGATTTTCACATTCTGGCCAATATTTTAATTAATTTATCGTTAAATTGGGCAATGAGCTGGATTGGTTTAGAACGCCAATTTGAAGCCGAAAAATTACCTGAACAACAGCAGCGTTTTATTCAACAAACCATTACTCAAGTACATTTATTATTTCGTGGCATTTGCCACTGACAACGTCCGCAGCCTGTCGCAGATTAAACATACAACACACTTTTAACCTGCATTAAAAAAACCGCAATGACGTTGCAATCATTGCGGTTTTTAGCGATGCGCTGCTGATTCAGCCTTGCATCATCTTGTTATTGCATCTGCTTATTTCTTAGCTTTACGCTCTTGATCAACCAAGTAGTTCACTACTTGAATCACTTTGCCGTTATCGCCTTGAACGATATATTTACCATTCACCACCACCGCAGGTACACCTGTCAATTGGTACTGACGCGCCAATTGTTTAGCTTGTGAAATTTTAGAGGTGATCGCAAACGAGTTAAACATGCTGTTAAATTTCGCTTCAGGTACACCATATTTCACAAAGAATTTAGCTTGTGATTGTTGGTCAAAAATTTGCTGACCTTTGTCATGAATGGCATGGAAAAGTGGCAAGTGAGTTTTCTTGCGCACACCCAAAGCTTCAGACACATAATAACCACGTGCATTCATTTCCCAAACAGGATTCATGGCTGCAGGAGTACGCACAAAATTCACATCTTTAGGTAACTGGCGTAACCATGTTTGCATATATGGTTCTAAAGTAAAGCAGTGACCACAGCCATACCAAAAGAACTCACGCACTTCAATTTTACCTGGTACATCAACCTTACCCGGGTTGGCGACAACGCTATAATCTTTACCTGCTACAAAATTTGCCGCCATAGTGCTACCAGAAATAGCAAAGATGGCAGTTGCCAAACTACCTAAAAGGAATTTTTTCATTGCGTTTATAATCCTCTAAATCATTCTGTTTAGTGTATGGCAACACTATAAATCAATTATGCTGATTTCGTTTTCCTTCTGTGAACTTTTTTACAGCTTTTATCGCTTTTTTTAGAATTAACGCTACACTAGGGTTTATACATATTTTTACCATCATCACGATTAAATTGAGGTGACACCCATGTCGCAACTGAATGTTGATCCACAAGAAATTGCCAAATTTGAAGCATTTGCAGCCATATGGTGGGATCAGCATTCCGAGTTCCGTCCCCTGCACATGATTAACCCACTGCGCCTGAACTGGATTGATGAACATGCAGGCGGTTTAGCAGGCAAAAAAGTGCTAGATGTCGGTTGCGGCGGCGGGATTTTGGCAGAAAGCATGGCACGTCGTGGTGCCAATGTACTTGGCATTGATATGGGCGAAGCACCTTTAAATGTGGCGCGTATCCATGCTGAGCAAGAAGGCGTACACAATATTGAATATCGCCAAATTCCTGTTGAGCAATTGGTAGATGAGCAAGCTGGTCAATACGATGTGGTGACTTGCATGGAAATGTTAGAGCACGTACCTGATCCGGCCTCGATTATTCAAGCCTGCCAAAAACTGGTCAAGCCGGGCGGTCATGTATTTTTCTCGACCATTAACCGCAACCCTAAATCATACCTATTTGCCATTATTGGGGCAGAATACGTGCTGCGCATGTTAGCCAAAGGCACACACGATTATCATAAATTTATTAAACCGTCTGAATTGGCACACGACATTCGCCAAGCGGGTTTAAAACTTAAAGATATGACAGGCTTACACTACAACCCGCTCACCAAGCGCTATTGGTTAGCACCAAATGTGGATGTGAACTACATGGTTTACACGGTCAATGAGGCAACAGAATGAAGGCAGTTTTATTTGACCTCGATGGCACCTTAATTGATACCGCTGCAGATTTTATTCGCATCATTCAAGACATGTGCCACGATAAAGGCTGTGAGATTGTGGCAGCAGAAGCCATTCGCACGCAGGTGTCTGAAGGTGCACGGGCGATGGTCAAATTGGTCTATCCAGAACTTGAGGTAGATGACCCTGTATTTTTGGCCCATCGACAACGCTTTTTAGACCTGTACGGTGCAGATATTGCAGTCGAAACTGATCTGTTTGAAGGCATGTATCCACTGCTTGATGCGTTGGAACAGCGTCAAATTCCGTGGGGTATTGTCACCAATAAACCGCGCTGGCTCAGTGAAGCCTTACTCAAGGCACTGAATTTAACTGAACGCTGTGCAGTTTTGGTCTGCCCTGAAGATGTTAGCCGTACCAAGCCAGACCCAGAACCTATGTATTTGGCGGCCAAACAGATTGAAATTGCCCCAGAACATTGTATTTATGTGGGCGATCATCCACGTGATATCGATGCAGGTCGTAACGCCAATATGTATACCATTTTGGCAGCATACGGTTATTTACCCTTGCAACACAAAGATGACTTAACAGCATGGCAAGCAGATTGTATAGTGGATTCAGTGACTGAATTACATACGGTTTTAGACAAATTGGTGCTGCAAGCTGCAACGCAAAACAGCAGTGCCAATGCTTGAATCAGTCCTGTAAAGCGATGACATGAAACTCAACCCATAAGCAATAAGAAATGAACAGGAGGGATGCCCATGAAATACTCAGAATATCAACCTCGCCCCGATCTTCTCAAAGATCGTATTATCCTGATCACAGGTGCGGGTGATGGTATTGGACGAGCGGCTGCCCTCAGTTATGCGCTACACGGAGCAACCGTAGTGCTGCATGGTCGTACCTTAAATAAACTTGAAGTGATTTATGATGAAATCGAAAGTTTAGGCGCACCACAACCTGCTATTTTGCCGCTGCAGCTTTCAAGTGCTTCACCACGAGATTATGAATTACTGGTCGATACTCTAGAGAAACAATTCGGACGTTTGGATGGTATTTTGCATAATGCAGGCATTTTAGGCGAACGGACTGAGTTGGCAAATTACCCTGCCGATGTTTGGGATGACGTCATGGCAGTGAATTTACGTGCGCCATTTGTACTCACTCAGGAATTATTACCACTTTTGGCAAAATCGGAACATGCTTCAGTCGTGTTTGCCAGTTCAGGTGTAGGTCGTGAAGCACGTGAACGCTGGGGTGCTTATTCGGTGTCTAAAATTGCAATTGAAGCGGTGAGCCAGTTATTTGCCAAAGAACAGGTGCATCCAAATATTCGCTACAACTGCATTAACCCGGGTGCAACCCGCACTGCCATGCGTGCCAAAGCCTATCCTGATGAAGATCCAAAAACTTTACCTACACCCGATGCCATCATGCCTGCCTATTTATATTTAATGGGCGATGACAGCTTGCACATGAATGGTCAAAGTATTGATGCACAGGATTAGTTCTGTCGTTTGATCCGAAGAAAGGAAGCGCTTGCTTCCTTTTTTATGGACTTAACCTAGCATATTGCCAATTTTTGCACATTGATTTGCGGTAAAATGGCATCGCACAAGCATTTTCAGGTTTCTATCCTGCCTATTTTTGGCAATGCAAAGCCTGATTACCATGCTTCCACATCTCAATTCAACCTCAACGATGCAGAGAGCAACATGACTGAATTAAACAACATCACCGTGACACCACTTGAAGATGGTATGGTGTCTTTACTGATTGATGGTCAGCCTATTTCTGAAAAATATGGCATGAAGTTTGAAGCCAGCATCGTAGATGACATTCAGGCACTCGACAACGGTCAGAAAATCAAACTGTTTGATCAGTTTGTATTTTCACATACCGACCTTAATTTTGAACATGCTTACCACTATGTCACAGGCATTGAAAAACTGGACGATGCCTACAAAGTGGTTAAAAACTTTGTTTATCGTATTAAAATTGAAGGACAACCTGAAATTGAACACGTGATTAGCAAGCAAGGCGCACCAATGAGTACTGAAGATGTACGCGAATTTATCAATGCACATATTCAAAAATCATTGACCGACTACACCGATTTAAACTACGCCTATTAAGCAAAACTCATGGCAACGGTGGCAATAATCGTTTTATTGGATTGTTTTTATAAAATTATACGGTTTTCCAAATCAATATACATCACCTATGCTTGATGTATCTCCACAACAAGCATTAGGTAAATTGTGATGACTGATATTCAACGTAAAACTGCCGTGATTCAAAGTATTGAAAGCTTGCAATTAGGTCAGCATTTAATTGTGGCTTTGGATGATCGTGAAACAGCCGAATGTGTTGCCATCGCTGTGCAATCTTTACAAGGCTTAACTGAACATTGGAACTAAAGCAGACCATAGCAGTACGCTGCTATGGTGATGTCTCATCCTTTCCTTAGCACAAGAAAAATCATCCCACCCCTATTTTCTGAGCGATAGCTACTAAATTTCGTATTTTGTCGCATAATAGAATCAATACCATGCCGCATCCTGCAGAGCGTATTTAAAAAATTCATGTGCTTTCTTCACAGTTTCTCTGCATTTAATGGTTAAAGTATGAACTGTGATATCAAGATGAGAGAATGAGGGGTTTACATGAAAAAGATTTTGACAGTTCTGGCAATGTCTTTCAGTGCTTTACTAAGCAGCAATTTTGCAACTGCCGCTCCTCAATTTGATCGAGACTCAGCTGACCATCCTCGTCACCAAGCACACAATAAACGTGAATTTCGTGCCGATGCTGAAGAGCGTATGCAAGACAAACGCCGCATGCGTGAAGAACGTGGTGTAAAACGTCTACAGCAACATAAATGGCAAACGGGTTATGTCATGCCGCAGCATTATCGTGGCAATGGTTATAAAGTCGATTATCAGGAACATAACTTGCCCCGCCCTGAACGCAAACAACAATGGTATAAAATCAACCAAGACTACATTTTGGTCGATGTCGAAAATCACCAGATTTTGCGTATCGCAGGTTTATAGACCTACTGCTGTACATACACAAGCTCTAAATCCATAGCCCAAAGTCCACTTTGGGCTTTTTTATAGGATGATGCTCACACTCATCTTATTGTTGTGAAATATCCCGCTCGGGCTCTCCTTGTTTTCTCCATAAAATTCACAATTCACCTCAATTTCCACCATCGTTTATCTTGAGTATTTGATTAATTTGGACACATCTACCCCATATCTAAAACTGAAGGTAAATCCCATGAAAAAATTACTCAGCACCTTAGCACTGTCTTTAAGCGCAATCATGGCAACATCGGCTATGGCAGCACCCGACCATCGTTATGATGATCGTCGTCATCAAGCAAGTGCAGCATATAAACATCACGACAAGCGCTGGGACAATCCACGTCATCCTGCACAGTGGGAACAAAAGCGTTATGATCAAAAACGCGTAAATCCAAGTCGTGACTGGCGTGTAGGTCAAAACCTGCCACGTGGATATTACGCGAACCGCTATAAAGTCAGTGATCGTGAAGCACGTCGTTTACCTAACACAGGCCGCTATCAGCAGTGGTATAAAGTCAACGGTGACTATGTGCTGATTAATGAACGTACCCAGCGTATTATTCGTATTATTGGCTAAAACCGTTCAGCCTAAGCTGAAAAACAGCATTTCTCCACAACACCTGAAGCACCATTCAGGTGTTTTTTTATATTTAGACTTCCGCTGCAGAATTTTTTGATTAGAATCAAAGACAGCACCATCGACCATTACAGCAGGCCAACGAATGACTCCAACTGAAAACCCGCACAGCACAACCTTACAATATGTGCATTGGTTTAGACATTCTGCGCCTTATATCAATGCCCACCGCAATAAAACCTTTGTGATTATGTTCGATGGTGAAGCGGTTTTGCATGAAAACTTTCAGCACATTATTCATGATATTGCCCTACTACACTCGCTTGGTATTCGTTTGATTTTGGTACATGGTGCGCGTCCACAAATTAATCAAAACTTAAAATTCAGCCAAATTGATACACCGTTTCATTTGCAACGTCGTGTCACCACTCGTGAATCTTTATCGTGTGTCATGAATGCTGTCGGTTCAATTCGCCTGCAAATTGAAGCCTTATTGTCGATGGGGCTAGCTAACTCCCCTATGTACGGCGCACGGATTGATGTGGTGTCGGGTAACTTTATCACCGCCAAACCGTATGGCATTCGTGATGGGGTCGATTATCAACTGACTGGCGAAGTCCGCACTGTAGATGTCGATGCCATTCAACGCCATTTAGAAAATCATAATATTGTGTTGCTCGGTCCAACAGGTTATTCCACCACAGGTGAAGTGTTTAACTTGTTGGCTGAAGAAGTGGCAACTAAAACTGCCATTCAATTAAAAGCTGACAAACTGATTTTCTTAGGCGCGCAGCACGGTTTGCAGAATGCCGAAGGTCAATTGCAACGTGAAGTTCATCCGCAACATTTAAATCCATATATTGAAGATGCTCAGCGACATCATCCTGAATTGGCTTTACACTTAAATGCAGCCCAAGATGCCTCATTAAACGGCGTACATCGGGTACATCTCATTTCCTATGCCTACGATGGTGCTTTACTCGAAGAACTGTTTACCCGTGATGGTTCAGGGACGATGGTGAGTGATGCACATTATGAAGAAGTGCGTACGGCCAATATTCAGGATGTAGGCGGTTTGATTCGTTTATTACGTCCTTTAGAAGAAGAAGGCGTGTTGGTATATCGTTCACGTGAGCGTCTGGAAAATGAAATTGGACAATTTGCAGTGATTGAACGTGACGGCATGATCCTCGCCTGTGCCGCCTTGTACCCCATTCCGACCACAGGTCATGAACTCAAGTCGGCCGAAATTGCCTGTGTCGCGGTGCATCCTGCTTATCGTAAATCCAACCGTGGTCGCCAAATTCTGGATTATTTAGAAGATAAAGCCAAAACCATGGGTATTCAGCAATTATTTATTTTAACCACTCGCACCGCACACTGGTTTTTAGAACAGGGCTTTGCACCTGCCAGTGTCGATGATTTACCCGATGCACGTCAGGCTTTATATAACTATCAACGCAACTCAATTGTGTGTAAAAAACGGCTCTAAGCGAAACTTTTGGTACGCTGAATGACACAGCACAATCAAAACCCAGAAATGTTTCACGTGGAACATGCTGCCGATTAAATCAGGTCATCACACCTATACCTGTCAGCACGACAGTGTAGGGATGATCAAAATTGGCAGCATCCACACCACTGTTTAGTTTTTTTAAATAAAATTGATGCAAGGCAGGAAGAAACTTTACTTTTATCATTTATATAGAAAATTCAAAAAACTTATTCATTCAGTCAGAAAATACAAAAACAAGATACTCCCCCTCTCTAATCATGCTTTTCACGGATTTAATAGCTAAACTACAGAATAAACTAAAAATATTTTAAAAATACATCTTTAAAAGATGCACAAGCCTGATGATTTGCCGTACAATTAATAATTCCCTTTTTTCATTGTTTTAAAATTACGAATGGAACAAAAAAAGAGTACACAAAAACGCCATCAGCTTCTCAATGCTGCACTCGACGTATTTTCTTTATACGGATTTAGCGGCGCGAGTTTGGACGAAATCGCACAAATTGCAGAGATGCATAAGTCGAATATTTTCTATTATTATGAAAATAAAGAAGCCTTATATGTTGAAGTACTAACTACAGTACTACAAAAATGGCTTGCACCTTTGCAAATGCTCGAAGCTGAACTCGAGCCTGATGAAGCAATTACCAATTATCTGCTGCAGAAAATTGAGGTTTCACGTACTCAGCCGAAAGCATCACGTCTATTTGCATTAGAAGTGATTCAAGGTGCGCCACATATTCAGGAAATTTTAAAAGGCCCTCTGAAAAAACTGGTCAAACGCAAAGCCAAAGTCATTACCATGTGGCAAGAGCAAGGCAAACTGTCTAAGCAGATTGATCCTGAATTGCTTATTTTGAATATTTGGGCGATTACCCAAAACTATGCCGACTTTGCAACGCAAATGGAAATGGTGACAGGTAAAACCCTGCGCAACCGCAGCATGTTGCAACGTGTCTTGCAACATACAGTTCACATGATGCTCTACGGTATTATGCCGCGTCAGGACGAAGTGGATGCACCTCAAGCCGCTGTGGTCACTGCCACACCTGAACAAGAATCAGAAGACTAATTGCACAGCACTAACTAAGATACGCACTTTTACTCACGACCCTAGTTATGACTAGGGTCGTGGCGTTTTGGCAACGATATTATTTAAGACCCTGATACAAAGACAATAGTTTTTGCGCACCCAACAACAAGTTTTCTTCCCAGTCTAAATGCGCTGTATCATTGGCACCATCGGTAATATATTTCACCGACAGCATCCGCACCCCTAATTTTTTACAGACTTTGGCAATCGCATAGCCTTCCATGTCAACCAACTGACACGGTACTTTGGGCGTACCCGTTTCAAAGCTATCCCCCGTACCACAAATACCACTTGGCAAATGCTCAAAATAGCGTTCCAAATGAATTTCTGCAGGATGTTCCTGATCCATTGGCGTGACCCCCACCTGAAAACCCAACGGAGAAACATCCATATCGCGCTGCACAAACTGGCAGACTTCCACCAAAGCATGTGCATCAAAATGTGAGCTGCCAGCTGTGCCTAAATTCAATAAAGTTTTACAACCTGTCTTTTGAATCACTTCAAAGGCTTTAAATGCAGCATTGACCTTGCCAATGCCACTGTAATGCACCTGAATCCCAGCCTGCTCAAACAAGCCTTTAGACTCACTGGGCAATGCCATAATTAAAGCGAAATCAGAATTCATCACTATTTACTCGTACAGATCATTGAAACTGGGCACATTAGAAAAGAAAATCTGACGCGGTGCAAATCCAGTTCACCTTTAGCGCTCAAATAGTCGGATTTTGCCTGATTTTCAGATAATTTTTCAGGTTAAAAACACAACAACAAGACGAAAGCGCGAGAATATGGCAATATATAGCTCTTACAAATTTTCAACTTTCATTCGACCATGCAGCTGCTCCGCCTGAATGCTTTATCTTCTACCACCGACTTAGCTCAAACTGCCGTGACCATTGGTAATTTTGATGGTGTGCATGTCGGTCATCAGGCGATGATTCAACAACTCAAAGCAGTGGCTGCCGCACAACAACTAAAAACCGTGGTGATGCTATTTGAACCACAACCACTGGAATTTTTTAAAGGTTATGATGCCCCGCCACGTATCAGTTCTTTGCGGGAAAAAGTTGAATATCTGACCGAATTGGGCATCGACTATATTGCCGTGGCCAAGTTTGACAATCACTTTCGTAGTTTAAGTGCTGAAGCCTTTGCCCACCTTTTAAAAAATAGTTTAAATGCCACACATTTAGTTTTGGGTGATGATTTTCATTTTGGCAAAAACCGTCAAGGCAACAGTGATTTTTTACGCGACTTTGGTTTTCAAGTTACCAATTTAAGTACTGTAAATTTATCGGGTGAACGGGTCAGCTCCACACGTATTCGCCAAACCCTACAAGCAGGTGACTTGGCTCTCGCTGCCCAACTACTCGGACGTCCTTATAGTATTACGGGGCGCGTACAATATGGCGATCAAATTGGTCGTACCCTGGATTTCCCCACCATTAACGTACGCTTAAACCGTCATCGTCCTTGTTTGAACGGTATTTATGGTGTTGAAGTGGTCTGTGAAACCACCTCTTTAACCGGCACAGTCAGCAATGCACATCCTAGCAAAGTAGGTGTTGCAGGCTACAGCCCAAACAGTTTATTTGGTGCAGGGCATGTCGGAACACGTCCTGCCATCAAGCAAGAACATCCCGAATGGCGATTAGAAGTACATTTCCCCAATGTTTCTGCTAATCTGTATGGCTTGTTAATGCGGGTCACGTTTTTAAACTATTTACATGGCGAAAAAAACTACCCTTCGCTTGAAGCACTCAAAGCGGGAATTGATGATGATGTTGAAAAACTTCTTGAATTTCGACAAGATCATCCCGATTTCCCTTTTTAATTTTACCCTGAATATTTAATGTAAAACGCGTCAGTCCATGGGCTGATTCAACTGGAAGACAACTTGCATGAGCGATAAGCAAACTCCTGAAAATGCAGTGGATTATAAAGCCACGCTGAACCTCCCAGGTACTGAATTTGCAATGAAAGCAAATCTGGCAGTACGTGAAGCGAAATGGTTAGAAGAGTGGTATGCCGACAACATTTATCAGCAGATTCGTGCATCGCGTATTGGCAAGAAAAAATATGTGCTTCACGATGGCCCTCCATACGCCAATGGTCAAATCCACTTAGGTCATGCGGTCAACAAAGTCCTCAAAGACATCATCATTAAAAGCCGTGTCATGGATGGCTATGATGCCCCTTATGTTCCAGGCTGGGACTGCCACGGTCTACCAATTGAGCTCAAAGTAGAAGAAAAAGTCGGTAAAGTTGGCGTTAAAGTTGATGCCTCAACTTTCCGTAAAGCCTGCCGTGAATATGCTTACACCCAAGTTGAATTACAGAAAAAAGACTTTGTGCGTATGGGCGTATTTGGTGATTGGGATAACCCTTACCTCACCATGAACTTCAAGCAAGAAGCAGACATCGTACGTTCATTGGGTGCAATTGCTAAAGCAGGTCATATTGAACCGGGCCTTAAACCTGTGAACTGGTGTTTGGACTGTGGTTCTGCATTGGCAGAAGCCGAAGTTGAATATGAAGATAAAAAATCCGATGCAATTGATGTCGGTTTTGCTGTGGTCGATTTAGCCGATTTATCTGCACGTTTGGGTGTGCAAGTGAATGATACCACTGACATCGTCATTTGGACGACTACACCGTGGACTTTGCCTGCGAACCAAGCCGTTGCATTGCATGCCGAAATTGAATATCAATTGGTGAAAGCACGTGCCGATGAAAAAGCACCACAAAACTTTATCTTAGCCAAAGAATTAGTACAGTCAGCGACTGAACGCTACGGCTTTAGCAGCTATGAAGTATTGGCTGACTTCACAGGTGACAAACTCGAAAACCTGATCTTGCAACATCCACTGATTCAAGCACGCCAAGTGCCTGTAATTTTAGGCGAACACGTGACCGCAACAAGCGGTACAGGTGCAGTACATACCGCGCCTGGACATGGTGTGGACGACTATAAAGTTGGCCTACAATACAACCTAAAAGTTGACAATCCTGTTGGTGGCAATGGCGTATATTTACCTACTGCACCAATCTTTGCAGGCGAACACATCTACAAAGCCAATCCACAAATTATTGCGACTTTGGCAGAAAACAATAAGCTGTGGGCACATCACCCAATCAAACACAGCTATCCACACTGCTGGCGCCATAAAACTCCAATTATTTTCCGCGCGACACCACAATGGTTTATCAGCATGGATGCCAAAGGTTTACGTCAAGGCGCACTGAATGCGATTGAAAATGACATCAGCTTTGTACCAGATTGGGGTAAAAACCGTATCCAAGCGATGATTGAAGGTCGTCCAGACTGGTGTATTTCACGTCAACGTACTTGGGGTGTGCCAATTCCATTCTTCGTACATAAAGACACCAACGAATTGCACCCTCGCACACCTGAATTGATTGAAGAAGTTGCGAAACTGATCGAACAAGAAGGGATTGATGGTTGGTATAACCGTGAAGCCAAAGACTTCATTGGCGATGATGCCGAGCACTACAATGCAGTACGTGACACCTTAGACGTTTGGTTCGATTCAGGTACGACTCACTATGCAGTTCTACGTGAGCGTGAAGAGTTGCAAGACCCAGCCGATTTATATCTTGAAGGTTCAGACCAACACCGTGGTTGGTTCCAATCTTCATTACTCACCTCGATTGCAATCAATGAACGCGCACCATATAAAGGCTTGTTAACACACGGCTTTGTGGTGGATGAAAAAGGTCGCAAAATGTCGAAATCGTTGGGTAACATCATTACTCCACAAGACATTATTAAAGACATGGGTGCAGACGGCTTACGCTTCTGGATTGCATCGGCAGATTACCGCTATGAAATGACCGCAGGTAAGGAAATCTTTAGCCGTGCCTCTGACGGTTATCGTCGTATCCGTAACACCTTGCGTTTCTTGTTGGCCAACTTAAATGGCTTCAAACCCGCTACAGATGCACTGCCTGTAGATCAGTTGATTGCACTGGATCAATACATCCTGCAACGTGCCGCAGAAGTACAGAAAACCATTCAGCAAGCCTATGAAGATATGAACTTCCATATCGTGACCAGTGCACTGACCAACTTCTGTATTAATGACTTGGGTGGTTTCTACCTCGATATCATCAAAGACCGTCAGTACACCACCAAAGCAGACTCGCAAGCACGTCATTCTGCACAAACCGCTTTGTATCACTTGGTTCAGGCTTTCGTTCGTTGGATGGCGCCAATCTTAAGCTTTACTGCACAAGAAGCATGGCCGCTAATTCCTGAGCAATCAGAAAAATATGTCTTCACTGCAGAATGGTATGACATTCCAGTGGCTTCTGAAGCTAACATCTTGGCAGAAGCGGAATGGCAAACCCTGATTGCAGTGAAATCTGCCGTCAATAAATTCATTGAAGCAGCACGTACCGCCAAAACAGTCGGTTCCAACTTATCTGCTAAAGTTGAACTTTGGGCGAATGACGAACTCAAAGCCGTATTGGATAAACTAGGCGATGAGCTGCGTTTTGTCCTCATTACCTCACAAGTAATTGTGAATGGCTTTGATGCTGCACAAGGTGAAGCCTCTGATTTAGACGGCTTGAACGTGAAAGTTTCTGCAGCAGATGGCGAAAAATGCGTACGTTGCTGGCATGTACTTCCTGATGTGAATACACATTCTGCACACCCAGGTTTATGCTCACGTTGTATTATCAACCTTCCAACAGGTCAAGGCGAAGAGAG
Organism: Acinetobacter sp. YH12099; assembly: GCF_013419195.1. Lineage (NCBI taxonomy): Bacteria > Pseudomonadati > Pseudomonadota > Gammaproteobacteria > Moraxellales > Moraxellaceae > Acinetobacter > Acinetobacter sp. YH12099. The sequence continues at coordinate 4,613 of NZ_VPAP01000017.1, read as the reverse complement.
AAAATATGCCTAATCCACAACACAAAAAGGGCTTATTCCAGTTCTATCCACATAATTTATGGTGGGTGGGCTTGTCCATTGTCGCGATTATTCTCGACCAATGGACCAAATGGATTGCAGTATCGCATCTGAATTACGCAGATCCAGTGCCTGTATTGCCCTTTTTGAATTGGACTTTACTGCATAACTATGGCGCTGCCTTTAGTTTCTTGTCCGATGCAGGTGGATGGCAACGTTATTTCTTTACCTCACTGGCAGGTTTAGTGTCTGTAATTTTTGTATTTTGGCTAATGCGTATGCCAAAAAATGTCATCGTACTGCCTTTGGCGATTGCCTTGATTTTAGGCGGTGCGATTGGAAATTTAATTGATCGGGTCAGTCTTGGCTACGTGGTCGATTTTATTCACGTGTACTACAACAACAGCCACTTCCCTGCCTTTAATATTGCAGACAGTGCCATCACACTTGGCACCATTCTGCTGTTAATTGATACGTTTTTCCTAGAAAAGCACCGAATTGAACGAGCGCAGGCGCAACATGACTGAAATTATTAATCCAAATGATGAAACTCGTATTGAAGATGGCTCAAAAGTCGAATTGCACTTTTCTGTCGCCATTGAAAATGGTGTAGAAATTGACAACACCCGTAGCCGCGCTGAACCTGTAAGTTTGGTCATGGGCGATGGCAGCCTATTACCTGGTTTTGAAAAGTCATTATTTGGTTTACGTGCAGGTGACCGTCGTACCGTGAGTCTTCCACCTGAAGAAGCATTTGGTCCATGGAATCCTGAAAACGTACAAACTTTTGATACGGTTAAATTTGAGCAACATCCAGTTGAAGGACACATGATTGAATTTGAAGATAAAGCCAAACAAAGCCTCTATGGCGTGGTGAAATCTGTCAACGATGATGTGACTGAAGTAGACTTTAACCACCCTTTAGCGGGTAAAAATATTACCTTTGAAGTTGAAATCTTTAGAGTGACCCCAGCAGGACAACAAGGTATTAAGTTGATGTAATCAATTTGCATACTTACTGCATCTTTCTGCTGTTCAAATCTCCCAAGTACAAGAAAATGAATTTGGGAGATTTTTTATTGAATAAGATAATTATTAAATATAATCAAATACTTAAAATTAAATAAATCCAGTTTATTGATCTATATTTTACCGATATATCGTTGTACGTTTTAGCTTACATGCACTGCAGAAAATTGACGCTAGGCAAAGATCAGCTTTCATTTTATATTTAACACATACAGAAACAGGATGTTTCTAAAAGCAAGAATAACAATAATAAATAATATAACGGCAGGACGCTGAAAGGTATAACAGGAGTAATACCTAAACATAAATCTGAAAAAGCCCCGACATGATGTTGGGGCTTTTTTCTATTTGTTTTTTGTCCTACTTTGAAATAAGTTTAGACCTGAAGAAATTTATTTTATGGAGCCACCAATTTAAGCAATCTGGCAGATTGACCATCTTCAATCACCCAAATATTGCCATCCTGTGCTTGAAATACGCCACGAATCGCTGACCCATCTCGATACGCTGTAACTCCCGAACAGGCTGTGCTTGCGTATCCACCACAATAATTGCTTTTGAAGATAAACCACCAAGAATGGCTTTATGCTTCCAGTGTGGAAATACATCTCCCGTATAAAACATCAAACTTGAGGGAGAGATGACAGGCGTCCAATCCAGCACTGGGGCTGTAAATTCAGGACGAGTCGCATGGTCTGGAATTGGCAAACCATTATAATGATCACCGTTCGACACCAACGGATAGCCATAGTTTTCGCCTTTGGCAATCAGATTCAACTCATCACCCCCTTTAGGTCCCATTTCTGCAACCCAAAGCTGCCCTGTAGAATCGAATGCCATGCCTAAAGGGTTGCGATGCCCCAAACTCCAGACTTGCTTGGCAATCTCTCCATGTGTTTGAAATGGATTGTCTAAAGGTGTTGTACCATCTGTATTTAAACGTAAAATTTTACCTAAATTAGATTTTAAATCCTGAGCAGGTTCAAACTTTTGTCGCTCACCAGAACTTATCCATAATTTGCCATCTGCCCCAAACTTTATACGATGCGCATAATGTCCTTGTCCCGATACTTTCGGCACTTGCTGCCAGATTCTTTGAGTTTCGGTGAGTTTTGGCGTGGGTTTAGCATCTAATACAAGCTTGCCCCGAATCACGACTGCACCGTAACCACCCGTACCCACTTCGGCATAACTTAAATAAATCTGCTGATTCTGTTGAAATTCAGGATCTAAAATGACATCACCCAAACCACCTTGTCCGCCATAGGCGACTTCAGGGATAGCTTGAACATCTAAGCTTTGACCTGTTTTTGGATCAAAAAGTTTTAATTTCCCCGCTTTTTCTGTAATTAATAGGCGTCCATCGGGTAATTCTGCCAATGCCCACGGCTCATTAAAATCTGCAATTGGCTGTATTTGATAGCGTTGTAAATTTTGTGCAGAAGTTGATTTTGACTCTAAAGCAGCCGTGTTCTGTTTCGGCTCAACTTGCGCATTACACCCTGTAGTTAAACCCAATACAACTAGACATATAAATCCATAGTATTGCCGATTTATCTTGAGCATCCTAATTGCTCCTCTATTCATTCAATCTTTGCTTGTGCTAATCAAGACATCATAATCAATGAAATGTACCTCGTGCACAGTAGAAATGTAGCGATACACACTTTCTTACTTAAATCTTCTACAAAGTGAATTGGCAAAAAATTAAGGAGCAATGCTCCTTAATTTCAAAGTCCCAAAACACTAACGATCAATTAACTATAAGATCGGCTGGCTTTTTTAACCACGCTTGGCTCACTCACCACCTGTGATGTACTTTGTAAACGAATCAGTGCTACTGCAATTGCACCAATCACTGCAGGAATCGCCACCGCCAAAAAGTTCATTTTATGTGGTAAATCCATGCCCAAAAGTACGCCAATAATAATAGGGCCTACAATCGCACCGACACGCCCCACTGCAGAAGCACAGCCGATACCTGTAGAACGAATCGTAAGTGGATAATACTGAGCAACAAAGCTATACAATAAAATACTGCTGCCAATGGCAGAAGCACCTGCTAAGCCCACCAATAAATAAATCACAGGCTGTGGTGAATTAAAGCCTAGACCCACTAGAGAGAATGCGCCCAATAAAAACATGCCAATAATCACAGGTTTTAAGTGGAAACGGTCTGCTAAAATCCCGCCACTGATGGTTCCGATCACAGCACCAATGTTCATCGCCATTAAGAACATTAAACTGTTACCCAGCGAATAACCTGCTGCCATCATCAGTTTTGGCAACCAACTGCCCAAAGCATAAACCATCAACAAACACATAAAGAAGCAGCACCAAAACAGCAAAGTACTCATGCCACGGTTATTTTTAAATAAGGCTGCAATTGAGGCATCTGCGGTTTGTACTTCATTTAATACAAATTGTGTTTGTGGGCTGATATTTTCTTGTGGGCTAATTTGCTGGACGATGTGACGCGCTTTTTCATGTTGCTGTTTTTTCACCAAAAAAGTTAAAGATTCTGGTAAGAAAAACCACAATAAAGGCAAAATAAGTAACGGTAATCCCGCAATATAGAACATCACTTCCCAGCCAAAGCTAGGCGTCAACCATGCACCAAGTAAGGCTGCCATAATGCCGCCCACGGCATAGCCGCTGAACATGGTGGTAACTAAGGTACTACGCATTTTTTGTGGTGCATATTCAGAGGTTAAAGCCACGAGGTTAGGCAATACCCCGCCAATCCCTAAACCTGCAATAAAACGTAAAATACCAAACTCTGTTGGGTTGGATGCAAAGCCGCCCCAAAAAGTAAAGCCACTAAATAACGTCACACAAATTAATATGACATTTTTACGGCCAATTTTGTCTGCCAACATGCCAAACAGCATGGCACCAAACATCATGCCTGCCAGTGCCGTACTCGCAAGCATACCTGCCTGTACAGCCGTCATATTCCATTCTTGCATCAGTAGTGGTAAAGCCACACCGTTAATCGCCAAATCATAACCGTCAAAAATAACGACAAATACGCACCAAAGTACAATTTTTAAATGAAAAGGTTTAAACTTTGCTTGATCCACTACAGCATTCACATTCATTGTTGTTGCTGTCATTTTTCCCTCACCTCCAATTGTGAGCTTTTTATTTTATAAAAAATGAATGGTTATTCACTTTTGTATATAAAATGAATCAATATTCACTTTTTGTCTACAGCAAAAACTTAACTCTGGTTAATTTTCTTAAAAACCTAGACTAAAGTTGTAGATAAATTCGACTAAATAGACTTGCAGTAATTTATGATATTTTGATATATGCTATATTTTTCACATAATTTATTATTGTAAATATATTGTTTTAAACTTCTTTCTTCTACTTTTCTTCTTAAAGTTTTCTTTCCTGCATAAAAAAACACCCCCAACGCTAGTTGAGGGTGTTTGAATAATGAGCTGGCGATGACTTACTCTCACATGGGTAACCCCACACTACCATCAGCGCGAAGAGGTTTCACTTCTGAGTTCGGGAAGGGATCAGGTGGTTCACTCTTGCTATGGTCGCCAGCACAA
>NZ_VPAP01000016.1:0-52560 GCF_013419195.1 Acinetobacter sp. YH12099 | reverse complement strand
TTGGGTGAGTGGATCAAGCAGAATTAGTTGTTGCTGATGTTCTTCACGAATCATCCAGCGTCCCAAAAAAGTATTAAATAAAATGGCCAACAGAACACCAATGATGGTGCTGCCAATCAAGTTATTGATGAGCATGAAATTTTGGAATTCCGCACTGGTAAACGTATAGGGCTGAAAAACGGGCGCATAGGGGATAATATTGCGCAAGGTCAGCAAAGAACCACCGTAAAATACCACCAAGCAGGGAATGGTGCCCCAAAAGATAATGCTGCGTTTAAACAACAATAAGCCTGTAAAAATGGAGCCAATGGTAAATACGCCTGTGAGTACCGTCATTTGACCCAGAAAATAGCCAATACTCATGAGTGAGCTGCTATAAAAGCCTAAACACAGAATTGGAAAATAATAGAGTGTGGTCTGATTTTCAGGAATACGATAGCTGATGACATATAAAGACCAAGGCAATCAGCAAATACAATATTAAACAACCCAATACCCATGGCAGCATGTATGGGGTAAACAGGGGTTGGCTTTGACTGAGCCAAAGTACCACTAAAAAGAGTAAATGAAAGAAAAAAACCAAGCCACTGACGACACGTGATTTTTGGATGTTATTTAAACTGAGGAGATTTTTATACCCTTGAAAAAATTAAAAATTTTTAGCTTTAATAAAGTCGTCATTGTAGAGCTTTCTGGCATAGGCAAGTCCAAACTCTTATTTATTGTCTAATCTAAGCATAATTCAAATAAGTTGAGACAGAAATCATAAAAAATGCCAGTTATCATGTTTTTTTATGATTTTTTCTACTTAGCCTAATATGTAGTCATCCGTCCCAAATCATGTTTAAGTGAGTGAATGAGCCACAAGCAGAGCATGACTCTGCTTGTTGTGCTATTCGTTAGGTCTTAACCTGTATTGCGTAAGCCTGCTGCAATCCCTGCAATACTCACCATGAGGGCATGATCGACAGGGGTATGTTCGGCATGCTGTTCTGCCAAATACAAACGACGACGTTTCATCAATTCTGCCTGTAGCAAATGCAGTGGCAATAAATAAGGTTTACGCACCCGCATCGATTGATCTAGCACATCATTGCTGCTGAGCAATTGCGATTCACCTTTAAGGGTCAGTAAAGTCGTCACAGCATCACGCAGACGTTGACGGAGTTGCTCACCCAGTTGTTTTAAGTCTTCGTCATCGGTCAGGTTAGATTCGTAGTACAGGGCAATATTGCTGTCGGCTTTAGACAACACCATTTCCAGCATATCAATCAAAGTCTGGAAATACGGCCAATCGCTGAGCATTTCATCCAAAGTGGCTTTTTGTCCCTGATCGAGCGTTTGGTTAATTGCTGCGCCTGTCCCTAACCAAGCAGGCAGCATCAAACGGATTTGTGTCCATGCAAATACCCATGGAATGGCACGTAAGGATTCAATTCCACCGCTCACTTTACGTTTCGCGGGACGTGAACCGAGTGGCAACATTTGCAATTCCAGCTCTGGCGTGACAGTGCGTAAATATTTCACAAAATGCGGATTTTCACGCACGGTTTGACGATAGACCTGCACCGAAAGTTCGGTCATGTTATCCATCAGCTCGCGCCATTCTGCTTTCGGCACAGGTGGTGGCATCAGCGTCGCTTCTAAGGTTGCAGCGGTATAGACTTCCAGATTTTGTAAGGCAACCCCTTCAAGCCCAAATTTAAAGCGAATCATTTCACCTTGTTCGGTGACGCGAATTGCACCTGAAATAGACCCTGGAGGTTGTGAGAACAATGCTTGTTGCGTTGGCGCACCGCCACGGCTGATGGAACCACCACGACCATGGAATAAAGTCAGCTGCACAGCATGTTGCTGCGCTACCGCAGTCAGTTCTTCCTGCGCGCGGTACTGTGCCCAGTTGGCAGACATGAAACCTGCATCTTTGGCGGAGTCTGAGTAGCCAATCATCACCTCATGTTTGCCCTGAATATGCTGCTTGTACCAATGCATATTAAATAGGGTATTCATGGTCTGAGCAGCCCCATCCAAGTCTTTCAGGGTTTCAAACAGTGGCACCACACGTAAAGGATGCTGAATGCCTGCTTCTTTTTGCAACAATAATACCGCCAACACATCACTTGGATATTCCGCCATGGAAATAATATAAGCACCCAAGCTTTCCTGCGGCTGTGCAGCCAAAGTACGCATCGTAGCAAAGACTTCTTGCACATCTGGGTGTTGAATCAGACTTTGTGCAGGTTCCTGCATGAATTTTGGCAATAACGGACGCTTGCTTTGTAATTCTTGTAGCAAGAAGTTTTGACGTGCCTGTTCTGTCCAAGTTTCAAAATTGCCCAAACCTAAGTATTCGGTAATAGCTGAAATGGCTTGACGATGACGTCCAGACTCCTGACGAATATCCAGTTTCAGTAATTCAATGCCAAAACAGTTGACCCGATGAATCAGATCCAACAATTTGCCATTGGCAATCTCTGATAGCTGGCAAGCGGTGAGTGAGCGATAACACAGCAATAAAGGCTGTAACAGTTCATCTTTGCTTTTAATCACCAAGCTGTCATCGCCATCTTTGCCTTGTAATTTGGCAGCCAACCAATCACGGGTGGCTTTTAGACGTTCGCGAGTGTCACGTAAATATTCACGATATGGCTCTGCATGGAAATGTCCTAAGGCATCGGCCAGTTCTGGGCTGCATTGCTGAATCGAGAGTTCCCAACGCAAGTTTTCAATATCGCGTAAATATAATTCTGCAGCTTTCCAGCGTGATAGCCACAGCACTTCTTGAGTGACTTTATGAGTGACATTGGGGTTGCCATCACGGTCACCACCCATCCATGAAGCAAAACGCACAGGGGCAACGGTTAGCGGCAAGTTTTGCCCACAATGTTCTTGCACAATGCCGTCTAATTCACGCATGAATTTAGGCACGGCATTCCATAAGGTCTGCTCTATGGTGGTAAAGCCCCATTTGGCTTCATCGACTGGAGTTGGGCGATGCTGACGAATTTCATCGGTTTGCCAAGCCGAGCTGATCAGCTGTTTTAAATCTGCCAAAACTGCCTGACGTTCACGTGGGGTCAGTTTTTGCTGATCCATTTTAAATAGGCAGTCATTAATATCGTCATATTTTTGAATCAGGGTACGACGGCTGACTTCAGTTGGGTGTGCAGTCAGTACCAGTTCAATTTTTAGTTCACAGACTTGTTGAAACAAAGTTTCTGCAGAAATTTCATGGTGTTTAAATTTTTCAAATAAGCGGTCTAAAGGGTTGGGAGAAACCGCATGTTCATCAAACTCACTCTGACGACGGCTGCGCACCACATGGTATTGCTCGGCAATGTTGGCAAAGTTCAGGAAGTGGGTAAAGGCACGGGTCAGCGGTAAGATTTCATCATCTTCGAGGCTTAAAAATAGTTGTTCGAGCTGTTTTTCAGCTTCGGCTTGTCCATCGCGCGCGCCTTTAGATAAAGCACGAATTTGTTCGACCTGATTAAACAAATCTTGTCCTGCGTGTAACTTGAGGGTTTCGCCCAGCAAGTTCCCAAGTAAGCGTACGTCATCGCGTAGAGGAGCATCAATTTGTTGAATCATTCGTTGTTCTCCATGTTCTGTGTTTTTCTACTCTAAAAAGACTATACCCCGATTTATCTACAATCCAAGCGGGCTATCTACAAAAGTTGCATGGATTTTGCGCATCTGAGCTTATAGTGCCAAGCAGCAGTATTTAGGAGAGAAATATAGGGTTGGAGATCAGGCTTTTAGAGCAAAACGCAGCATAAAAATTTCAATGGCGTGATTAATAATGTGCTGACATTCTGTTGGGGTAGGTACGGCTCTTACACCAAGTAGGACTTCATGGTGGCGTAAACCATGCAGGAGCGACACAATCAGTTCAGTTTGGGTTTTGGGCGCATCTGCTTCAATAAACTGTAATGCAACGGCTTGGCGGAAGAAGTTTTCCCACATGGCTCTGAGTTTGGCATGTGAGGCATTGTAAAACTGTAATGCCAACGGATTTTGCTCAGAGGCCAGTTCCATCAATAGATGTTCCAGCTTAATTGCCTCAGGCATATTCACCAAAGTTAAGGACAGTTCACAGGCTTGGTATAAAGCCTGCCGAAAATCGCTATTTGCACTTAAGTGCAAGGGCTGGGCATTAAGTAGGCTTTCACAGGTTTCTTCAATGGCACAGGAAAACAGCGTGGCTTTGTCTTGAAAGTGATTATAGACCGTTAATTTGGTCACACCTGCTTCACGCGCAATCTGATTCATACTTGAACCATGAAAGCCCAGTTTTAAAAACAAGTGTTTTGCCGACATTAAAATGCGTTGGCGTTTTTCTAAATCTTTTGGTCGTCCGACATTAAGCTGCACTAGTTGATCCTAATTTACACCTGTAAATCTTGAAATGACGCTGCAGTTTTTAATTAGTGTACCCAGTGGTATATTAATTAAAAACTAATCAATTTAATATAACGCCTATTCTGCCCTAAAAAAAACGTTTAAATAAGAGCAAACCTGATGAACACGACTCAGAATCTCATTGCCAGCCTGATGCTGCTGTGCTGTATCACCCTAATTGGATGCAGTAAGCAAAAAAACGAGGTTGAACAGGAAGTCCCTTTGGTAATGGTAACCCAGCCTAGCAGTTTACATCTTGAGCAAAAAAGCTATGCAGGCGAGGTGCAAGCACGTCAGCAAACGGCTTTGGCATTTCGGGTTGCAGGGCAAGTTACACAGCGTTTTGTCGATGTGGGAGATCAGGTCAAAGTTGGGCAAGTCTTAGCAAAACTGGATGTGCAAGATGCCGCATTACAGCTCAATGCCGCGCGTGCGCAACTGGAAAGTGCGCAATCTGCTGCAAAAATTGCCAGTGATGAGTTACAGCGTTTTCAGCAATTATTACCCATGAATGCCGTCAGTCGCTCGCAATATGATGCAGTCAAAAACCAGTATCAACATGCTATGGCGCAGTTGAAACAGGCGCAGTCCAATTATGCAGTTAGCAGCAATCAAACCGACTATAACCAGTTACGTGCCACAAAAAATGGTGTGATTACTGAACGCAATATTGAAGTTGGGCAGGTTTTAGCGGCAGGGCAGGTCGCTTATCAATTGGCGATTGATGGGGAGCGTGAAGTCGTGATTGGCGTGCCTGAACAAGCGGTGGGTGAAATTCGAGTCGGGCAAGAGGCAACGGTAAGTTTATGGTCACAACCCGATACCCGTTTTGCAGGTACGGTTCGAGAAATTTCCCCTGCGGCAGATCAGTCGCGTACTTTTAAAGTCAAAGTGGCTTTACGTGAAGGCAATGCACAGATTCAATTGGGGCAAAGTGCGCGGGTATTTCTGACTCGCCAAGCCAATCAGGGTTTATATGTGCCTTTATCTAGCGTGTCGGCAACAGGGCAACAAGCTTTTGTTTTGGTCTTACAGCCAGACTCAACCGTGCGCCAAATTCCTGTTACATTGGGCGCTTATGGACGTGACAGCGTGCCTGTACTGAGTGGCTTACAGCCGCAAGATTATGTGGTGATGGGTGGGGTGCATTTACTGCGTGATCGACAAAAAATTCGCCCGATTAACCGTGACAATCAAGCTGTACAGGCAGTCAATCCTACAGCTCAGGCAGCTTCTGCGGCCACACAGACGGAGCGTTAAAATATGAATTTTAACTTATCCGAATGGGCGCTGAAAAATAAAGGTCTAGTGGTCTACTTGATGCTGCTGTTGGGCATTGTCGGGATTTTTTCCTATTCCAAACTGGCACAAAGTGAAGATCCACCGTTTACCTTTAAAGTGATGGTGATTCAAACCTATTGGCCGGGAGCGAGCGCCAAAGAGGTCTCGTTACAAGTCACCGACCGCATCGAAAAAGAATTGATGAGCACGGGCGACTATGAACGCATCATGGCTTATTCGCGTCCGGGCGAGTCCATGGTGACTTTTATTGCCAAAGATTCCATGCGTTCTAGCCAAATTCCAGATGTTTGGTACAAGGTGCGCAAAAAGGTCAATGATATTCGTCATGAATTGCCGCAAGGGGTACAAGGCCCATTTTTTAATGATGAATTTGGCGACACTTTTGGCAATATTTATGTGCTGACAGGCGCAGACTATGACTACGCCACCCTCAAAGAATATGCCGACCGTTTGCAGCTACAATTACAGCGAGTCAAAGATGTTGCCAAAGTTAATTTGGTCGGTTTGCAAGATCAAAAAATTTGGATTGAGTTATCTAACACCAAAGCCGCACAACTTGGTATTCCTGTTACCGCGATTCAGCAAGCCTTACAACAACAAAACAGCATGGCAAGCGCAGGTTTTTTTGAAACCCATTCAGACCGTATTCAGGTGCGTGTCAGCGGTGCGTTGCACAGTGTCGATGAGTTGAAACAAATGCCGCTGTTGGTGAATGGCACCACCATTCAACTGGGCGATGTTGCCGAGGTCTATCGTGGGTTTAGCGAACCTGCTCAACCGCGTATGCGCTTTATGGGCGAAAATGGCATTGGCATTGCGGTGTCGATGCGTAAAGGCGGTGATATTCTGGCTTTGGGTGAAAATCTGGAAACTGAATTTGCCCGTTTGCAAAAGACCTTGCCTTTGGGCATGCAACTGCAAAAAGTTTCTGATCAGCCTGTTGCGGTAAAACACAGCGTCAATGAATTTATGAAAGTGTTGGCTGAGGCGGTGATTATCGTGCTCTTGGTCAGCTTCTTTTCACTGGGTTTTCGCACGGGCTTGGTGGTGGCATTTTCCATTCCACTGGTCTTGGCGATGACTTTTGCAGGTATGCATTTGTTTGATGTCGGACTGCACAAAATTTCACTCGGTGCGCTTATTTTAGCCCTCGGATTGCTCGTGGATGATGCCATTATCGCCATTGAAATGATGGCAATTAAGATGGAGCAGGGCTATAGCCGCTTGCAAGCCGCAGGTCATGCGTGGCGTACCACTGCCTTCCCAATGTTGACTGGTACATTGATTACCGCAGCAGGCTTTTTACCGATTGCCACAGCAGCATCAAGTACAGGGGAATATACCCGTTCAATTTTTCAGGTAGTGACCATTGCTTTAGTAGTGTCATGGTTTGCCGCAGTATTATTTGTGCCGTATTTGGGTGATAAATTATTGCCAGATTTTCAGCGCCATGCACAGCGAGTGCCATGGTATCAACGTCTTTGGGCGCGTTTACGCAAACAAGCTGAGCCGCAGCCTGTGCTACAGCACGTAGGTGAATTGCACGACCCATATCAAACCCGCTTTTATCAAGTGTTTCGTAGTTGGGTCAATACTTGTGTGCGCTATCGAAAAACCGTCATTGCAATCACAGTTGGCATATTTGTACTGTCAATTGCGATGTTTAAATTGGTACCACAGCAATTTTTCCCACCTTCCAATCGGGCAGAAATTTTAGTCGATTTAAAACTTGAAGAAGGTGCGTCTTTAACAGCCACAGAGGCAGCCGTTAAAAAAGTTGAAAAGTTCTTGGCGCAACAACAAGGTATCGACAATTATGTGGCCTATGTCGGCACAGGCTCACCGCGTTTCTATTTGCCCTTAGATCAGCAATTGCCGCAAGCCAGTTTTGCCCAATTTGTGGTGTTGGCATCGTCCTTAGAAGACCGCAATGAAATTCGTCGTAATTTATCAGAGCAAATTCGCTTGTTATTGCCAGAGGTGCGTACTCGCGTGTCGTTATTGGAAAATGGTCCGCCTGTGGGTTATCCATTGCAATTTCGCGTGTCAGGCGAAGACTTGGCACAAGTACGACAATGGGCGCAGCAAGTCGCAGCCACCATCAGTGCCAACCCAAACAGCACCAATGTGCATTTAGATTGGGGTGAGCCGAGCAAAGTCATTCAATTGCAGATTGATCAAGACCGTGCCCGTCAAATGGGAGTGTCGAGTCTGGATTTGGCTAACTTCCTCAATAGCTCTATCAGTGGCGCAGCAATCAATCAGTATCGTGAAAAACGTGAACTGATTGAAATTCGTTTACGTGGCGATCAAACTGAGCGCCTAGATGTCGCATCTTTAAGCAGCTTGGCCATACCGACTTCACGTGGAACATCGGTGCCGTTGGCGCAAATTGCACAGATTGAATACCGTTTTGAAGAGGGTTTAATTTGGCATCGTAACCGCTTGCCGACCATTACCGTACGTGGTGATATTCGTAGCAATTTGCAACCTGCAACGGTGGTGGCAGAACTGTCTGAACCGATGGCGGCCCTGCGTGAAAAGTTGCCAAGTGGCTATTTAATTGAAGTGGGTGGCACGGTTGAAGAGTCGGCACGAGGGCAAAAGTCAGTCAATGCGGGTATGCCGTTTTTCTTGGCTGTGGTGATGACCTTGTTGATGATTCAGCTGCGCAGCATGTCACGTGCATTTATTGTATTTTTGACTGCTCCACTAGGCATTATTGGCGTGGTATTGTTCCTGTTGCTGTTTAACAAACCCTTTGGTTTTGTGGCGATGCTCGGCACCATTGCCTTATCGGGCATGATCATGCGCAATTCTTTGATTTTAATTGATCAGATTGAGCAGGATATTCGGGCTGGGGAATCGCAGTGGGACGCGATTATTAACGCTACGGTGCGCCGTTGTCGTCCAATTGTACTGACCGCTTTGGCGGCAGTATTGGCCATGATTCCACTTTCTCGCAGTATTTTCTTTGGCCCGATGGCTGTGGCGATTATGGGCGGATTAATTGTCGCGACCCTATTAACCCTGTTCTTTTTACCTGCATTATATGCACAGTGGTTTAAAGTGAAAAAAAATCCACATAATCTGTAAAAGTGACATAATAACGGGTGCGAAACTTGGAAAATTTCAATATAGTAGCACCTTATATTTTTCAGCCTTTGCATACGTTACAGCATGCGCCAGATTAAAAAATAAAGCATGGCACAGATGGGGTTAAATCACATTATGAAGCAAGATAACTTGGTAAAGTTTCGCCGGTCTGTCGCGATCTCTTACGTGTTTATGTTTTTTGCTTTATTTACTGTGGTGAGTGGTGCATTGGCGTATTGGTATGCACGAAAAGTGATTGTGGTCGATAGCACTGAAGTCTGGTTACAGGCACAGGCTTTATGGATCATGCGTAATGTGCTGATTTATACAGTATTGGCAATGTTTGCTGCATTGTGGTTTATTCCATTGGCCTTCTTTCCTTGGGATGCCTTTTTATGGGTCAAAGCTTGCACCGTGGCAGGTGTCGTCTTTGCCGTGATTGCCTTCTTGTTTTTAATCAATGCTTGGATTAAAGGGCTATCCAAATTTTTGAAAAATAAAGCTGTGTTCTAATGGCTTGAACTTCATCTAAAGCACTTCAGCTAAAATTTTTAACAGCTTTCCCTTGTAAAACTCAGTTTGACCCCAATTTCAGACTTCAGTTAAGTTTTAAATAGAATTCCGTGAGGAGCATCGCCAGACATGGCTAAACGTGATTATTATGAGGTTTTGGGCGTCTCTAAAACCGCTAGTGATGATGAAATTAAAAAAGCCTACCGTAAGTTGGCGATGAAATATCATCCAGACCGTAACCCGGACAATCCTGAAGCTGAAGAGAAGTTTAAAGAAGCTTCAGAAGCGTATGAAGTTCTGTCAGACAGCGAAAAACGCAGCATGTACGACCGTATGGGCCATCAAGCCTTTGAAGGTGGTATGGGCGGCGGCGGTGGCTTCGGTGGTTTTAGTGCAGAAGACATCTTTAGCCAGTTTGGGGATATTTTCGGTGGAGCCTTTGGTGGGGGGGGGCGTGGCCAGCAACGTCAACGCCGTGGTTCAGACTTACGCTATGTGATGGAATTGACGCTTGAAGAAGCAGTCAAAGGCGTTAAGAAAACCATCACCTTTACAGCACCTGCGCCATGTGAAGCTTGTGATGGTAAAGGCTCAGAAAATCCAAATGATGTTGAAACTTGTCCAACCTGTCATGGTGCGGGTCAAGTACGCATGCAACAAGGGTTCTTCTCGGTACAGCAAACTTGTAGTACCTGTCGTGGTCAGGGCAAAATCATCAAGAATCCATGTAAAAAATGTCATGGTTCGGGGGTGTCAGACCGTCAACAAACTCTTGAAGTGACCATTCCTGCAGGGGTGGACAATGGCGACCGCGTACGCTTAACAGGTAAAGGTGAAGCCATTCGTGATGGTCAATCGGGAGATTTATACGTAGAAGTAGTGGTGCGCGAGCATGAAATCTTCCAGCGTGATGGTGCCGACCTATATATGGATGTACCTGTCAGCATTGCCGATGCTGCTTTAGGTAAGGAAATTGAAATTCCGACTCTAGATGGTCGCGTGAGTCTGAAAGTGCCTGAGGGAACACAAACGGGTAAATTGTTCCGTTTGCGTGGTAAAGGGGTAAAACCTGTGCGTAGCAGTATGCAGGGCGATTTGCTCTGCCGTATTGTGGTGGAAACACCTGTGAATTTAACTGCACGTCAGCGTGAATTGTTAAAAGAATTACAGACGACGATGGAAGGTGAGGGCAGTCAGTCATCACCAAAGAAGAAGTCTTTCTTTGATCGTTTGTTTGATTAAGGAAACCTAGGCTAGGTATGTCAAAGCACGACCTCATCTAAACTCAAAAATAAAGGCGATCTTGAAGATCGCCTTTGTTGTATCTGCTGTACTCTTATTCGACTTCAGGTACATCAATCTCTAAAACATCCACCATTTCAGTCGTTGCTGTTTCAACGGTAGTTTGTGGTTGAACGGTTGCAACAACCACATTTTCCGTTGGTGCTGTTTCTTCTAGTTCAGATGCATCGACTTCAACAGCAAGAGGTTCTTGTAGCGTCACGCTAATACGGACTTTAGACAGGCTTTCAAGCGTATCACCTTCTTGAAGTGCAGGCTCTGCAAATACGGATGCTGTGCTCATGCCCAACAATAATGCCAATACAATTTTCTTCGAATGCATGTAAATCCCCTTTAATTTTTGCAGTTGTTATCATTCGTGCAGGCTAGTCTGCGCATACAAGTTTGCAAATTTGTGAAATAAAAATAAAAAATCAGCATTTTCAGATAAATTTTTAGCATCGCTTCGATAAAAGTTTGCCTGAGGTGTGTAAAGTGACCATCAGCAGTACAGCTCGGCTTGCTTTCGGATAAAAATAAACCCAAAAACTTGGCAGACAAACTTAGTCTAGGCAGCGAGTTTTGCTATAGTAAGCACAATTTAGAATCTATTTTAGGAATATGCTATGTCAGCAACTCCACGCATTGGTGTATTAGGCGCAGGCGGCCGTATGGGACGCATCTTAATTCAAGCCGTTCAAGAAGCAGGCTACCAATTGGCAGCTGCAGTCGAACGCCCAGAAAGCAGTCTCTTGGGGGCAGATGCGGGAGAGCTGGCAGGTGTGGGCACACTCGGTGTGAAAGTCGTGGGCAGCCTAGAACAAGTATTAGCTGACTGTGATGTCGTAATCGACTTTACCGCACCCGCCGCGACAGCACAGCACTTAAAACTTTGCCGTGAAGCAGGCGTGGCGATTGTGATTGGCACCACAGGCATGAATGATGAACAAAAAGCACTCTTAGAAGAATCGGCTCAACAGACGCCAGTAGTGTATGCCGCCAACTATTCAGTTGGGGTAAACGTATCTATTAAACTGTTGGAATTGGCAGCCAAAGTCTTTGGTGATAGTGTAGATATTGAAGTGATTGAAGCGCATCATCGTCATAAAGTCGATGCACCATCAGGCACGGCATTAATGATGGGCGAGGCCATTGCAGCAACCTTAGGTCGTGATTTAAAACACGATGCTGTTTACTGCCGCGAAGGACACACAGGGTCACGTGAACGCAAGAGCATTGGTTTCCAAACCATTCGTGGTGGCGACATTGTGGGTGAACATACTGCGATGTTTATTGCCGATGGCGAGCGTGTGGAAATTACCCATAAAGCCACCAACCGTATGAACTTTGCTGCAGGTGCTGTTCGTGCAGCTGCTTGGGTGGTTGGACGTGAAGCCCGTAAATACGACATGAAAGATGTACTTGGCTTTAACGATATTCAAGTTTAAATCGCCGCTGACGATAAAATAATAAAAACTGCTTGAACAAATCGTGATCTGCAGTTAAAACTAGGGTCTGATGTCATGGATGATGACGCATCAGACCCCACATAAAACTAAAATAAGATGCACAAGATAATGAAAAAAATTCTGCCAATTCTTGGCATGATCGCCTGTAGCTGTATCACGCATGCGCAAAGCCTTGAACATGCCAAACTGAGCATACATAAAAACAATATTAAAGTCTGGACCTTTCAACAGCAGTCTAGCCCGGTGTTTTTGTATAAGGCCGAAACCACCTTCAATGTACCTTTAGAAAAAGCTGCTGCTTTAATTTTAGATGTCGATCATGCCGTGAAATGGGTGCCTTATGTGGGCAGTGTCAAAGTCCTGTCACGTGATGACCAAAAAGGTGAGTTCTTGCTGTATATGGTGCTGGATTTTCCTTTTCCGCTAAAAGATCGTGATTTGGTGGTCAAAGGTAAAATGAGTAAAGATGCTCAAGGTATGGTTAGTATTCAAAATAAAGCCATTGAGGGGGGCTATCCCTTGAACCCAGATTATGTACGCATTCAGGATTATGAAGGCGACTGGACCTTTCAGAAATTGGGCAATCAGAAAGTAAAGGTCAGTACCTATGGCTATGCCAACCCTGAAGGTGCCATTCCTTTAAGCTTTGTGAATATGTTTGTGCAGCAACAACCGTATCAAATGCTGCAAAAGATGAAAATTGAATTGGGTAAAAACCGTAATTATAAGGGATTGCCTGAAATTTTACGTTAAGTTTAGCCTGTGTGGGCTTTAGAGCATGATGCAAAATAAAATGGATGAAATCTGTGCTGATTTCATCCATTTTTTATTTTACAGACTGCTAAAGTGTGTGCTGTAATTTAAATGGACTTAATATGAAAACAGCCCTTTTTCTAAAGGAAATTCAATGCCAATCGATGCACCGCCATCATTGCCATGGACATCTGAATCGCTGATCCAGCCATTCAGTTTAAGTGGAATATCTGGGCGTAAATAGTGTGTCCAAGTCAAATCCAAAGCTTTTAACTGATCTTTTTCTGGGAAAGCTTGGTTGGTTGCGCGGTTTGATTCATTCAATTTAGCAAACAACATACGTGCATTCACGCGGTTCATACGATCAAAACGAATATCACCACCGACTGAAATCATTTGTCCATCACCGCCAATAGCATGCGCTAAAGGATAACCATGTTGATAGAAACCATCGGTATAGATGCTGTGATTATAAGTGATACCTTGTGCTTTACCGTTGGTACGGGTGTCAGCCCATTCGGTATAGAGTTGGAACGGCATATTCTGATAGCTTGATGAATAGTCTACCCCAGCCAAATACATTTTTTTTGAAGGTAAGCCGCCTGCTTCATCTTCACCAGCATATTGTGCATAAACACCCATTGGCACTTGTAGCAATGGCTGTAGGTTTAAGCGTGCATCAAAGCCTGCCACTTGGTTAGATGGGTTAGGAGTATCTCCATACACATTATCTTTACCAATCACCGCATCCCAGAATGAGTCAAAACTTTCTGGACGATTTTCACCACCCCATTGAAAGGCACGTGAAGCACCCAATTCCAAATAAGGCAGCGGTTGTGCAGTGACACGTAAACCAATTAATTTGGCATCGGGTACAGCATCATAATCCTGCAACTGACCTGCAAAGGCTTGATATTGCCATGGACCAATCCATGATAACCATTTGTTGCTGAAAGCTTGTTGTTCAGCACGTTGCATAGTTACGCCGTAAACTGGGCGGCTAGCATCGCCACGAATTAAACTGCCATCATGTGCAGGACCCCAATATGTTGGAATTTGCCCTGCAATGAGCCATTGATTCCAAAGTTTGGCTGCAATATACGAACCTTCAACATTGACATCTTGATCGTTGTCAATTTGTGGATCTTTTTCTGCATTGACCCTAATTTTAGCATCCCAGTTTTGATTGCCTGCATTGAGTTCCAAACCTGCTTGATATTGTGCTTTTTGTTGGTCGCCAAAGGCCTGTGGAATATTCTTTTGATCTGTTTCTGCAAAAAGCGAGGCTTTGAGCAGTTGGTTATTAGCATTTAAATGTGCCACAACTGCATCGATGACTTTTTGATGATTGTTGTTGCTGACTTTGGCTTGAGAAAGTGCACGTTGAATTTCATCACCGCTCATTGGCCAAGTTGACGTACTAATTTGAATGACGCCTTGCTGATTTAGCCAGTTTAAATCGGTACGTAAGTTTTGGTTATTTAAGACAATGCCTTGGGCAAAGGTTAAGGATGAGCTTAATGCCAGTGTCGCCAGCAGCGCTTTAGGTGCAAACATGCTTATATATTCTCAGCGTTTATAAACTGTAACCAAGATAGGTTTTTGAGTGGAGTTTTGCAATTTGAATTGTTGAGTATTGTTGTAAATTTCAGAAGAAAGTTCTTCTGTAAACGGTGGAGGCTAGCACTAGTAAGGGCTTTGTAATAAATGCTCCCACCCTTTTTAAAGGGAGGCTAGGAGGGATTATCAGCGTGTTGACTTAAAATCACATTTTCAATCGTTTGGACGACTGCATCGAGTTCATGCAAAATTTGTAAATTGTTAAATCTTAACACCGTTAAATTTAACTGTGTTAAAGCCTGATCACGTAATAAATCATACTTTAAGCCTTTTTCGTTCAAATGTTGGCTGCCATCGCATTCAATAATTAAACTTGCCGCAGGACAGTAAAAATCTACAATAAAATTCAGAATAGGCTTTTGCCGATAAAACTGTAAGCCCAAGATTTGTTTTTGACGCAGTCGTAACCAGAGTTTTTGTTCTGCTTCGGTCATATTGTTTCTTAACTGTCGTGCGTTATATTTTAAATTTTTGTTATAGGGTTGCATGGTTTTTTATTCTTTGTTTTAAAAAGTGGTTTATTTTTAATTAGCTTTCTTGTGACATACATAGCTCATCTTTTTAGATTTTTTTAATCCCCCTCAATCCCCCTTTGATAAAGGGGGAGGTTAGCACGAGCATATAGCTCACCTTTTTCAAAGGGGAGGCTAGCACAAGCAGAGGCTTTGTAATGAAACATTCCTCCCTTTTTTAAAGGGAGGTTAGGAGGGATTTTAACGTTGGTGGCTTTTGCTATATATAGCTCATCTTTGACAAAGGGGGAAGCCTAGCACCAGCAGTGCAGATTGATTAAATCAATCCTCATTCTTATTGGCTTTATAGGCATAGGCATAGTTATAACCATAGCCATAACCGCCCGCTTCACGTTGAATATCATTCAAAATAAAGCCGTTGACTTTCACGCCAGCTTGTTCAAAGCGGTTGACAGTCAGTTCAAGCTCTTTCATTTGCGTCTTGCCATAACGTGCCACCACCAAATTCACACCCGCATATTGTGAAATAATAATCCCATCGGTGACCGCAAGAACTGGCGGGGTATCAATCAGAATATGGTCAAACTGGCTCGACAAGTGCGTGAGCATATCTGCAAATTTTTGCGTACTCAACAACTCTGACGGATTAGCAGGGCTTTTGCCGCGACTGATGATGCTTAAATTTTCAACCTCAGTACTGCGTACAATACTGCCTAACTCTTGCTGACCATTCAGGTATTCGGTTAAGCCAGGCTTAGGGTCATAATTAAAGTATTTGTGCATATAACCACGACGTAAATCGGCATCAATCAATAATACGCGCTTATCACTTTGCGCCAAAATGGTGGCTAGGTTAGTTGAAATAAACGATTTACCCAACTCCGGTGCAGGGCTAGAAATCATAATGATATTGTTTTTGGCACTGCTTAAAGCAAAGTGAATAGCAGTACGCATGCTGCGCAGGCTTTCAATGGCAATATCATCACTGTTTTTAACCGCAAGAATAGGAATATTCTTTTTCTTTTTCAGAATTTTAATACGGCTTTCTTGCACAGGTGAACGTGGCACAGTGGCATAAACAGGTAAATCCAGTTCATTTTCAATCTGATTCGAGTCTTTAATACCTGAACGCAACATATTACGCAGTAAGGCCAACAATGTGCCCAAGAAGCCACCCAAGAAAACGGACAAAATTAAAATTTGTAATTTCTTTGGTTTAATTGGCTCAATCGGCTCTACTGCAGTATCGACAATACGCACATTACCAATTTCACCTGCTTTAGCAATCCGCAGTTGTTGGTATGAGTTAAGCAAGCCTGTATACAGCTGTTGTTTGACTTCTACTTCACGGAACAGTTGTAAATATTGGCGTTGTAGTTCAGGTAAGCGTTTAAGTGTGCCGTCTAATTCAGCAATTCGTTTGTTAATCGCACCCAGTTGCGCATTCATTTGCTGCATGACAGGGTGCTCATTGGTGTATTTGGCAGCAGCTTCAGCCACTTGTTGCTCTAACTGCGCTTTTTGGGTTTCCAAAGTAATACTTTGGGTTAAATACAACTCAGATTCTTTGGTCACATCGACTGTATTAAACTGTTGGCGGAAACGGTTAAATTCACGTTCTGCGACATCTAATTGTTGTTTAAGTTCTGGGAGTTGGTCTTCCAAAAACTTTAAGGTCTGTGCTGTTTCTGCACTACGACGCTCAATATTTTGTTGGCTATACGCTGCTAAAATGGCATTCAGTACTTGGGTAATGTGTTGTTTGTCTGACCCTTGGTAATTCAGCCCCAACACGCCTGTTAACTTGCCTTTTTCTGCTACTGAATAGTTGGCAGTTAAGCTTTTCATGGCAGCAGGTAAGCTTTGTTTTTGGATGTTATAGGCAGTGTTAAAGCTGTCTTGACTAAAAATTGCGACTTTCCACAGCCCAAATTCAGACTGTAATTGACTGGCTTGGTTTAAAGGTGCAGAAAAAACCACCTGTTCGGTTGCTGCATCGGTTAGGCTGTATTTGCCTTGTGCAAATTTTAAAATTAAGTTTTTATCTTGAAAATATTGCGGGATATCGAACTGGCGGATATCAAAACTTTTTTGATTGTCTTTAAATAGCACTGACTGAGATGAATATTCACTGTCATATTCATGCTTGGCAATTAAACGATTCCAGAAACTGTCTTCTGTACCCGAAACGCGAATATTTAAATTTAGATGGTCAATCACGCTGCCCAACACCAAACGTGATTTTAAAATTTCAATTTCAGCTTGTGCAGGTGATTTCTGCTCAATCATATTGGACAAATCACCCAATAATGCTGCAGAGGCCCCTTTACTGTCCTCAACCTGTACCAAAGCATCTACTGCATAGGTGTCTGGCGTAGTTCTTAAATACAGTAAAGCGCAGACAATACTGAGTAGAACGCAAAGGGTAATCATTTTCCATTGTGCGATTAAGGAAAAAAATAATTCCTTTAAATCAATGGTATCTTCGGTGTTGGCGGTTTGGCTCATAGTTTAAATATCAAAAAAGTAGAATTTTAAAAACAACTAGAATATCAATAAACTAGATATATTTTTTCCAGTCGGCAATGCAGGCTTGAATTAACGCACAGGTCTCATCAAATACGGCCTGATCGTGCTGATATGGGTCAGCAACGTTTTTACTTTGCCAGTGCCCCAATCTAAAAGTTTTGCCTTTGGCAAAGGGCCAAGTTTGTTCCACATGCTTTTGTTGATTTTGGCTCATCACCAAAATCAGGTCGGCTTTTTTAATTAAGTCTGCATTGAGTTTTTTTGCCACGTGTGGACTCATGTCGATGCCGTGACGTTGCATACATAAACAGGCTTTGTCATCGGCTGCATGACCCACCAAGCCTGAAATACCTGCAGATTCAATCTGTAAGTGTGGGTACTGCTGTTTTAAAAAGTATTCTGCCATGGGGCTACGGCAAATATTGCCAATACACACCACCAAAATGTGATTAATTTTCATTAGTTCCCCAAACGATCTAGGTTATATAAAGCATTTGAGAATGGAATAATCTGATTCACGACACGTTGCCAGCGTGCCAAGCCTGAAGCATCGACATAGACAATATCATTGCTGCGCATTTTAAACTGATTGGCCAGACCAAAGTCGGCAATGCTGGTTAAATCCATGTGATAGACTTCAGTATGTGCTGCATTGGGTTGACTGCGGACCACATAAATTTTACTGCGGCTGGCAGACAGTGGGTTTAAGCCTAGGCTTTCACCCAATACATCGCTTAAGCTCATGCCTTGATCACGCATAGGGAGCGATTGATTTTTACCCGATTCACCCATCACATAAATTTTTTGATTTTCACGGTTGTTGACATACAAGGTATCATTCGGCTGGATGAGTAAGTTGTGCAATGACAAGCCTGCTTTTTCCAACTCTACGGTATTGAGTTGATAGCTACGCCCCTGACGCACTAAAGTCATAGAAGCATTGTCACCTTGTTGGGCATTGACCCCGCCTGCCATACCTAAGGCGGTATAGACACTTACAGGTTGATCATTTAAATAGAACTGCCCACCTTTCATAACATTGCCTTGTACCGAGTATCGCTGCCCTTGGTAAGACAGCACCCGCACAATCACGTCTGGGGTTTTTAAATAACGTGCCAATTGACCACGTAACTCACGATTCACTTGCGCTAAAGACTTACCAGCCGCCTTGTAACGCCCAATAATGGGAAACCGAATATAACCCTGTGAGTCAATCTGATAACCATTATTCGGATCAGAATTACTCCCAGAAATTTCAGGATATGCCCATAAATAGATAGAGAGAATATCGCCTGAACTTAAGGTATATTGACGCTGTGGTGTATGAAATAAATGCGCATAGTCTTGTTGAATATTGTGGACAGCAGGTTGCACCGCAAGCATTGAGTCTTGGGTGAGTTTAATCACATTGACCGCTGTACCCAAGTCGGTGGTGTAAACCCCTTCGTGAGGTAAGTCGTAGGTTTGTAAACCAGAGGTGACAGCGCACCCCGTAGTGGCAATGCCACATGCCAATAAAATAGCCAGTTGAAAGTGTCGCACGCGAGATCCCATTATTAATTTTTTAAAATCGTAGTGGATAAATTGCTGTCATTTTACCGAACTTATAAAATAGGTACATAGCAATTTGTAATCGATTTGCATAATCGAGTAGACGCCCTTAAAGTATAAAAGGATAAAGTTCCGAAATTATGAACTGCTTCTGAATAAAAAAGTTAATATTCACAAAAAATATACACTATGGCCTGTTTCAAGTAATTTGAGCACAAATCATAATAGAAATTTCATAAATTTCTGCTAGTATTCCTGCCGAAAGATTCATTCTTCATAAAATACAGATATAAATTTAAAGGCGCTCAAATGCTACAGCTTTCAGACCTAAAAATTGCCATTATTGGTTTAGGCTATGTCGGTTTACCCTTAGCGGTTGAATTTGGCAAGCAGCTGCCTGTTGTGGGATTTGATATTCAGCAAAAACGTATACAAGAATTACAGAGTGGGCAAGATCATACTTTAGAGGTGTCTTCAGAAGAACTTAAACAAGCGATACATTTAAGCTATTCAGCCAATTTAGATGACTTACGCAGCTGCAACTTTTTTATTGTGACTGTTCCAACCCCAATTGATGAGTTTAAACAACCCGATTTGACCCCGCTCATTAAAGCCTCTACCAGTATTGGGAAAGTACTTAAAAAAGGCGATGTGGTGGTGTATGAGTCTACCGTTTACCCCGGTGCTACCGAAGAAGCCTGTATTCCAGTTTTAGAACAAGTGTCAGGCTTAAAATTCAATCAGGATTTTTTTGCAGGCTATAGCCCAGAACGGATTAACCCAGGCGATAAGCTGCACCGTGTGACCAATATTTTAAAAGTAACTTCGGGTTCCACCCCAGAAGTTGCAGACTTTGTGGATGCAGTCTATCAACTGATTGTGACTGCAGGTACGCATAAAGCACCAAGTATAAAAGTGGCAGAGGCTGCAAAGGTCATTGAAAATACCCAGCGTGATGTGAATATTGCTTTAATTAATGAATTGGCCGTTATTTTTAATAAATTGGGTATAGATACTGAAGCTGTGTTGCAGGCTGCAGGAACCAAGTGGAATTTTTTACCTTTCCGCCCTGGTTTGGTGGGTGGGCACTGTATTGGGGTAGACCCATATTATTTAACCCATAAAGCCCAATCTTTAGGCCTGCATCCAGAAATTATTTTAGCGGCACGTCGTTTAAATGACCGTATGGGTGAATATGTTGCAACACAATTGATTAAAGAGATGGTGAAGCAGCGTATACAAGTGGTTGGTTCAAAAATTTTAGTGATGGGCTTGAGTTTTAAAGAAAACTGTCCAGATATTCGCAATACTAAAATTGTAGATATGGTCAAAGCTTTAAAAGAATATGATTTAGATTTAGATATTTATGACCCATGGGTGGATCCGTTAGACGCTGCAAAGGAATATGGTATAGATCCTGTTGCTAGTTTGGCGAACGGTAAATATGATGCCATTGTTTTAGCAGTTGCGCATGATCAATTTAAACAGATGTCTATAGATGAATTTAAAGCATTGGCTAAAGAAAAATATGTTTTATACGATTTAAAATATATTTTAAATCATACAGATGTAGATATACGCTTATAATAAAGGAAACTATGAAAATTTTAGTGACTGGCGGTGCAGGATTTATTGGTTCAGCGGTGATTCGCCATATTATTCAAAATACCAATAACCAAGTTCTAAATATCGATAAACTGACTTATGCGGGCAATTTAGAGTCGTTAAAAGAAATTGATCAACACCCGAACTATGAGTTCAAACAAATTGATATTTGTGATACAGAACAAATTACAGCTGCAATAGATGCATTTCAACCTCATGCAATTATGCATTTAGCTGCAGAGTCGCATGTAGACCGCTCAATTGATGGTCCTGCAGCATTTATTCAAACTAATATTGTGGGAACTTATACTTTATTGGAAGCTGCTCGAAAGTATTGGATGGGGCTTGATGCTGAAGCGCAACAAAACTTTCGTTTTCATCATATTTCAACTGATGAAGTTTATGGTGACTTAGAAGTCACGACAGATTTATTTACTGAAACGACTTCATATGCGCCAAGCTCTCCATATTCTGCCTCTAAAGCCAGTTCTGATCATTTAGTTCGTGCTTGGCACAGAACTTATAGTTTGCCTGTAATTGTGACTAATTGCTCGAATAATTACGGTCCATATCACTTTCCTGAAAAGTTGATTCCCTTGGTGATTCTAAATGCACTGGATGCTAAACCTTTACCTGTATATGGGAATGGTCAGCAAATTCGGGATTGGTTATTTGTAGAAGATCATGCACGTGCTTTATATAAAGTGGTGACCGAAGGTGTAGTGGGGGAAGCCTATAATATTGGTGGTCATAATGAAAAGCAGAATATAGAGGTGGTCAAAACCATTTGTAAAATTTTGGATGAGTTAAAACCACAAGCCAACGGTCAAACTTATGAATCACTGATTACATTTGTAAAAGACCGCCCTGGGCATGACTTACGCTATGCGATTGATGCTACAAAAATTCAAAATGAATTAGGCTGGACGCCAACAGAAACTTTTGAAACGGGAATCCGTAAAACGGTAGAATGGTATTTAAATAACTTGGACTGGTGTCATCGAGTGCAAGATGGCAGTTACCAACGCGAAAGATTAGGTGTAAATTCATAATGTCAAATACAACAAAAGGTATTATTTTAGCAGGCGGTTCAGGTACACGTTTATATCCCATTACTAAGGGTGTATCTAAGCAATTATTGCCTATTTATGATAAACCAATGGTGTATTACCCGCTTTCTGTACTTATGCTTGCAGGTATTCGTGAAGTACTCATTATTAGTACTCCTGAAGATATAGATGGTTTTAAACGTTTATTGGGTGATGGTGCTCAATTTGGAATTCAGCTTGAATATGCCGTCCAACCTAACCCAGACGGCTTGGCACAGGCTTTTATAATTGGTGAAAGTTTTATTGGGGATAGGAATGTTTGCTTAGTACTTGGCGACAATATTTTTTATGGTCAAGGTTTTACCCCAATGCTACGTCAAGCCGTCGCACGTCAAAAAGGTGCAACGGTATTTGGCTATCAGGTGAAAGACCCTGAGCGTTTTGGTGTGGTTGAATTTGACGAACAAAAACGCGCAATTTCTCTAGAAGAAAAACCTAAACAACCTAAATCTCACTTTGCAGTCACCGGTTTGTATTTTTATGACAATGATGTGATTCAAATTGCGAAACAAGTGAAGCCTTCTGAACGTGGTGAGTTAGAAATTACAACTGTAAACCAGATGTATTTAGAGCGTGGTGATTTAAATGTAGAGCTGCTTGGACGTGGTTTTGCATGGTTAGATACAGGCACACATGCAAGCTTACTGGAGGCTGCTCAGTTTGTAGAAACCATTGAAAAACGTCAGGGTTATAAAGTCGCGTGCTTGGAAGAAATCGCCCTGAATAATAGTTGGCTGAGTAAAGAACAGGTTTTAGAAATTGGTCAGAGCATGAGTAAAAATGATTATGGTCAATATCTAATTTCTTTAGTGGATTAATAATGTCTAGTAACTTACATGTTTGTCTTCTAGATAAATTTATTCCCCCATTTTTAAACTTCGTTAGAGATGAGTTTCCCATAGAGGAAAATCAGTTTTATATGTTGGGCGATGCTGAAAAATATTCATATGAATCGGACTCTCAAACTTTTCAGCATTGTGGTCGAAGAGGATATTTGTTGCTACTCAGGTTGATGTGCTCAGCAGACAAGATAATTTTACATAGTCTATTAAATTTTAATGTTTTCATAATTTTAGCTTGTAATCCTTATCTCCTTAAAAAATGCTATTGGGTAATATGGGGGGGGGATCTATATTCTTTCATGTTTCCTAAAAATAGTCTGAAATATAAACTTAAAGAAATGATAAGAGGCTTTGTTATTAAGCGCATAGGTTTTTTATTAACTTATGTGAAGGGTGATGTTGATTTGGCACGTAGACATTATGGTGCTAGGGGGGAATACATAGAAACAATTGGATATTTAAGCAATGTTATTGCTAGTAACATTCCAGTATCTGAAAATAATAAAAAAAATATCAATATTTTGGTCGGAAATTCTGCTGATCCAACGAATAATCATTTTGATGCTTTAGATAAACTTGCTAAATTTAAAAATGAAGATATTCAGATCTATGTGCCTTTATCCTATGGTGATAAAGATTATGCAAAAAAAGTTATTGATTATGGAAAATCACTATTTGGCGATAGATTTATCGGTATAACTGAATTTATACCATATAATGAATATATATGTTTTTTAAAAAATATCGATATTGCTGTATTTAATCACCAAAGACAACAAGCTATGGGAAATACCATTAATCTTTTGGCTATGGGAAAAAAAGTGTATTTGAAAGAGGGTACAACACAAAAAGAGTTTTTCAACAATTTAAATGTAAAAACTTTTGATATAAAAGATCTGGATATCTTTGAAAATTTTTCACCGGAAAAAAATTCAGAAATCTTGATGGCATATTTTTCATTGCAAAATTTGAAAAATCAATGGGCGAAAATTCTATAATGGAAAAAATTATTATTTATGGCAATGGCGATTTTGCTAAACAAATATATTGGTATTTTAAAAGCGATACTAGTTTTGATGTAGTTGCGTTTTGTGCTGATAAAAAATATATAAGTGATAAAGAAATTTATGGATTAAAAGTTTATGAGTTTGAAACCATAGAGAAAGATTTTAAAATTGATAGTTTTAAGATGTTTGTTGCTATTGGCTATGGAAATATGAGAGCCAGAGAGCATATGTTTAATAAAGCAAAAAATAAAGGATATGATCTTGTAAGTTATGTGAGTTCAAAGGCAATTCTTTCTCCTAATATAAAGTTAGGTGAGAATAATGCAATACTACATGGTGTAATAATAGAACCAAATGCACAAATAGGAAATAATAATATTATTTGGTCATCTGTTGTGGTTTGTCATGATAGTAAAATTGGTAATCATAATTTTATTGCAGCAGGAACTATTATTGGTGGTTTTACAAGAATAGAAGATTTATGTTTTATTGGTTTTAATAGTACAATATTACAAAATCTACATATATTGAATGAGAGTTTAATAGGTGCTAAATCACTTCAATTAAGTAATACTGTTAATTGTAGTAAATGGATAGGTAGTCCTTCTAAAATGTTAGGATATCATCAAGAGGGTATAAAAATTTCATGAAAAAAGTGGCAATCTTGCAATCAAATTATATTCCTTGGAAAGGATACTTTGATCTTATTTCTTATGTCGATGAATTTATTATTTATGATGATATGCAATTTACTACAAGGGATTGGCGTAATCGAAATAAAATCAAAACTCCTCAAGGACTCTATTGGTTGTCAATTCCTGTAGGTTCTAATACTAATCGTAAAATAAGAGAAGTGCTATTTATAGATAATAATTGGCGAGAGAAGCATTGTAAGGTTTTAGAAGCTAACTATAAAAAATCTCCTTTTTTTGAAGAAATTTTTTCTTTTATCAAACCTATTTTAATGGATGAAAGTTTAAATTCACTTACAGAGTTAAATGTAAGCTTAATAAAATCTATTTGTAATTATTTAGGTATTTTAACTCCTATTACGTATTGTTGGGATTATGGGTTAATAGAGGGGAAAACAGAAAGACTTGTGGATTTATGTGAAAAATCTAAAGCAGACGTTTATGTCTCTGGGCCTGCTGCGAAAGATTATATTGACCAAGCTCTTTTTGATAAAAGTAAAATTCAACTTGAGTGGTTTGAGTATCCTAATTATTCTGAATACCCTCAGTTATGGGGAGAATTTCAACACAGTGTGAGTATTTTAGATTTAATGTTTAACTGTGGTAAAGAATCCTATAAATTTATGAGATATGCAAATGCTACCATTTAATAAATCACCTGTGCTTGGAACAGAAATCAAATATATTGTAGATGCTATTGAAAGTAAAAAACTATCTGGTGATGGAAAATACTCTAAATTATGTCAGCAATGGTTTGAGCAGCACTTATTGTGTAAAAAAACTTTATTAATGCCATCTTGTACACATGCATTAGAATTGGCTGCAATTTTGCTTGATATCAAGCAAGGTGATGAAGTGATTATGCCAAGTTACACATTTGTGAGCACTGCTAATGCCTTTGTGTTACGAGGAGCAAAAATAGTATTTGTTGATATTCGTCCCGATACGATGAACATTGATGAGACAAAAATAGAAGCCGCGATTACGCATAAAACTAAAGCTATTGTGCCAGTCCACTATGCAGGTGTTGCGTGTGAGATGGATACTATTATGTCATTGGCACATAAATATAATTTATTTGTAGTTGAAGATTCTGCTCAAGGGATGATGTCTACATATAAAGGTAAAGCATTAGGCACTATTGGGCATTTAGGTACATATAGTTTTCATGAGACCAAAAACTATACTAGCGGTGGTGAAGGTGGTTTGTTACTGATTAATGATGAAAACTTCATAGAACGTGCTGAAATTATTCGTGAAAAGGGAACAAACCGAAGTCAGTTTTTCCGTGGTATGGTAGATAAATACACATGGAGTGATATTGGTAGCAGCTATTTACCAAGTGAACTACAGGCTGCTTATTTATTCGCACAATTAGAAGGAGCCAATGAAATAAATGAGGTAAGATTAAAAACTTGGAATAATTATTATCAAGCCTTGAAACCGTTAGAAGATCAAAACTTTTTAAGTTTGGCGAATATACCGAATGAATGTAAGCATAATGCTCATATGTTCTATATAAAGGTCAAGGATCTTACTCAAAGAACAGAATTATTGGAGCATTTAAAAAAATCAGATATTTCCGCCGTTTTTCATTATGTTCCACTACATTCGTCACCTTTTGGTGAAAAGGTAACTAAATTTCATGGGTGTGATAATTTTACTACTTCTGAAAGTGAAAAAACAATCCGATTACCACTATGGTATGGAATGACAAATTCTGAAGTTGAAATGGTTGTAGCTTCTATTTATAAATATTTTGAGTAGTAATTTTAGTGAATGTTAGAAAAATTGCTGGTTTTGCAGTGGGTCCTATAGGTGGGGCCTTTTTGGGGTTTATTACACTTCCCTTAACAGCATGGTTTTTTAGCACTGAGGATATTGGTCGGATAGCATTATTACAGATTGTTTTAGGTTTTACTACAATGCTATTTAGTTTAGGTTTAGATCAAGCCTATGTAAGAGAATATCATGAAAAAGAAAATAAATCAGAATTATGGAAACAAACGACTTTCCCTGGGTTATATCTAGTACTTTTAGTAAGTTTTATATTAATTATTCATCCCTATCTTCTTTCAGAATTATTGTTTGATACACAAAGTTGGTTGATCAGCTTTTTAGTTATTGTTTTATTTATTGCAAACTATTTAATACGTTTCTTTTCTCTAATTTTAAGAATGCAGGAAAAAGGTTTTCTTTTTTCTATGAGTCAAATATGGCCAAAATTTTTTAATATTTTTTTCTTGTTAAATTTTGTAATCATATATAATCATCATGAATTTATTTATTTGTTATATGCACAAGTGCTATCAGCACTTATTGCATGTTCTATATTTGCATGGAATACGCGTCATGAATGGCTAGGAATTAATAATATAAAAATCGATTTAAATGAATTAAAACCTTTACTTAAATTTGGTATGCCTTTAATTGTTGGTGGACTTGCCTTTTGGGGGTTGAACTCAATTGATCGTTTATTCTTGAAAGTTTTTTCAGATTTTAACGAACTTGGAATTTATTCAGTTGCCACAAGTTTTGCTGCTATTGCGATTATTGTACAAAGTATATTTTCAACCGTATGGGCTCCTACAGTCTATAAGTGGATTAAAAATAATGAAAATTTAGATAAAATTCATGATATTACTTGGTATTTAACCATAATTATTGTTTTTATTTTTTCTCTAGTAGGTTTATTTTCAAATTTAATTACATTGGTTTTGCCAGAACAATATAATTTAGTTCAATATATTATTTTGCCAGCATTAGTAGCTCCATTGTTATATACACTTTCTGAAACAACTGTTGTGGGAATTGGGATTAGTAGAAAATCATATTTGTCCCTTTATGCTTCTTTAAGCGCTTTTTGCTCAGCTCTATTATTTAACTATCTTTTAACTCCCAAGTTGGGTGCATTAGGGGCAAGTATTAGCAGTGGATTGGCATTTTTAACGTTTTTTGTATTAAGAACTGAGCTTTCTGTAATAGCATGGAAAAGTTTTCCACGTAAAAAAGTTTATTGTATCGTATTCTTAATTGTCGGATTGGCTATTGCAAATGCTATCTTTCAGGAAAAACTTAATTGGGTTTTTAAAATAACTTGGTTTATTATTCTATTAGTTTCATCTGTTAGAATGTATAAGTTGATACTGCAACTTAAAGCAAGTCATAGTCTAAGTAGTGAAGTAAGTTAAAATGTTAAAATATAATATTTGTGTGGTTGGCACAGGTTATGTAGGTTTATCTAATGCCGTACTCTTTGCTCGTCAGCACGAAGTAACGAGTTTAGACATTGAAAAAAGTCGTGTTGCTTTAATTAATCAAAAGATATCTCCTATTGCAGATACTTATATTGAACAAGCTTTTGCTGCACAAAAATTAAGCTTAAAAGCAACAATAGATAAGGTAGAGGCTTATGAAAAGGCCGACTATATTATTATCGCCACCCCAACAAATTATGATTCTGAAACCAATTATTTTGATACATCTTCTATTGAGAGTGTGATTGCAGAAATTTTACCTTTAAATAATACTGCAACCATTATTATAAAATCTACTATACCTGTAGGCTATACAGAGCAAATTAAAGCAAAATTTGAAACAGAGCAGATTGTTTTTGCGCCAGAGTTTTTACGTGAAGGAAAAGCGCTTTATGATAATTTATATCCTTCCCGAATTATTGTAGGTGAAAAGTCCCAGCGTGCTGAAAAAATCGCACAGCTGTACTTGAATGCAACAATGGAACGTAATGCACCAGTTCTATGTATGGATGCTACTGAAGCTGAGGCTGTAAAGTTATTTTCTAATACCTACTTGGCTATGCGTGTCGCTTATTTTAATGAGTTAGATACTTATTGTGCAAAACAACAATTGAATAGCTTGGATATTATACAAGGGGTCGGACTAGATCCACGTATTGGTCAGCATTATAATAACCCTTCATTTGGATATGGCGGATATTGTTTACCAAAAGATACAAAACAATTGTTAGCCAATTATAAAGATGTTCCACAAAATTTAATTCAGGCAATTATTCACTCTAACAAGACTCGTAAACAATTTATTGTAAAAGAGATTTTAAAAAAGCGTCCAAATATTGTGGGCGTTTACCGTCTAACAATGAAAGCTGGTTCTGATAATTTTAGAGATTCGGCTATTCAAGATATTATTCGTGAGTTAGAGGAGTACAATGTTCAAATCCAAATTTATGAACCTACTTTAAAACAGGGAAAATTTGAGCACTACACTTTACAGAATGATTTAAACGAGTTTTTATCTAGTTCGGATGTGATTCTTGCCAATAGAGTAAGTGAAGAATTAGAGCAAGTCTCAAGTAAAGTTTATACGCGAGATTTGTTCGGGGAGAATTGATAATGAGTTTAGAGCAGTCCAATCCATTAGTGACCGTATATATTCCTACTTTTAATCGTGTAGAACTATTAAAACGTGCAGTTGAGTCTGTACGTCAGCAAACTTATCAAAATTTAGAAATTATTATTGTAGATGATTGCTCTAATGATGGTACACATGAATACTTGGAAGAAATAAGTAAACAAGATTCACGCATTCGATATTTTATAAAAGAAAAAAATAGCGGGGCATGTGTTAGTCGAAATATTGCAATCGAAAATGCAAAAGGTGAATTTATTACTGGTTTAGATGATGATGATTATTTTGAAGAAAATAGAATAAATCATTTTATGAATAAGTGGGAAACTAAAGATAATAATACAAAAGTTTTATACAGCTTATATAGAAGAAAAACTAAAAAAGGTATTTCTCAGCCATTAAGTACTTTCAAAAAGATATTTCTTAAAAAGAAAGTGAGTGCAAATGATTTGCTATATTTTTTTTATACGGGTAATCAGATTTTTACAGAAACTAGATTAATGGAAAATAATTTGTTTGATTCAGATATGCCCGCATGGCAAGACTTTGAATGTTTTTATAGATTATTGAAAAATAATATATGCTATGCAGAACTTGTAATCAATGAAAGTTATATTGTAGATATAAGTCATCCTCATGAAAGAATTTCCACAAAAAAATGTAGTAATATATTATTGGCCTTTAATTTTTTTTGTGAAAAACATAACTTAAGTTTAATGCAATTAAATTTACTTGAATGTCATTTGTTTAATTATCCTAATATAACTATTAAAAAAAATAAAATTTTAAAAAGATTTTTATTTAAGCCGTCAATTCTAGATTTTAAAAGATTATTAGGGGTGAAGGTTATATAATGAAAAATATGATTTCGGTCATTATGCCGGCTTATAATGCAGAAGATACTATCGAAGAGGCAATTCAAAGTATTTTGGATCAAACATATGATAATTTTGAGTTAATTATTTGTGACGATGGTTCATCAGATAATACTTTTAAAAAAATAAATAGTTTTGCAGATAATAGAATTATAGTATTAAAAAATACTAATAACTTAGGTAATTTAATTACTACTAATAGACTTTTGGAAAAAGCAAAAGGAGATTATATAGCTTTACAAGATGCAGATGATTACTCTTCAAAAGATAGATTGCAAAAGCAAATCGATAAAATTGTAGAAAAAAATGTTGATTTAGTTAGTTGTAATGTTGGATTGTTAATTAATGGTAAGGTTGTAGGTGTTATTAGTAATCCAGAGTATCCTCTTAATTTTATGAATAGTAAAATAGTGCCTATAGTATGGGGTGGGTGTTTATTTAAAAGAGAAATATATGAGGTTATAGGGGATTTTGATATTTTATTTAATCGTATTGGTTCAGCAGATTATAATTGGTTGCAGCGCGCTAGTTTGAAATTTGATTTTTACAATCTACAAGATAATCTGTATTTTTATAGACAACATTCAAATAGTGTAACGAAATCAAATAAAAAAATAGTAATAGAAAAACTATATAGTGAAGAAATTGCATTCGATATTTATATGGATTTTTCTAAAAAGGGATATTATGATTTTGAGGAGTCAAAAGAAATATTTGAAATTCGGAAAAATTATTATAATAATCTTTTTTGTGAAGATGAAAGTAAATTACTAGGTGTTTTTTATAATGATTTGCAATTTAATAATTTAAAATATTTTAATTATTTTAAAAAAGTTTTTCTGACAAAAACACGGATAATTGTTAAAATTAAATATATTATACAGGGTTTTTTACTAAAATTTTTAGGTATAAAAAATTTAGAAAGAATAAAGGATTTTTTGAGATAACTTTATGCTACCTTATTTTTTTATATTATTTATGGTTATTTTTTGGATTTGGATAGAACAAGTGTCTTTTTCTCGAAAAGCCGTTTTCTTCCCTTTATTTGTGTTGGTTACTTTTTTTAGTATACGTAATTTTTCTGTTGGGACAGATACAGTTGTCTATACTGATAAATTTAGAAATTCATTATCTGCTCATTACTATGAATTTAATCCAGAGATAGAGTTGGGTTATCAATTTATTGAATATTCTTTGTTGAATATCACAGATAATTACTTATGGTTATTTTTTACTAGTGCATTGTTTGTGATTTCAATTTATTTGTTTGTTATAAAAAGATTTTCTAATAATTATATCTTGTCAGTTTTTATTTATATTACTTTTGGGTTTTATACTTTTTTATTTAATGGTTTACGTCAAGGTATCGCAATGGCAGTATGTTTTTTAGCATTGCCATATCTTATAAATAAAAATAAATTAAAATATTTTTTATTAATTGTTATTGCTTCTCTATTTCATACGTCTGCATGGGTTATGTTGCCATTCTACTTTTTGGTTCATATGAAACTTAGATTAGAATATAAAATGCTTATAACTTTTCTTTCTTCTTTTTTAATTAGTGGAATATTGATCTCCTACTTTGCGGAACAAAATTCTCGATACGAAGAATATGCTCAAGTAAGTGAAAGTAGTGGAGGTTATATTTTATTAATGTTTTACTTTATATTGGGCTTATTATTGTATTTCCTAGGTAGGAAGGAGAGATTTTTAAATCATAATTATAAGATTTTTGAACAAGTGTATTTATGTGGGTTGTTGTTTATGATACCTATTGCTTTACTTGGTACAAACCCATCTGGCCCGCAGAGAATGTTGAACTATTTTACACCTATGTTGATTTTTTTGATTCCTATATTAGTTTCAAAATTTAAAACAAGTTTTGTTGTATATGTTTTTTATATGTGTATGGTAATATTTTACTATCTTACTACAACTAGATTTAGTAATTTAACCCCTTACCTTGTTAACCCAGTTTTTGAGATTTTTTAAGTGAAAAATATTACTTTTATATCAATCGGTATTCCAATATATAATGCTGAAGCTTATTTAGCTGATACAATAAAATCTATATTAGCTCAAACTTATCCTTACTGGGAGCTAATCCTAGTCAATGATGGGTCTACTGATAATTCGCTAAAAATAGCTCAAGATTTTGTAGCCAAAGATAAAAGAATTCGTATTATTTCTGACGGTGAAAATAAAAAATTACCTTATCGTCTAAATCAATTAATTAAAGAATCAAAGGGTAATTTTATTGCACGTATGGATGCAGATGATGTTATGCATCCTCAAAGGCTAGAAAAACAGTTAAGTTTTTTAGAAGAGAATCTAAAATATGATTTAGTTTCTAGTGGACTTATCTCTATAGATAGTAAAAATAAAGTAAAAGGATTTAGATGTGTTAATCAACTATATGATAACTTTTCTAGCCTGAGTCTGAGTTATCCAATAGTCCATCCATCAGTAATGGCTCGAAAGTCTTGGTATGAAAGAAATCAATATTCTGTAGAGTATCCTAGGGCAGAAGATTTTGAATTATGGACTAGAGCTATAATAAAAAAAGATTTTAATGCAGCTGTTTTACCTGATCTACTTTTATATTATAGAGAAGAAGGTAATCTTTCAAAAGATAAAATTATAAATTCTTATAATGATACATTGAAGATATATACTAATTACTATGGTAATAAATTTAATACAGAAGTAGTAAAAATTTACTTAAAAATTCTAGTTGTGAATATCATGTCTTATACAGGCAACCTTCAAAAACTAGCTAATCGAAGAAATAAATCTTTTGAATCTGATATCTTGAAGAAGGATTTACAAGAAGTTTTAAATCAAGTCATTCATGCAGATTAGTAGCTATGTTTAATATTGTTTATATTATTACGCGTTCTGATGTACTGGGTGGTGCAAGTATACATTTGCTTGAGCTAGTAAAAGGTATGATGAGTCAAGGTCATCAGGTTCATATATTAGTAGGCGGAGTAGGCACTTTTACTGAAGAACTTAAAAAAAATCATATAAATTTTAGTTCATTGAAACACCTAAAAAGAGAAGTATCTTTAACACACGATGTACTCGGTTTTTGGGAAATTAAAAAGTACTTGAAACAACTTAATCCTGATATTGTGCATTGCCACTCTAGTAAAGCTGGTTTATTAGGTCGCTTAGCAGCTAAATCCTTAAACTTACCTGTAGTATTTACAGCTCATGGTTGGGCTTTTACAGACGGTGTGAGTCCTAAAAAACAAAAAATATATGCTACTTTAGAACGTTTTATGGCTAAACTTTCAGATCATATTATTACTGTTTCAGAATATGATCGATACCATGGATTTAAGTATCAGGTTGGAACACCAGAATTAGTTCAAACGATTCATAATGGTGTACCTGATATCAAAAATTTAGCAATTAAAAAAACTAATTTTAGAGTTAAGTTGATTATGGTTGCACGTTTTGAGGATCCCAAAGATCAATACTTTCTTATACGTGCTCTTTCAAAATTACCTAAACACTTAAACTGGCAAGTTGATTTTTTAGGTGATGGGCCAAATCTTGAAAAATGCCAAGAATTGGCTAAAAATGAAGAACTGGATTCAAAAATTATTTTTCATGGACAAAGTTTTAAAGTCAAAGAGTTTTTGAATCAGGCTGATATTTTCATATTAATTTCAAATTATGAAGGCTTTCCTTTAACTATACTGGAGGCCATGAGTGCATCTCTACCTATTATTTCCTCTGATGTAGGTGGTGTAAATGAAAGTGTGAGTTCTGAAAATGGATATCTTATTCCCAAAGGAAATATAGATATTTTAGTTCAATCGCTTACAGAACTTATTATGAATAAGAACTTGCGTCAACAATTAGGTTCAAACAGTCGATACCTATATGAAACTAAATTTAGTTTTAATACGATGCTGCATAAAACATTGGATGTCTATACTCAAGTATTATCAAAGCGGTCTTTAAAATAATGAGAGTTTTAATCACAGGTGCAGCAGGATTTGTAGGTACAGCTCTGACTGAACGGGTGAGTAGTGTGTATGACGCGATTGCTTTAGTCCGCACTCAGAATCATGTACTTTCTGCAAATATCCAACAACTTGTTGCTGCTAATATTTTTGCAGCAGACTTACCTGAAAATATAGACGTCATTATTCATTTAGCAGGTCGTGCTCATATTCTAAATGATCAAACCACAGACCCATTAACTGAGTTTCGCAAAGTCAATGTTGAGGGCACTTTGCAACTGGCGCGCCAGGCTTTAGAAAAAAAAGTAAAGCGCTTTATATTTATGAGTTCTATCGGTGTAAATGGTTCAGTGACGCTGCAGCAACCATTTACAGAAGATGCTTTACCACAACCTCATGCAGATTATGCGGTTTCTAAACTCGAAGCCGAACATGAACTTAAAAAACTATTTGCGGGAACAGCCACAGAATTAGTTATTATTCGTCCACCCTTAGTTTATGCTGCTCATGCACCAGGTAACTTTGCTCGGTTACTCAAACTAGTTGCGAGCAATTTACCTTTACCTTTTGCAGGCACAAACAATAAACGCACCTTTGTCGCACTAGAAAACTTGGTAGACTTTATTCAAACCTGTATTGAACATCCAAATGCAGCCAATCAAACCTTTTTAGTGGCAGATCAAACCAGTATTTCGATACGTGAGTTGGTGCAATATTTAAAACAGGGCATCGGAAAAAAAGCATATTTTATTTATATTCCACAGCCTCTTATGAAACTAGGGGCTGCATGTATTGGCAAATCCAAACTCTATGAACAGTTGTTTGAGTCACTTGAAGTTGATACGACCAAAGCTCAGAAGTTGTTGGGTTGGACAGCGCCATTGAGTACCCAGCAAGCGATGCTGCAAGCGGGTCAAAATTATTTAAAAATGAAAGAGTAATTTACGCATGTCAATTTTTGCGCTGAGCATCGTATTTTTTATAATGACATTATTATTCACAGGCTACATGCGAGCTTACGCTCTCAAGAAAAATATAATAGACAACCCCAATGAACGTAGTTCGCATAATGTACCTACGCCACGTGGAGGTGGTGTTGCAGTGGTGTGTAGCTACTTATTGGCACTGGCGGTGTTAATCTATAGCCAACAATTGACACTACATATTGGCTTAACTCTTATGGCAGCGGGTTTTGTCATCGCTTTACTTGGTTTTTTAGATGACCATGGACATATTAACTCCATGCTGCGTTTAGCCGTACATTTCTTGGTAGCCATTGGCGTGGTGATCAGCTTGGGTGGCTTTAGCGAAGTTACAGCTTTTAATGGTCTGCAACTTGGCTTTATTGCAAATATCATTGCAGTATTATTTTTGGTGTGGTTGCTGAATCTGTACAACTTTATGGATGGGATTAATGGCATTGCCAGTGTCGAAGCAATTACCACTGTTGTTAGTATGGCCATTTTGTATTATGTACTGAATACAACATTAAACTCAGACATACTCTGGTTATTGGCAGCCTGTGTATTTGGCTTTTTACTGTGGAACTTTCCCAAGGCTAAAATTTTCATGGGCGATGCCTGTAGCGGATTTCTCGGCCTCACTTTGGGTATTTTGGCGCTCATCGCCCTCAAAGAAAACTTGGCACTATTTTGTGCGTGGATCATTTGCTTAGGTGTGTTTGTGGTCGATGCGACTTATACCCTCATAAAACGCGTATTGAGCGGTTATAAAATGTATGATGCGCATCGAAGCCATAGCTATCAAATTTTATCGCGTAAATGCGGGAGTCATACCCCCGTGACGTTGGCAGTTGCCGCAATTAATCTATTGTGGTTATTTCCTATCGCTTATATGACGGTTACACAAGCATGGGCGTACCCTGAGTTGGCAGTACTGATTGCCTATGTACCATTGTTAATTGTGGCTATAAAATTCAAGGCAGGTCATCCAGATGCTTAATAAACCCAGCTTGTTAATTTTAGGTGCAGGGGGTTACGGTTTGGCCGTTGCAGAAGCTGCAGAACTGAGTGGACAATGGCAAGAGATTATGTTTGCCGATGACCGTTGGCCTGCAACACAGCATGTGGCGGAATATAATATTGTGACAAATATTGCCAATTTAAATCAATTGCAGAATACGCAGCTTCAAGCGATTGTGGCAGTAGGCAGTAATACATTACGGCAGCAATGGCAACAGACCTTACGAGCCTTGGGTATAGAATTGACTTCGGTGATTCATCCTAAAACAGTTGTGAGTCCAACAGCTGATATCGGTCTAGGGGTGAGTGTGATGGCAGGGTGTATCATTAGTCGTAAAACTGTGATCAATGATGGTGTAATATTGAATATTGGTACATTATTAGATCATGACGTGGTCATTGAAGAATTTGCTCATTTAAGCGTGGGGGTAAAAGTCGCAGGTGGTCAAACTATCGCCGCACATTCATTTTTAGAGGTTGGAACCTGTATTCTGCATTAAAGTAATACGGTGTTTTAAAATTCAAATATTAATAATTGTATATTTATGAAATCCATTATCGAACCTGCTGTTGAATCCCCCCGCCTAGTCAAACTTGCATTTTTAATGGTGCTGGACTTTTGTGTATTTCCTGTATTGCTGTGGCTATGTTATGCCATCCGCCAGTTTGATTTGGGGGCAGAAGTTGTACCCAATTTGGCTTTTGGTTCGGTATGGGTGAGTGTGATTGCAGTTATATCGCTGTTTATTTTTGGGGTGTATCGCTTTATTGTGCGCACCTACAGCGAACTGTTTATGGTCAAATTGGGGCTAGGCACCTCTTTGACTGTGGCTGGGTTGTATGCTTTGGCTTACTTTACCGATGCCTTTATTCCCACCTCTATTCCGCTCATGTTCGGATTTCTCATGTTCGCATGGGTTTGGTTTAGCCGTGGCTTTATTCGCTTTATCGTGCGTTCTTATTTACAAGCCGATGTACAAAAAAAACGTGTGGCGATTTATGGCGCAGGCAATGCAGGACAGCAAATTGCAGCAGCACTATACAATTCCGATGAACACTTACCCGTGTTGTTTATTGATGATGATCCGTCACTCACTGGGCAGCAGTTGGGACGTTTAAGAGTTTATGACGCAGACAGCGCATTAAAATTTCTGGCTAAAAAAAATGTCGATGAAATTTTGATTGCACTGCCTTCTGTAGGACGGATGCGTAAAAGTGAGATCGTCAAATTCTTAGAGCCTGCACATATTAAAATTACCGAAATTCCAGGACTGACCAAACTGGTCGATGGTGAAATTCGCGTATCGGATATTCAGGAAGTCGATATTATTGACTTGCTTGGGCGTGATCCTGTGCCGCCTGTACCCGAACTGTTGGCTAAAAATATTCAAAACAAAATGGTCTTGGTCACAGGCGCGGGTGGTTCCATTGGTTCTGAACTGTGTCGCCAAATTGTTAAAAATAAACCCAAAGCATTGGTGATTTATGAATTGACCGAATTTGCTTTGTATAGCATTGACAAAGAACTACGCTTAAACAGTGATGTCACGATTATCCCGATTTTAGGTTCAGTGTTGGATCAGGCCAAACTGGAACGAGTGATGGAGCAGTATAGGGTTCAAACCGTGTACCATGCGGCTGCTTACAAACACGTGCCCTTGGTAGAATGTAACCCTTTGGCAGGTTTGAAAAACAACGCCATTGGTACGGCATTTAGCTTAAATGCAGCGGTCAAAACAGGTGTGGAAACCTTTGTACTCATTTCTACCGATAAAGCCGTGCGTCCAACCAATGTCATGGGGGCGTCTAAACGTATGGCAGAATTGTATTGTCAGGCGATGGCAGAAGCGCAAGATCAGACCCAAATCAGCATTGTCCGTTTTGGGAATGTTTTGGGTTCATCGGGTTCGGTGGTGCCGTTGTTTAAACAGCAAATTGCCAAAGGTGGGCCTATTACCGTGACTCATCCTGAAGTCACCCGTTACTTTATGACCATTCCAGAAGCCTCGCAATTGGTGATTCAGGCGGGTGCTTTAGGTCAGGGGGGCGATGTATTCCTGTTGGATATGGGGGAACCTGTACGCATTCAGGACTTGGCTCGTCAAATGATCGCACTGAGTGGTTTAAAAGTACGAGAAACAGGCAGTCAGGAAGGGGATATTGAAATTCAATATTCAGGCTTACGCCCAGGCGAAAAACTTTACGAAGAATTGTTGATTGATGCCGATAATACCGAAGTGACCCAGCACAGTCGTATTTTACGTTCTTATGAAAAAATGTATCCGTTGGATGAATTGCTGATGGTGTTTGAGCGTATGCATGACTTAACCGCAATTCAAAGTGATATCGACTGGGCTTTAGCACAGCTTGAACACTATGTGGATGGTTATGTCCGTGGTACAGAAATTAAGGTGAACTAAATTTCAAAAACTAAGTTGAAGTAAGTCAGTTCAACTTGTTGATGAGTAAAATTTAACTAAAAAATTTGTGTGAAATTAGGTATCTAAGATGATTAAAAAAGCCATTTTACCCGTTGCTGGTTTAGGCACCCGCTTTTTACCTGCCAGTAAATCTATCCCTAAAGAAATGGTGACCGTGGTCGATCGTCCTGCGATTGAATATGTAGTGCGCGAGGCAGTTGCAGCAGGGATTGAGCAAATTATTTTGGTGACCCATTCCTCTAAAGCCTCCATTGAAAACTACTTTGACCGTAACTTTGAGCTAGAAACCACTTTGGAACAAAAACAAAAAATGGATTTGCTCAAAGAAATTACCGAAATTTTACCTGCCCATGTCAGTGTCGTGAGTGTACGTCAGCCACAACCTTTAGGTTTAGGGCATGCGGTTTTATGTGCTAAATCTGTAGTGGGCAATGACGCCTTTGCAGTGCTGTTACCCGATGTATTGGTTAAAGATGATGCGGCACAAAATGACTTGGCGCGTATGATTCAGCGTTTTGAGCAAAGCCATGCCGCACAGATTATGGTCGAAGCAGTACCAGATCATCTGGTTGATCAATACGGTATTGTCGATGTAGCCACAGCACCTGCTGAAGGTGAAAGTACCGTGATGCAGGGCATTGTCGAAAAACCTGCAGTAGGCATGGCACCTTCTAATTTATCGGTGGTGGGGCGTTACGTTTTGCCTGCAGAAATTATGATTTTGCTCGAAAACACCCCTAAAGGGGCGGGTAATGAAATTCAATTGACTGATGCGATTGCCATGTTGCAACAAAATAGTGTGGTGG
Source organism: Acinetobacter sp. YH12099 (assembly GCF_013419195.1). Taxonomy (NCBI): domain Bacteria; kingdom Pseudomonadati; phylum Pseudomonadota; class Gammaproteobacteria; order Moraxellales; family Moraxellaceae; genus Acinetobacter; species Acinetobacter sp. YH12099. The sequence continues at coordinate 13,850 of NZ_VPAP01000016.1, read as the reverse complement.
AAGCTTACCGTATGCAAGGTCAGACTTTTGACTGTGGCAGCAAGTTGGGTTATTTAAAAGCAGTGTTGCATTATGGCGTCGATCATCCAAAATTAGGCGATGATTTTAAAGCCTTGATTCAAGAGTTAAAGATTGAATCTTAAAGGTGATTAAGGGGGGAAAGATTAGAAAATCTCTCCTAGCCTCCCTTCTTACGCAAGAATTTAAAGCAGTGCTTAAATTCTTGCTCAGGGAGGAACATCCCATTACAAAGCCCTTGCTTGTGCGAACCTCCCCCTTTTCAAAGGGGGATTGAGGGGGATTAAAAAAAGGAGAGCCAAATATGGTGAAAACTTCCAATGTTGAAAATCTCTCCCAACCTCTCTTTAAAAAAGAGAGGGGTGCTCATTATAAAATTGATTTTATATGCGAAAATTTAAAGCAGTGCTTAAATTCTTGCTCATGGTGGAACATCCATTATAAAGCCTTTGCTAGTGTGAACTTCCCCATTTTCAAAGGGGGATTGAGGGGGATTAAAAGACCTGAAAAGTTAATTTATATATGATGTAGGAAAGGATGAAATGTAAAAATCTTTCCTAATCTCTCTTGAATCAAGAGAGTAACCCCATGAAATAAACAGCATCAACCAATACATAGGAACACATTTTGAAAGTCGCAGTCTTTGGTAAAACCCTCTATGCAGGCGTGATGTCTGCACTCTTGGCAGAATGTGGGCATCAAGTCTATTGGTGCGATATCTTTCAAGACGCAGCCCATCCACTCGAACAGCAACATCTCAGCTTTCAAGACCAAGCCTTGAGTCTGTTATTACAACAACAATGCAGCAAAGGCTTTTTACACTATTGTGATTTTGCTGCATTACCTTTAGATGTGGATGTGTATCTACTCAGTTTGAACCCGACTGAAGAAGCTCACGCCTTAACCGTTTTGGGGCAGTTGCAACAACGTCCGATCATTCACCCTAAATTGATGATCAATGCCTCGACTTTGGGTTTAAATGGTACACAGCGCCTGCAAAAAATCTTGCCACAAGATGACTGGATGTATTTGCCCGACATGATTCAAGAGGGCAATGCCATTCAAAGTATGACCCGCGCACAGCAACTCACGGTGGGTTGTGAAAATGAACGTGCGCAAGTCAAACTCAAAGAATTACTTCGCCCCTTATTTCCACGTGCACAGCAATACCTGTTTATGCCCGTGTTGGATGCAGAATTTACCAAACTAAGTATTTCAGGCATGTTGGCAACCCGTATCAGTTATATCAATGACTTGGCGGTGGTGGCAGAAAAACTCGGGATTGATATTGAGCATGTACGTCAAGGCATGGCGGCAGATAGCCGTATTGGTGCATCATATATGTATCCTGGTGCGGGGTTTGGTGGTGAAAACTTTAGTCATGATATTTTGACCCTTGCCAGTACCGTATCCACCACAGGGGTGAAAAGTCAGCTGTTGGCGCAGGTCTGGGACATTAATGAACAACAAAAAGAACTCTTGTTTAGAAAGCTTTGGAATTATTATCAGGGCGATTTAAACGGTAAAACCGTGGCGATTTGGGGCGCGGCTTTTAAAGAAAATACTGCACGGGTGCAACATTCTCCCATTCATGTGATGTTGCCTGCGTTGTGGGCGCAGGGTGTGACGGTCAAATTGCATGACCCACAAGCATTGCCTGAAATTGTGGCACAGTATGGTCAGCGTGATGATCTAATTTTATGTACAGACCAATATCAAGCCGTCGAAGGTGTATCGGCATTGTGTGTGCTGACCGCGTGGAAACAATATTGGAGTTTGGATTATCCGACTTTGTTGCAGCAGATGCAGCATCCGCTGATTTTGGATGGTCGTAATATTTATGATCCTGAATTTGTGAAAGCACAAGGTTTTGCCTATATGGGAGTCGGTCGCTAATGATTCGTAGCACAATGCCACAGACGCAAAGCTCGATCTCTCCAAATGACAATGCCTTGTCGCAGTTAAAACAATTGCAGCAGCAGTTTCAGCAGCTGCATTTAAATCAGCTGTTTGCTCAAGATCCGCAGCGTTTTCAGCGTTTCTCGGTGGCTTTGGACAGTGTGCTGTTTGACTATAGCAAGCATCGGATTGATGCCAAGGTGTTGCAGACCCTGGTTCAGTTTGCACAGCAGAGTCAGCTTGCTGAGTGGATTCAACGTTTATTTTCAACGGCAACAGGCTCAGAGAAAATCAACTATACCGAACAGCGCGATGCGATGCATTGGGCCTTGCGTTTGCCTGCGACTAGCACAGCAGCAAGCGCTTCCGAACAGACCGATGCCTACGCTGCATTGACTGAGCAAGTGCATACCCAGCTTGAGCGTATGTATGCCTTGGTGGAAAAAATCCATGCAGGCCAATACCGTGGTGCCACGGGTGAAGTGATTCAGAATGTGGTCAATATTGGTGTGGGTGGCTCAGATTTAGGCCCGTTGATGGTGACTCAAGCCTTATCTGATTTTAAAGTGGCGACAGAAAAACCACTGAATGTACATTTTGTGTCCACCATGGATGGCAGCCAGTTATCTGAATTGCTGCATCGTCTGCGTCCTGAAACTACTTTATTTATTATTTCGTCCAAGTCTTTTGGCACTATTGATACCTTATCCAATGCACAAACGGTGAAACAATGGCTAGAAAAGGCCTTGGGCACACACACGCAAATTCTGAAACATCACTTTATTGGGGTATCCACCAAAGCCGATAAAATGACCGCTTGGGGCATTTGCTCTGACAATCAGCTCTTGCTTTGGGATTGGGTGGGTGGTCGCTATTCGTTATGGTCGTGTATTGGCTTACCGATTGCCCTGACCATTGGCGTTGCGGGTTTTCAGCGGTTTTTAGCAGGTGCACATGCGGTTGATCAGCATTTTCAAAATGCTGCATTTGATCAGAACATCCCAGTGCTGATGGGCTTGCTGGGGGTGTGGAATAATAATTTCCTAAATATTCAGACTCATGCGGTCTTGCCTTATGATGGACGTTTAAAATACTTCGCTTCGTATTTACAGCAATTAGAAATGGAATCGAATGGCAAGTCGATTCAGCGTAATGGCGAGGCGGTGAGCGTCGATACTTGCCCGATTGTTTGGGGTGAGGTCGGGCCGAATGCCCAGCATGCATTCTATCAATTGTTGCATCAAGGCACGCATGCGGTCAGCTGTGATTTTATTGCCCCTGTGCAGCGTTATAATGCCAATCAATTTACCTATGCGGAAAATGCTGAGGCTTTGGTAGAGCAGCATCATTTGGCCTTGTCCAACTGTTTGGCACAATCGCGGCTTTTGGCCTTTGGCAATCAGGCCTTAGATCAGCATGAATTAGATGGCTTAGCGGCGTATAAGCAGTACAGTGGTAATCAGCCAAGTAGCAGTATTTTATTGCAAGAACTCAATCCGTATAGTTTGGGCATGTTGATTGCTTTGTATGAACACAAAGTCTTTGTACAATCGGTGCTGTGGAATATCAATCCCTTTGACCAATGGGGCGTAGAAAAAGGCAAGGAAATTGCCAATCAGCTCTTGCCGATTTTAAATGGGCAGCAACAGGATTTATCGGCACTCGATGCATCGACCCAAGGTTTATTAAAAATTTTATTAGGAAAAATAGATGGCTAATGTTTTAGTAACAGGCGGTGCCGGCTATATCGGTTCACATACCTGTGTCGAGTTGCTGAATGCAGGGCACAGCGTGGTGGTGCTAGATAATTTATCTAATAGCTCGGCCGAGTCATTGGCGCGGGTGCAACAATTGACAGCTAAACCCCTGCATTTTATTCAGGGCGATATCCGTGATGCTGCAGCTTTAGATAACGTATTTGCTGAACATGCAATTGATGCAGTGATTCATTTCGCAGGACTCAAAGCAGTGGGGGAAAGTCAGCAAATTCCACTGGCTTATTTTGAGCATAATATTGCCGGATCTATCAGTCTGGCGCAGGCGATGCAACGCGCAGGGGTGTTTAAACTGGTCTTTAGCTCGTCTGCAACAGTGTATGATGAAGCCAATACCTCTCCTTTAAATGAAGAAATGCCCACCGGGATGCCAAGCAACAATTATGGCTATACCAAACTGATTATTGAACAGTTATTGGAAAAACTGGCGATTGCTGATGAGCGCTGGTCAATTGCCTTATTGCGCTATTTTAACCCGGTCGGTGCGCATAAAAGTGGCCAGATTGGTGAAGATCCGCAAGGGATTCCAAACAACCTGATGCCTTATGTGACCCAAGTGGCTGTCGGTCGTCGTGAAAAACTTTCAATCTTTGGCAGTGATTATGATACCGTCGATGGCACAGGCGTCCGCGATTATATCCATGTGGTGGACTTGGCCAATGCACACTTATGTGCACTGAATAACCGTTTAAATGCACAGGGCTGTCGCGCCTGGAATATTGGAACTGGAAACGGGATTTCCGTGTTGCAGGTGAAAAATACCTTTGAACAGGTCAATGGGGTAGAGATTCCATTTGAACTGGCACCGCGTCGGGCGGGCGATGTAGCGACTTCTTTTGCAGACAATCGGCGTGCTATTGCCGAGTTAGGCTGGCAACCGCAGTATGGTCTGGAAGATATGCTGGCCGATAGCTGGAACTGGCAAAAACAGAATCCAAAAGGATATAAATAGAATGAATTATATTTATGCTGTAATATGTCATAAATTGACAGAACCATTAATTTTTACTATACACACTCTCTTAAAAAGTCCTTTGAGCATAATAATTTTACATATAGACAATAAGACTCCAAATAATGAAGTGATTCGGATTAAAAAAAAATTAGGTAACCATCCAAACTTATTGTATGTCCCAGAGAAAAAACGTATAGATGTCCGATGGGGGGGAGTAAGTCAAATTGAAGTTATGCTTTTGCTGTTAAGATTAGCCCAAAGATATAATTATAAGTATTTTTCTTTAATCTCTGGTGATGATATCCCTCTCTCTTCGAATAAATCACGTGAGAGTTTTTTAAATATAGCATATTCTAATAGAATTGAATTTATTGGCTATAACCCAGTTCATAATGCTCAACAACGTTTAGCTATAAAATATCCTTCGTACTTTTATAATAAAGATCATTCTATTATGGGGAAATTATGTCGAAAAATATTTATTTTATATGCAAAATATTTTAGGACATTGGATATCTCTCATTTACCTACTTTATATAAGGGCTCACAATGGTTCACCTTAACACATGAGGCTGTAGATTATATTTTAGATTATGTTGAAAAGAATCCTAAATATTTGAATTCATTTAAATACTCTTTGTGTGGTGATGAGGTTTTTTTCCAGACAATAATTTTTAATTCACTATTTCGCTATAAGGTTTATAATATAGAAAATAATATTCCTGATTGCGAAAGAGGAATGCGTTATATAGATTGGGTCAGTGGCCCAAGTTTTCCAAGAGAATTAGATAATTCAGATTTTATTAAAATGAAGCAATCAGAAATGCTATTTGCACGAAAAGTAAAGTCAAATATAGATCAAAAAGAATTTGAATTTTTTTTATTATAAATAGAAAGAGTCCTTTAAAGGACTCTTTCTATTGGCTTTGTTGCACAAAGATTTCATAACTATATGATTTTAAAGGTTTTGATTATTTTTTGATCCAAAATTAAATTTATTTAAATCAGATGCTTACATATTTATGCAACAAAGCCCTTTCTATTTATAATATTAAGTCTCAATCAATAGAGTTAGCTCATTTATATAGTCCTGCATTGCTTTTGGTTGCTGGTCACGGCGGCTTTCAATATTCAAGCGCAATAACGGTTCGGTATTGGAGGCACGTACATTAAAACGCCATGCGCCAAAATCCAGACTTACGCCATCAGTCTGGTCAATGGCTGGATTTAGGCTAGCATAATGCTCAAAAATCTTTTGAATGGTGGCTTGGGTATCCGCCACTTTAAAATTAATTTCGCCTGAACAGGGGAACTTGGCAATCATCTCTTCCACCAGACTCGATAAGGATTGACCGGTTTCAGACAGCACCGCAATCGCCAGTAACCATGGAATCATGCCGCTATCACAATATGCAAAGTCACGGAAATAGTGGTGTGCACTCATTTCACCGCCGTAAACAGCATTGTGTTCACGCATTACATCTTTAATAAAGGCATGCCCAGATTTAGATTGAATCGCTTCACCCTGATATTGAGCGACCACATCAAAGGTATTCCAGACTAAACGTGGGTCATGCACAATTTTTTCGCCTGCTTGTTTGAGCAAAAACGCCTGTGCCAATAAGCCAACAATATAATAGCCTTCAATAAACTGGCCTTTTTCATCGAACAAGAAACAGCGATCAAAGTCACCATCCCACGCAATGCCCATGTCGGCTTGATACTCTAATACGGCATTGCGGGTACTATCACGGTTTTCCACTAAAATTGGATTGGGGATACCATTGGGGAAGGTGCCATCGGCATCATTATGAATTTTGACAAACTCAACAGGGATATTCAGGGCTTTAAATTTTTGCTCAATTGCATCGACCACATGTCCTGCAGCGCCATTGCCTGCATTCATGACCAGTTTCATTGGGCGAATTTTGCTAGGCTCGATATAAGTCATTAAATGGTCAATAAATTGAGGCAAAATATTGTAGCTTTGAGTGCTACCTTTGTGCTCAACTGGGGTAAATTCGCCCGATTCTGCCAAAGCCTGAATGTCTTTTAGGCCGGTATCGGCACTAATCGGACGTGCATTTTCACGTACCAGTTTCATGCCGTTGTAGTCCATGGGGTTATGGCTGGCAGTCACTTCAATGCCACCTTGCACGTCTAAATGAAAAGCTGCGAAATAGACTTCTTCTGTGCCTGTCATGCCCAAATCTAGTACATTGACCCCTGCATCATTTAAACCACGAATGGTGGCTTGCTTTAAGCCTTCGCTGCTAAGGCGAATATCGCAGCCAATCGCAACGGTTTTGGGTTGGTAAATTTGTCCGTAAGCACGACCAATTTTATAGGCAATCTCTTCATTGAGTTCTGTGCCCAATTTTCCGCGAATGTCATAGGCTTTAAAACAGGTTAATGTGCTCATGTATTGTCCTGAATATTTGGAAAAATAGTATTGCTGCCTATGATAATCGAACTATGTGCAATGTGCTGTACAGAATAGAAGATGAATTGCTTGAAGATGTTTCAGATCAAAGACTATGGATGAGAAAAGATGTGGTGATGGGCAAGGGTGTTTTTTCTTGAGTAAGAAGTTGGTTAAAATACGGCTCAGACTTATGTGTTCGATATGATTGAAGATGGAATTACAGAAAAGTACTTTAGAGCCAGAGCAGAAACTTTCTGCGCCACAGAAAAAATTTCAGAAATTATGCCAAAAAATTGAGCAGGAACAGCTACGTTTGAATGAATGGCAGACCGCACAAGCCGATATTCAGGCACGTGCCAGCCGTGAAATTTTACCGACTTATGCGCAATTGCGTGAAGTTATATTTCAGCAAATTCAACAATTGCTTCAGCAAAAACAACAAAAAGTGACGGCAGCCCAGCAAACTAAGCTGGATCAAAAAATTGAGCAACTCAGTTTACAACTTTTGGATTCGCAGCAGATGTCTACCGAACAAGTTCAGTTTTTAACAGAATTGCTGAACAGTTATGGGCATCATATTGAATTGCTAGACACAGATGATGTGGATTTAAGATCTGAAGCTAAAACAGCAACAGAGTCAGAAGACGAAAATGTTGAACAATGTGAACAAAATAGTTTTGAACATGATGAGTCTGAACAAGAGCGCTTGGCACAGCTCAAGCTAGAAAGTTTGAAGCATTTTCTTTGTGAAGAATATGACCTAGATCTAGATTTTTTTGATTTTCAGCATGATCCATTAGATTTAGATGACTTTATAAAAAAATTTGAACAAAAAATGCAAGAACAAGAGGAGCTGGATTTTTTAAGTCAGTTGAGTAGTGCGCAAAAAGCTTTTGCCGAACAGCAAATTGCCCGTGAAAAAGCCAAAGCAGCAAAAAAACAGCAACAGCGTGAAGAAGCAAAGAAACTGGCAAATCAATCCATCAAAACGATTTACTTAAAAATTACAGCGTGGATTCACCCAGATCGTGAGCAAGATGAGCAGAAAAAACAAGAAAAAACCGTATTGATGCAGCAAGCCAATCAGGCTTATGAAGCCAATGATTTATTGACATTGTTAAATTTGCAAATTCAGTTGGGTCAGCAGCATAATTTGTCTTTCGCCAATCAACAATTAAAAGCGTATAACCTGCTTTTAGAAGAACAGTTAGAAACTTTGCAAATGCAAGTAGATGACATTATTTACTCTTTTAATTGGAGTCAGTTTTTATATTCTAACCGTAAAATTAAAGTGCAGGATTTGTATCGAAAATATGAGCAAGACTATCGACATGTTCAACAAAAATTAGCTCGAGCGCAAGAGATACTGGAAAAATATCAAGACCTTAAACAATTAAAGCAATTGATGCGCAGTCAATATGTGTGGGAAATGCATGCTGTGATGATGTAGACATATTGAGGTTTGGCTTTGAATGTTTATGCAAAAAGTAGTCTTTATTTACAATATTCCTTTTGAGTGAATCCAAGTTATGCTCAGGTTGGGCCGTTCGGCTACTATTCTGAAATGACACCTTTGTCCGTTATAATTGTATAAACATTTTTAGTGTCTGGTAATTATGTCCTCATTGATCAATTTTCTATCTCGCTTTAGTACAGCAACTCTTCAGCGCAGTCTTAGCTATGCTAAACGCATTGATAGGGAAACGATTGAGTTCTTTGAGGAAAAAGACGGGGTTACGATGTATGCCCAAATTGAAGGGACAGATTATTACGATACTGCAATTACCTATAATCCCCAAAAAGACCGTTTAATCGATGACGACTGCACTTGTCCGGTTGGATATAACTGTAAACATGCTGCTGCTTTAGCGCGGTTATTCTTTCAGGAATATCGCCAGGAATTTCAGCAGCGTTATGCTGACTCTCAATCCCCGCAGGGAATCGCAAAACGCCTACGGGGGGATGATCAGGCACAGCGCTGGTTGAATGATTTTAAACGGTATTTACAACAGACTGAACCAGAGCAATCTGTCAAAACAAACAATTATTTAATTTACCTGTTAGATCAGTCTGTCAGCTTAAAGAAATTGACAGTTGATGTTCAGAAGGCCAGACGCAATAAAAACGGCTCAATTGCGGGGGAAAGTTATTATACCCAATATGAAAATATCACCAGAAAGCATCTGACTTTACCTGAACAAAAACGACAATTATTTAACCAGATTTATTATTATGCCAAAATAAACAGTGACGAACGTTTTTATCAAAGCAATCTTGATATCTCCGGAATTTTATTGGAGCATTTCAAATCTTTTATTCAAAGTGGCGATGTGTACTGGCAAAAAAAGAGCCATGCTGCACTTCAATGGTCAGAACAAGGCTACAACATCGAATTTAGATGGGAACAAGGGGCTAAACAACAGACTGAGCATTTAAATATTGAATTGGTCAATGGTGATATTCGACTCGATTTAAAATCAAATCCTCATATTCAGATTCTCGCGAGCCAGCCACCGTGTTATGTGGATATTCAACAGAACACGGTGGGCCAGTTATATGGTGAATATACGGCAAATCTTCTGTACCATTTTTTACAGATGCCTGATCTTCCATCTATGCTCTTGCCAGAGTTTGAGAAACTGACTCATCAATATTCAGACGTGAAAAATCTGCCTCAGCCCGAGTCTATTCAGCATATTGATGTCCTTGAGGGTAGTCCCCAGCCAATTTTACGCTTCGGTGTTTTAGATAAATTTGATTGGAAATGGGAAGAGTCTGTTTGTGCTGAAATTGAATTCTCCTATGCAGGCGGGCGAATTAAAGCAGGTACATCAGGTGACAGTTTCATTGGTGAGCAGCATGACAAAATGGTGCGACAGCTTCGGGACTTAGTTCAGGAACAACAGTCAATCCAGCGTTTACAGCTATTGGTCGAATCACTGAAGTGGGTGAAAGATCTTAGTTATGACCAGCAATTAAAACTGGATAAACAACGTCTCGATTCTATGGTTTTTGCTTTCTATGGAGACTGGATCAAACAGCTGATGCCCATCAATCAAATTGAGTTGATGGGCTGGCAGATAGAGCATCTGGAAAACAGCCCCTTTAACCTGCAATATGTTGAAAATTTAAATATTTCTATCACTGAATCTGAAGGCCAGCAGGACTGGTTCAATATCGGGGCGACGGTTCAAGACAGTGCAGGCAATTCTTATAATTTACTTGATGCGCTCGTAGCTTTGGTGCGAGTAAATCCTGATTTACTTGATCCGCGGACTTTTATTCATCTGCATGACAGTCAAATTTTCACCGTGAAAACTGCAGTTGATCAACCTGATTTGGCGCTATCCGCTAGGGATATTAAGCCGGTATTATTGCATCTGCAGAGCATTTTACAGCAAGAAGAGCGCAGTATTGATCGCTATGATGCGAGTCAATTATTAGAATTGCAGCATAATCTTGGGATGACATGGCAGGTCAGTGATCGCCTGCAGAAATTTGTACATAAATTCAAACAAGGCTATCAGCAACAACTGCCGACACCACAAGGTTTTCAGGGGGAGTTGCGTCTATACCAGCAGCAGGGCTTAGGCTGGTTACAGTTTTTAAGGGAAACCCAGCATGGCGGGATTCTGGCAGATGATATGGGCTTGGGGAAAACAGCACAAACTTTAGCCCATTTACTCATGGAAAAGCAGGCTGGATATTTGCAGGATAGTCCCGCCTTAATTGTTGCACCCACATCGCTGATGCATAACTGGTTCAAAGAAGCGGAGAAATTTACCCCAGAGCTCAAGGTATTGCTGCTACAGGGGCCCGATCGCCATCAGTATTTTGAGCAGATTCCGCACTATGATATTGTGTTAACCACCTATCCGCTTCTGGCGAGAGATGAAGAGCAACTAAAGCAATATGAATATCATCAACTCATTTTGGATGAGGCGCAGAATATCAAAAATCCGCGCGCCAAAGCTGCACAGGTAGTACGGCAATTAACAGCGCGACATCGTCTATGTCTAACCGGTACACCTATGGAAAATCATTTGGGTGAGCTGTGGGCACTATTTTATTTCCTGATGCCAGGATTTTTATATTCACAAGAAATCTTTAATAAAAAGTACCGCTATCCTATTGAAAAACGCGGTGATCAGCAGTTAAGGCAAAAGTTGGTAAACCGCATTAAACCCTTTATTTTACGTCGCTTGAAAACTGACGTTGCCAAGGAATTGCCTGAAAAAACCACGATTGAAGTCAATATTGACATGAATGACCAGCAATCCAAGTTATATGAGGCTGTTCGTGCCACGATGCAGGCAAGCATTCAGAAAATTGTGGCAGAAAAAGGCTTTAAACGTAGTCAAATTCAAATTTTAGATGCCTTACTGAAGCTACGTCAGGTGTGCTGCCATCCTAGCTTACTAAAGCTGGATTCAGTGAAAATTGGGCAGGCGCATTCTGCCAAACTTGAACAGTTGATGGATATGGTCGTTCCAATGGTGGAAGAGGGGCGAAAAATTCTTATCTTCTCTCAGTTTACCTCAATGTTGGAACTGATTGAACAACAGTTCCATCACGCAGAAATTGGCTATGTGAAGCTGACTGGAAAGACCAAAAAGCGAGATGAAGTCATTACAGCGTTTCAGTCTGGACAAGTGCCGGTATTTTTAATCAGTCTGAAAGCAGGAGGGGTCGGTTTGAATCTAACTGCCGCAGATACGGTCATTCACTATGATCCATGGTGGAACCCTGCTGCTGAAGATCAAGCTTCAGATCGTGCATGGCGGATTGGACAGGACAAGCCGGTATTTGTCTATAAGCTGATTACTAATAAAAGCATAGAAGAAAAAATTCTTGCCTTACAGCAAAATAAAGCAGAACTGGCACACTCTATTCTAAGTACAGATCATGAAGGCGAAGCGAAACTGACGGAAAATGACGTGATGAACTTGTTTGAGAAATTTTAGTTTGGTTTCAGATTACCCTAATCATCTGTAAGTATCTGAAAGTCCGGATGCAATTTTTTCCAATGTTCTCTTAATTTTTCTTTATGAGCAGGAATCATAGGTAAGTCTAGTAATAGCACTGGCCATACTGACCGTGCTTTGTCCATGATCGCGTGAAGTTGTTTTTCAATAACACGCCATGGAACACCGACTTTTTCAGCCCATTCTTCAAAGTGTTTCATCTCAGCTAAATACCAATCTTTATTTTTGGCAAGATTCAATGCGAAATGAAGCTCATTTTCAATATATACACTAGTCATCAATATATCGTATGCGGAAGATAATCTTGGTGTTCTTTTGTCCTGATAAATCATACTCCAGTTTTTTAAGTGTGCATCTCCATTGGCGAGCAAAATGTTGACAAGTAAGCGGCTGGCAAATTGCTGAATATCAAGAATTTTGTTATCTGAAAATTGATAAATGATCTTTCCTATCTGCTCATAATTTGTGGTGCTGTATTTCTGCTGTGGATATGCACCGAAGATCTGAGCAAAGTCTTCGATGTGAATAAGCTCTGTAGTATCAGCAGTACTCTGTCTATCAAATCTTTTGATTGCAAAAGCATATTGCTCTTGGGGTAAATTTAATGGTGGAAGGTTTTGTAAGAGTGCCATATCCACCAAGCGAATCTCAGGGACATCTATTCCGACCATTTTGGCAAGGCTCATCATAGAATATTCATTTAGCGGAACAAAAGCATGCCTGGAAGAAGGAGTTTTGACAATCCAGTCCCCGAGTAGAGACGATTCCGTTGCCTGGACTAGTGTAAAACGCCCATCTTTGACTTTCATGGAAAACTTCATTTGGACGCCGGCCAAGGAAAACTTATTATCTGTTCGAATCTCTTGCTTTAAGATCTGATCTGGATTAGAGATCTGCAGTTTGAATTTTATTTCATCTGGAATTTCTTCTGGATCTAATGGAGTCGCAATGAGTGCTCCAGGTAAATCATGACCTAAAGCTGCCAATAACTGAAATTCATTGTCTATATGTACTTTGAGGCTTTGTGCTATGAGTTCGCGTAATGCACCTTCTGGTAGCAAGTTTGATAGCAAGGGATGTAAACGCTGATGTGTAACATAGGTCTTTTCTAAAATCTTATCCACTTGAGGATACAAGGGGGAAGTCAGCAGGCTCAAGGTCGGGCGTTGCTGATCAGAGCGGAAAGAATCTGTAAAAACCAGAATATTTTTTCCGCTCTGAAATCCTGCCAAGTATCCAACGACAGCGTGATGTAATGTTAATTTCAGGACGGCAACAGTATTCATGGTTCCTCTCCTCCGAGAAGACCTTTCCATGGGTTAGACATTAAGTCATCTTGATCTTCAATAGTGACTTTAATTTCATCATTCAATAATTGTCTAATCAAATGAACCTTATCATCTGGGATGAGCATCAGTTGAGCATTTAGTCCTGCCGCAATAATTTCTAAGGTATCTAATCGAGGATTGCCTTGACTTTCCAGTTTTTGGTACTGCTGTCTTGAAATGCCTGTACGTGATTGCATATCAACTTGCTTTAAACCCAATAGGGTTCGTCTTTTTTTGACTTGCTGTAGTAAAGACTTATTTAGTGTAGACATATTTATTGCTTTTTGGTGGTGTAAGAAGCATATTAGTTGCTTTTTTATTAAGAAGCAATGACAGAAATTATTAACAGGCTCCGCGGCATCAATATTTAGGATCTAGGCAAGCTGATCTTTTTTAACATAAGCCACTTAGTAGTAGCTAATACTATCTTTTGTTTTGGAGTTTTTTTTATCTTGTATGATTGAT
>NZ_VPAP01000015.1:0-64428 GCF_013419195.1 Acinetobacter sp. YH12099 | reverse complement strand
GCCGAGTCGTAAAGCTCAGAAAGCTAGCAATGAACAAAGAAATTTAAATCCTGTTCTTGACTCTTGCAGTTAAAAACAGGACATTTTAAATGGTTTATCGCATAGACATTTTAATTGGTGAATAACACACAAAAATCAAAAATGGGAGCCTTAAGCTCGCATTTTTATTGTATTTTTTTGAAAATTTCGTATAACGCCCATTATGTTAAATAGAATAGAATTTGAACGATAAAAAATTAACAGTCATACATTATCATTAACAAATAATAGGGGACATTTTTTATGGGTGATAAATTGAAAGAAATACCAGCACTTACTGGGTGTTTTATTGCGGGTACTCTAGTGCGTGTACAGAGGGATCTAAATTTACCACGGAGAATTTGGAAAAAAATCGAAGATATACAGGTAGGTGATCTAGTTTTTGATCCTAGACAGTATCGTGGACAACAAATCCCTCTAAATTCTTGAAATATTTCTGTTCAAAGGCTTCTGGGCTTAAACAGCCGTTTGCAGAATGTCTTCTGATTCGATTGTAATAAATCTCAATATAGTCAAACAAGACAGCATTCGCTTCTTTTCGAGTGGCAAATACACTGCCATGGACCACATGAACTTTCAATGTATGAAAGAAGCTTTCGGTCACTGCATTATCCCAGCAGTTTCCCCTGCGTGACATACTTTGAACGCAGTTATTCGTCAATAATAGCGCCCTAAAATCACGACTACAGTACTGTGAGCCTTGGTCCGAATGTACCATGACACCCATTGGATACCCCTGACGAGCCATTGCATAATGAAACGCATCACATACCAATTGACGGTCTATTCGATAGCTGGTTTGCCAACCGACAATACGACGGCTGAATAGATCCAGCATCACACATAAATACAGCCAACCTTGCTTAGTACGGATATAGGTAATATCTGTTGTCCAGATCTTATTGGGTTCATTGACCGTAAATTGACGATCTAACAAGTTAGGTGCTGTAGGCAAACGATGGTTTGAATCAGTCGTATGCTTGTATTTACGTGCAATCCTGCTACGTAAACCAAGCTTTTTAAGCATTCTTCCAACGGTTCGTTCGCTCATGCTGTAACCTAAATCATGCATGTCATGTACCAATGAAGGTGCACCCAATCGTGCATGATGCTGCCAATATACGGCTTTTAAATCATTATATTTCTGCGCTAGATTGGTCTGGCGCTTTCGCCAGGCATAATAGCCTGAAGTGCTGACACCCAGGCATTTACAGACAGAAGATACAGTGACTTCATTCACATCCAGATCTTGAATTACCGTGTACTTTTCTTGGCATGATCTGTCAGAAAGTACACATGCGCTTTTTTTAAGATGTCATTGACTTCCCTAAGCTGTTTGACTTCTTTCTCTAATTCCAATATCCGCTGTTGTTCTGGTGAAAGTTGACGTTTGCTTGAACCCACTGGATTGGCTTCACGAATCCATTTGTCTAAAGTTGAATAACCCACACCTAATTTCTGGGCGATTGCAGCTGTAGGCTCGTGTGAGTTTGAAAGTGCATAATCAATTGCTTGCTGTTTAAATTTGGGATTAAAACGTTTGGCCATTTCTTGGATCTCCAAAGTTAACGTTACGTTATCTTTAGAGGGAAGTACTGTCCATTATTTTGGCTAGGATCAACATGATGAAATAGCTCTCTTAAAATCAAAGGTTCAGCTTGATCAAATGCAATATCCCTAGTCTGAACGATCTGCTTCAAGAATTTATTCACATTGTTGTCGATATGAGTGACTGTGATCTCCTGCCAGATACTAGGCACAATCAGGGCTAAAGGACGTATTTTATAAAAATGAGAGGCAATATTAATCCCATACGGATCAAGATCACCATAAAATGCCAACAAGCAGTTATCCGATACTTGTTCTAATAATTTAACTACTGTTTTAATGTTGGCCCCATGCCCACGATAGACAAACAGGCTCGACTGCCACTCAAGAGGCAACTGCATATACCAATCAAATACCCTATTCATCATGGCACCATTTTCAATAATAATGATGCGCTGTATCGATTGTATGTCATCCCTGGATGAATTTGGTCAAAAGTGAGACGATAAATATCCTCAAATCAGTAAATCATGGCTTGCCAACTGGTCGAATCTCAACACGTTCTTTGCCTATCCAATGGACATTCGCAAGGCGATTTATACCACCAATGCAATTGAATCCTTGAACAGTGTCATTCGCCATGCCACCAAGAAAAGAAAAATCTTCCCAACCGATGAATCTGTGAAAAAAGTGGTATATTTAGCGATTATGGCAGCAAGCAAAAAATGGACGATGCCCATTCAGAATTGGAAAGCTGCCATGAATCGTTTTAGTATCATGTTTGATGAACGTGTAACCAAGTATTTTTAAAACCACATTTACACAGAATTATTTACACCCTCATTAAATAGTGTAATTATCAGTAGATACCAAATTTACAATCTTCAATGGCTTGCATTTTTTTAGTAGTTGACTCAGCCAACGTTTTACGTTGCTCTTGAATTGCAGGGTCACGAGTAAAAATAGGTAGTTCTTTAACTTTAGTCCGATATTCTGTTTCAATTTCATGACACACTTTAATATTTTCTATTGTTTTATTGACAAAATTTTCATCTACTTTTTTGTACTGATTTTTAGAAATACGTAATGTTTGACCATCATCAGATAAATGTAAGGGCATAGCAGCTAAACCATTATTAACCGCTAAAGTATCATCTTTTTTTTCCAATACGAGAGAACTTCCCTCTTTACCATTCACCACATTACTACGAGCAACCACATTTTCTTTAAGAATATAACTATCTTTACCCTCTTTAAAAATTTGCATAATGCGCTTTCCTTGCACATTTTCTAATTGCCAGTAGCCAACCATTTTGTCATGTTTATTACCACAAGCTGATAAAAAAACCGTCGACATTGATAATAAGATTACTAACTTTTTCATAAGTAAACCTCTGAAAATAATAAAGATTCTTCTAAGCACAACTTTTTATAACTATCACTAGTCGTTTTTAGGTTAAACTGAAATATATCAAAAAATAAATAAAATACATACATTTATTTTTAATTGAATTATTTCAAGTGGAAACTACACCCCAAATTTGCTAAATAGGTTTTCCAGCGTTTCAGTTATACAATGTTTTATGAGATCTGGACTAAATTCAACAGCATCATGAAAAGTTAGAACAACAAAATATCCGAAACTATTCCCAAAAGATGTCAAACAGGAAGCCCATTTGAAACTTTACTTAATGGAAAACGAATTTGGGCTGATAAGAATTTAGCCCAAATTTAACCTGACAGGCACAATAAAAAACGGGGAACTGTCAGATCAGTTTTGAGCTAGTATAAGTGAAGGGTTGTCCTTGTTAGCAGCAGTGTAAAAATGCCCCCTTGGTTATGGTTAATATAGCGGTCTTTTTGAACACTATCTGTACCCTATTCTTTTGAACTGGAAAGCTCTTCAGCCAACTGCTCAGCCTGTTCCAATACAGTTTCTGTAGCCAATAAAGCCATATCAGGTGGATAGCCATACTTCTTCAGCAATCTCTTCACGATGACTCTTAACTTTGCTCTAGCAGCTTCCTTGATCGTCCAATCCAAAGTCACATTCTTACGAATAGAATCAGTGAGTACGACTGCAAGTTCTCTCAATATGTCTTTCTGCATCAATTCTCGAGCACTGTCATTGTCTGCTACTGCTGAGTAGAACGCATATTCGTATTCAGTCAGGTTGAGTTCTTCAGCCAGTTTGTCTGACTCCTGAATTGTCTTAGCTAACTTGATCAGTTCATCAATGACTTCTGCTGCAGTAAGTACCTTGTTCTGATAACCCTTAATTGCTGAACTCAACATATCCATGAGCTTCTTACCTTGGGTGACACTGCGTTGCTCTCGTACCTTAATCTCATCACCAAGTAACTTCTTAAGTGTTTCAAGCGCAATGTTCTTATGCTTATAGTCTTTCATCTCCTGCATAAACTCATCAGAGAGAATCGAGATATCTGGTTTCTGAATCCCTGCAGCATCGAAGATATCTACCACTTGCTCTGTGACTAGAGCTTGGTCAATGGTTTGCTTTACCTTGGCTTCAAGCTCAGCATTACTTAAGCCAGAAATCTTGCCTGTACCATCACTAAACTTAGCAAGACGTGCTTTGACTGCTTGGAAGAATGCCACCACTGGTGCAGCTTCCATAGCATGTGGATGAGGTACAGCTAATGCGAATGCCTGTGACATCGCTGTGACTGCTGTCAGGAAGCGAGTCTTCCCTTCTCCTTGATCTACACCAAGGATATGCTCTTCCGCTTCTAAAATGATGTTGAGCTTACGAGAAGTATCTGCAGTGAAGTACTCTTGGTAGTTGAAGCCATGCAAAATGCCATCAAGCACTTCTAGCTTTTCTTGCAGGATCGTTGCAGCTTCATCCTGCACCAATGCAGGATCACCTTTACCACCTGCTTCTGAGTAAAACGATAAGGCTTCTTTCAAGTCAGATGCGATACCAAGATAGTCCACAACCAAGCCACCAGCCTTGTCTTTGTAGACACGGTTGACTCGTGCAATCGCTTGCATGAGGTTGTGACCTTTCATTGGTTTGTCGATGTAAAGGGTGTGCATACTTGGGGCATCGAAACCAGTCAGCCACATATCACGAACAATAACGAGTTTGAGCTTATCATCATTGTCTTTCATACGATCTGCTAAGCGTTGGCGCTGTTGCTTGGTAGTGTGATGTTTAGCAATCACCTCACCATCTGAAGCTGAGGCAGTCATCACAACTTTGATTACACCATCATTCAGATCATCACTGTGCCACTCTGGTTTGATCTTTACAATCTCGTTGTAAAGGTCTACAGCGATCCTGCGAGACATGCTGACGATCATGCCTTTGCCTTGGTTTGCATTGGCTTTAAGACGCTGCTCAAAGTGTTCTACGATGTCCTTTGCAATGGCTTTGATACGTTCTTTACTGCCGATCAAACCTTCGACTCTTGCCCACTTCGCACGTTCTTTTTGAGTTTGGTTTAAGTCATCTTCAGTAAACTGGTCATCAAAGTCTTCAATCAGCTCTTTGCCTTCCTCACTGATGGCAATCTTAGCTAGGCGGCTTTCATAGAAGATACGAACAGTTGCACCATCCTCCACTGCTTGCGAGATGTCATAGATATCTACATAGTTCCCGAAGACTGCAGGTGTGTTTACATCCGTCTTCTCAATTGGTGTTCCTGTGAAACCAAGGTAAGTAGCATTAGGAAGTGCATCACGCATGTACTTGGCAAAACCATAGACAGTACGTTTACCGACAACCTTGCCATCTTCATCTTTGACATCGACTTCCTTGGCATTAAAGCCATACTGAGAACGATGTGCTTCATCTGCAATCACGACAATGTTGGTTCGGTCTGACAGTTGCTCGTAGACGCTAGTGCCATCATCCGGTTGGAACTTTTGGATGGTGGTGAAGATCACGCCACCTGAACCCACCTTGAGTAACTCTTTGAGTTCTTCTCGGCTGTCTGCTTGTCGTGGTGTTTGTCTAAGGAGTTGGCTTGATGCAGCGAATGTACCAAAGAGCTGATCATCTAGATCATTACGATCTGTGATCACAACGACTGTTGGATTATCCAAAGCCAAGACAATCTTGCCTGTGTAGAAAACCATAGACAAAGACTTACCTGAGCCTTGGGTATGCCATACCACACCGGCTTTCTTGTCACCGACTGCTTGTTGCTGTACCAATTCGAGCTTACTTCTACCTTGATGTTGCATGGCAACTTCTGCTGATTTCGAGTCCGAGTTCACTGCAGACGCACGAATAGTCGAGAGGACTGCTGCATTCACTGCATAGTACTGATGATATGCAGCCATCTTCTTGATGGTCTTAATGGTGATTAAGCCATTGGTATCCTCGTGCTTCGTTGATTCATAGACAATGAAGTGTCGAATCATGTCGAGTAGTGTGACTGGATTCAGTAAACCATGAATCAGGACTTCTAGCTGTGCTTGTGTCTTCTTGGCTTTGGTTTGACCATTGTTTGTCTTCCACGCCATGTAGCGACTGTAGTCTGCTGAGACAGTACCTGCTTTCGCCTCTAAACCATCAGAGATGACGTTGAAAGCATTGTAGGTAAACAAGCTAGGGATTTGGCTTTGATAGGTCTGTATTTGCTTGTATGCGCCTTCTACAGTGGCATTCTCGTCTGTTGCATTCTTGAGTTCAATGACCACCAAGGGTAAGCCATTCACATACAAGATAATGTCTGGTCGTCTTGTCCAGCGATCTTCTTTGATGGTTACTTGATTGACGACAAGGAATTCGTTATTGGTTGGATTCTCAAAGTCAATCAACCAAGCATACTCACCTTGAGTGTTACCCTCTTTGCTCACCTCAATGTTAATGCCCTCAGTGAGCAGTCGGTGGAATGCTTGGTTATTACTGAGTAGATCAGGGGATTGAATATTGGTGACTTGCTTTAGTGCTTCAGTACATTTGTCTTGGCTTAAATGAGGATTTAAGCGTTGTAATGCATCAAGCACTTTGTCTTCCAAGATGACCTGCTTATAGCTTCGTAGAGGGTTAGTGCCCTTCGATTCAATCTCAGGTCCATACACATAGGTATAGCCCAATCCCTCTAGTTGCTCTATCGCCATCAGCTCAATGTCTGATTCGGTCATCTTAGTCACTTGATTATTTCCCCCTAAACTTATCCATATAACCTGGACTCATTAATTTTTTATATGATGTAAAGCTAAGAAACCTTATTCATCGTCCTGCATGTTATAGCCATACTTCTGCACAGCATTCTCAATAGCGCCCTCAAACTTATGGCAAACATATAGATAGAGTTCAGCATCTACCATCAGTACTCCAGGAACACCTAAACCATCATTGAGTGGAATCAGAGTCTTTTGTGAACCAATCTGAACTGTTGGTCGTTGGTATGAGCAATTCACAGTGACTTTATGTGGCGATCTATTCCAGTCAATTTTCTTGGCTTCCCACTCACGACTACCGCCCAGCAAGGTGACTTGAATCTTGGATTCAGTCGCTGTCTTATTCAGTTGTTTGTAAGAGACAAACTTGGCGACTGAACAAGGAGAGTGATAACAGGTTTCTATGACTTTACCTTTTTGTATGCCGCTATGATTGAATTTAGCCGGTGCTGCTTGAACGGTTGCAGCAAAGCTAACTACAGCAATCAAGCCAAATCCCATTTGAATCATGCGCTTTATCATTCTGTTTTTCCTCTTTGTTCTCTTTTACTTAATCCATCGGCACAGCGATCTTATTCACTTTCCAACTCAAACCATCACGAACCATTTTGACAGTGACGGCTTTGGAATCATTTGGATGTTGGATCACAACCTCAAAGTCACTGAATGAGGTATAGCGAGTTTTGTACTCTGCTTGATCTTCTTCTTTGGTTTCTGTTGTTGATGCTCCCTGTGATGAATGTGCTGCATCTTTAAGGTCTTTGCCTTGCATCATCATGGTCATCCCTTCAGGTGTGACAAAACCATCAATCATCTTGTCTACCATGGTAGATGCAAGCATGGCACCTAGTGCTGCGAAACCATCATCTTTATGGGTTGCCATCTCTTTCATCATCATGGCATTCATTTGATCTTTGAAGCTCTGACGCACACTTGGATAGTCGATGTACTTGGACACCTTTTCGCTATCACCTACTTGTGCAGCATTCTTGATGTTATTGATGGCAATGTATGGCGAAGCATACAAGTAGCCACAGATCACTACGACTAAGGCAATGATTGCCCCTATAATTTTTTTATTCAATTCAGCCCCCTGAATGTAAAAAAGGTGAAGCCATCAAATGACTTCACCTCAAATGTTATGCAACTTCTTCTGTTTGGTATTGGACTCTGACTTCGCCGCTCATCAGCTTAGGAAGCAAGGTATCTCGTAGTTGTTCAAGTGTTTGGATTTGCTTCTTGTTAGATGAAACCTTTTGCATCGAAGGAGTAATCAACAGCGAATACTCTTCAAGGTAGTCTAAACTTGGAGTCTTAAAAGAGATATTTAACATATCTTCTGGCTTAACCCTTTGATGACTGCCACTGGTTCCCGAAGCACTCATTGCTAATTCATCAATAACATCTCTTGAATTGAATAAGCTATACAAGAACATTAAATGAGATCCTACTTTAGGCTTCAAATTCTGAAACTCTGTTGAACATACATAATTATCTTTGACATCAGTTAATAACCATATACGAGGCACTCTTGGATTCAGCTTTGAGACTAAAATTGAGTTCTCACATACTCTGTACTTATTACTCAGAATTTCCGCACCCAATTCAATAGTAGGCTTTTCTCCTGAATCAAAAGCAGGCAAACTAAAATGATAGTATGTCTTAAGAGGATCTTTTGATGGGTTCACATTGTCTTTGATATGAGTAGCTATATCACTTACTAGTAAATCATCCCAATCCTCTTTCGCTTCCTCAATAAACCATTGACGAAACAGTGTTTCAGCCATGGCTTCCAAAGTCTTGTTCTGACAGTGCAGTAAGTCGATCTTGTCATCTAATGATGAAAGGATTGAGGCTATGGCTTTTTGTTCAGGGAGAGACGGAAAGCATATCTCTTCTTGATGAACATCATTACGGTTAACTCCAGGCACCGCACTTTTGTCACTAAATTTTTCCCAATCCAATGTTTGCAAAAAGTAGTAGATGAACTTTTTGTCATTCCCCTTAAAGTCGTTTACATAAAGAGATGTGTTTAATGGCCAAAATGGTACATCACTGAAAAAAACTGAACCAATGGTTCCATATCGGCCCGTCACAACACCTGATTCATTTACTTTGGCTTCATTATGAAAATCAGCAAAACCTGAAGAAGCAATGATGGGAACACTACCAGAAACACGAGATTGCTTTGGTAAGTCATAACCACGTTTTAGGGTAAAGAAGCTATCTAATCGCCCAACCTGCCACTCACTCATACAACCACCTTTGCTAAGTTCTCAGCAATGGCTTGGTTTAGCTTGGCTTCCTCAGCAAGCTGTGCTTCAAACTCTGCCTTTAAGCTTGTAAAGCGTACCTTGAAGTCGAACTCATCTTCATCATCAGCTAAACCAACATAACGACCTGGCGTCAGTACATAATCAAGCTCAGCGACTTTCTCAAGTGGTACAGATGCACAGAAGCCTGCAACATCCTCATACTCACCACCCTTGTTACGCCAATTGTGGTAAGTGTCTGTGATGAGCTTAATATCTTCATCAGACAAGACTTTGGTTCTGCGGTTAATCAGATGACCTAGGTTACGAGCATCAATGAACAGAATCTCATTGCTACGATCTTGGTATTGGCTTGAGTTAACACGGTCACGACGCATAAACCATAAAGCAGCAGGAATCTGTGTGTTCAGGAACAGCTTGGCAGGTAGGTTCACAATACAGTCGATGACATTGGCTTCTGAAACCAAGGCTTTACGAATCTCACCTTCACCACTGGTCTTAGAGGTTAATGCACCTTTAGCAAGCACAACGCCTGCCTGACCTTTAGGACTCATGTGATACAAGAAGTGTTGCATCCATGCGAAGTTCGCATTGCCTGCAGGTGGTGTACCTAGAGACCAACGAGCATCACCCACTAACTGCTCACCGCTCCAATCAGAGACGTTGAATGGTGGATTAGCAATGATGTAATCCGCTTTCAGGTCTTTGTGTGCATCATTCAGGAATGAACCCTCAGAGTTCCATTTCACATGCTCTGAGTTAATGCCACGAATGGCTAAGTTCATCTTGGCCAAACGCCAAGTTGTCTGGTTACTTTCTTGACCATAGATGGAGATGTCGTCCACTAAACCCTGATGCGATTCTACGAATTTCTCAGACTGTACGAACATACCACCTGAACCACAGCAAGGATCGAATACACGTCCTTTGTATGGCTCTAGCATTTCAACCAATAAGCTCACGATGGATTTAGGCGTGTAGAACTGCCCACCTTGCTTACCTTCAGCTAAAGCGAACTCACCTAGGAAGTACTCGAATACGTGTCCTAAAACGTCGGCAGAGCGATCTTTTGCATCACCTAGGGCAATGTTACCAATGAGGTCTATCAGCTCACCTAGGCTCGTAGGATCGAGATTTTGACGTGCATAGACTTTAGGTAGTACACCTTTGAGCTGAGGGTTCTCATTCTCAATGGCTTCCATTGCATCGTCTACAATCTTACCAATGGTGACTTGCTTTGCTTGGTTTAACAGGTATGACCAACGTGCGATCTCAGGAACGAAGAAGACGTTGTATGCAGTGTATTCATCACGATCTTCAGGATCAGCTCCTGCAAACTCTCCCTCACCTTCAACCAATAGGTTGTAGTGAGCTTCAAATGAGTCAGAGATGTACTTGAGGAAGATCAAACCAAGGACTACATGCTTGTACTCAGCAGCATCAATGTTCTTACGAAGTTTGTCTGCAGCTTTCCAAAGAATGACCTCAATGGGTTCTTGTTTGGTTTGCTTTGGAGTACGTGCCATGGAATTGTCCTGCAATGAATAGGTTATCTAGTTTTAGTTAAACCAATAGTACCCAATAATACGCTCGTGTGTAAGTATTGATACGTCATTTCTTGTCGTACAATTTAAGTATTAAAAAAGTGTAGCAAGTTGCTACACTTTTCAGACTAATCACAAACCCCACTTTAGCGATCGTTAAAGTGGGGGTATTTTCTAAACTTCTATCGCTTATTCATAGTGATTTATTTTTAAGCGTATTGATGGCTAAAAAATACAATAAAAATTAACTTCGATAAGTGCAAGGCGATTTTCTTCAAGTTTTGTGCTGTAACTGACAGTAAACATTGCTGCGTTACTTGCATAACAGAGACCCTGTAATTATTTTGCAACGGCAAAATTCGTTCAACAGTCTCCTTATCGGGACAATATAGATGCGCGACACGTTCATGAATGATATTGAGATCAATCGCTTTGTCTATTTTACGTATAAGATAATTTTTAGGAATAAACTCTTCTAGCGTAACCATATCAATTTCAGTTTGGGTGGTATAATTTTTCGCATGTGATAATTATAAAAAATTCTCACGTAAGTGTGAGAGTTTTATGAGCAAACTGAAAAGTGTAGCAAGTTGCTACACTTTTTCACTTTTCTGAATAAGCTGTTTTAAAAAATCTTCTAGTTGTAAAAGACTAGCTTCATCAATTTCTGAAATTTTAAGAGAGATATTGAGCTGTTTTTGATTCAGTTTGATATTTCCAGCAACCTTACCATCATATTCGATTTTTCTTACCACTGATGTCGTGGTTACTTTTTCTGGATCTTGACTCAATAGTTTTTCAGCATAAGAAGTAACTTTGCTTTGCTCCAGTTTTTTTTCTTTTAATTTCTCCCAAGCACCGAGTAAAGCTGTTTCCGCCTCCGAAAGTTGCTCTATATGATCCGATAAAAATTTCTTGAACGCTGTTGCAGCAGTACGACCGACTAGACCTGGCTCCAAATCCAGGTCATTCAACATTGCTTTAGGCAGCTTTTCATACGATAGATATTTGTACATATCTTCGCGATTTAAACCCAATGAATTAGCTAAACGTTGCTTGTTCTTCTTCAACTTTTCATCAAGTGAGTTCAAACCAATAAAAATTTCATAATCTGTCAGATCTTGACGCTTTAAATTTTCAGCTAGGGTTAACAAAGATGCTTCTTCATCATTAGCATCAATGATAATGGCTTCAATCACCGACTTGCCGAGTAATTGATGCGCCCGTAAGCGTCGCTCGCCTGCAATCAGTTCATATTTCAGATTATCAAGTTTACGCACTGTAATGGGCTGCAAAAGGCCGATTTCATTAATAGAATCCGCCAGTTCTTTTAATTGAGAATCTTCAAATACTTTACGCGGTTGGTTGGGACTGCGACTGATATCCTCAATAGGAACATTACGTCTAAATTCTTTTAGCTCTTTAATATTGTCTTTCTGTGCTTGCTGATGTTTTTCTGTATTTTGTTTCAATTTTTGAGCTAAAAGCTCTTTAGTGCTTGCCATAATACTCTCAGGTTTAAACTTTCGCTACAATTTCATAAGCAAGGCTTTCAAAAGCCTTACGTACTTTTGAATTTTTTTCTACTTTCAAAAGTGGCTGTTGCAGAATTGCTGCTTGATTAACTTTAGTACTTTGAGGAATGGTAGTTTGTAAAATTTTTCCAACCTGTTTTAAAGCTTCATCCCGAATCAATTTACAAACATTCTGACGTTCATCATGTTTAATCAGTAAAGCGCCTAAAAGCTCTAAATCTGGATTAATACGTTTTATCTTTTCAAGATGGTTTAAAAGATCTGTTACCCCATACAGTCCATATTGTGATCCAGATTCGATAGGGATAATGACATGTGTTGATGATGCTAAGGCATTACTGGTTAATAGTTTAAGACTAGGTGGGCAATCAATTAATATGAAGTCGTAAAGATCTTTTAACAGTTCTAGCTTGATGCTTAATTCTTCTGAAGGACGAGGAGCTTCTTCTTTAAGCTGGTCTTCAGTTTTTCCTAAATTTAATGAGCCATAAATTAATGATACTTTTTCAAAGTTTGTTTCTTCTTGTAATGCATCAGCTAATAATGAAATATCACCAACGAGTAATTCTGCTGAAGTAACAACAATTTCGCTTGGATGTTGGATCCCAATGTGTAAACTTGCGTTTGCTTGAGGATCTAAATCAATGACTAAAACTTTATTGCCAAGATTTGCAAGTTCAGAGGCTAGATGTACAACGGTCGTTGTTTTGCCACATCCACCTTTGTGGTTAGCAACCGTAATAATTTTTGCAGACATACGTGTCAGATGCTTCCGTATTTGAATGTTTAACAATATAAATAACTTTCACTCATCATACTATAGTTTTTAAATTTATAAATCTTATTTATTTAGGTGTAAAACAACTTAAAAAACTAATTTTTAAATAAGCTAGCTTAATTAATAATTAGTATAATTATTTATTTAGCTAATTAATAATTAAGACTGTTTTTTTGCTATATAAAACAAATGCTTATAAGTTTAAAAGTGGAGGGCTTGTCACCGTAAAGTGGAAGGTTTGTCACTCAAAGGTGGAAGGTCTGTCACTCAAAGGTGGAAGGTCTGTCACTCAAAGGTGGGAGGTCTGTCACCGTAAAGTGGAAAGTTTGTCACAAGAGTGGAAGGTTTGTCACTACTATTTTTAAAAAGGTTATATTTTTTAAAAAACTCTTGCAAAAATAAATACTTAATTTGTTGATAAAGTTGGCTAAACAATCTTTAAGGGTGGAAGGTTTGTCACTATGTGTTAGCACCCTGTGGATAAATTTTTTTTATTGGATATTTCCTGATGATTATCTATTCATTTATACCTTTCAAATCTAATGAAAGGTGGAAGCCTTGTCACATCTAGGTTTCTATCTGACATAGCATACCTAAATTTGGAAGAAATAAGTGAAAATGGGTATTTTGAACTGTTAGTTTAGAGCTAAAGGTGGAAGGTCTGTCACTATATGGTGGAAATAATATATTTCATTCCACTTTAAGGACAATAAATCGTCAAAAATGCATATTTCTGATGACAAGCCTTCCACTCTTAGATTCTTGTGGTGAAAG
The DNA here is from genome assembly GCF_013419195.1 of Acinetobacter sp. YH12099. Lineage (NCBI taxonomy): Bacteria > Pseudomonadati > Pseudomonadota > Gammaproteobacteria > Moraxellales > Moraxellaceae > Acinetobacter > Acinetobacter sp. YH12099. Next base: position 50,780 of record NZ_VPAP01000015.1, on the reverse strand, counting down.
TCTTGAAAGTTTTTCCACTTTTGTATATAAAAATAGAATTAAATATATAAATATCACGGTTATGACAGAATCAGAATCATTGCAAGAAGAATTGAATCATATTCCTTACTGTATAGGCAATATTCGTCATAATGGCGTTGTTAGCACTAGTAACCGCTTAATTCGCCCAATTGAGTTATCAGCCAATGAATATAAGGCGCTCCTATATGCAATGGCTGTTGCAAATTATAGTGAGAAAAATAGGGTAAATGGTGAAATCACAGAACAAACCTATATTTATCTGTATAAGGATGATTTGGCAGATTTACTAGGATTGAATAAACGCAATTCGATTAATGTTGCAATAGACCGGATTTATAAAGAACTTTCATCTAGGGTGGCTCATTTTATTATTGAGGAACCTACTGATGATGGTAAGAGAAAGACTAAAAAAGTACATTCTGTCGTTCCTATTATCCGTGAGTTAAGATGGGAAGATGATTCTAAAAATGCCATTCAGATTCGTTTTACCAGTGAGGTGTTACCGTATTTCACGCAGTTGGCTGGGGGGAATTTCACCACCTATCAATTGAAACATCTGTTTGCCTTGGATTCTGTTGCTAGTATGAGTCTTTATACGTATTTCATTAAAAATGAATTCAAGTACGCAAGCCAAAAGAGTTATGAAGTCCCAATGCTTTTAGAAAACTTGAAAGCTCTGATTGATATTAATGAAACTAAATATGATCGCTGGGTAGATTTTAGACGCTATGTATTAGATAAAATAGTTGCAGAAATTAACGAAAATACAGATCTACAACTAGAGTATGAAACCATAAAAAAAGGGCGCCCAATTGTGGGGGTGAATTTTAAACTGCATCAGCGTATTACTGATAAAACACTAAATGAAACTGCTGTAATTGAAAAAATTTATCTTGATGTTCCATTTGAAGAGAATGCATTAGTAAAAGAATTGGGGGCAAAATTCGATACGAATGTACGTTCCTGGTACATTTTTAATAATGATGAAAAGTATTCGCAGTTCAAGAAGTGGTTTAAAAAAATTGGTTGTCTCACTGACTCTCAAGCAAATATTGTTATTAATGACACTTTATTCCAAATGGATTTTGCTGAAGTTGGTATGAGCTTGAATGACTTTAAACGTAATATGAAGCATAAACTAAAAAATAATCCGGAATTTGTACAAAGTATTCGTGATAGGCTGAATGATATTTTTGGTAAAGAGCTTGTCTAAGGAAAAGTGTAGCAACTTGCTACACATTTTTTAATGTATCACTGAAGAATTCAAGTACTAAGAAAATTGGATACAAAATATCTGTGTGTATAGCTGAATGAAAAATAGTTAAAAGAATAGATATTATTTTTAGATTTTACACTTTTGTTGTTCCTCATATATTTTTGCAGAAAAAAGTTTTTCAGTGCTCAAAAAATGGTGTGGTTAAGATAGGGAGATCAACCAAGTTTTAAGTATATAGAGTAATTTAGATAAAAAATTACTAAATATTTTTATAGCCTTTGTATAAAGCAGCGGATCATGAAAACTATTAAAATAGCCTAAGCTTATTAGCTTTGTTGTAAAAATTTACTCTGAGATGCTTCTTAAGCTAGATATTTGATGCTGTTGCGTCTAGCCACAAATGATAAGCTAAAGACCGTTTTAGCTAAAGATGATGACGATCAACTTGGCGATACCATTGATTTGTAAGTGTCCTCTAAACTCTATGCCAATCTTTTAATTTGGATCACTTTGTATGTCGGCAACTTTTGCAGTACACCATTTAAATAGGCATACAGATCTAGACCATTCAACTTTGCTGACTGGATCAATGTCATGATGTTAGCAACTCGCTGACCACTGCGCAGTGATCCAACATACAACCAGTTCTTACGACTTAAAGCCCAAGGGTGCATTTGGTTCTCCACCAAATCATTGTAAATAGATAGATTACCATCATCTGAATAGCGGCTTAAGGCTTGCCAGCGCTTTAGAGTGTAATTGATTGCCTTAGCGGTGGTAGAGCTTGATGGCACCATCAGATGATGTTGGTTGAGCAATTCATATAGTTGTTGCATCACTGGTTGACTATGCCGTTGCCGGTATTCGCAGCGTTGTTGCGCTGTACCGTCGGTCTTGTGCCTTAACTCTGCTTCTATCGCATACAATTTCTGAATCAGCACCAGTGCCTGTTCAGCAATCTGACTTTTCCCAGTGATATGCAGTTCATGGAATTTACGACATGCATGTGCCATGCAACCTACTTCAATGATCTGACCTGATTTGAAATGTGCTTTATAACCACTGTAATCATCACAGACCAGATGTCCCTGCCAGCCATTCAGGAATTCTTCTGCATGCAGACCTGAACGGTTTCTTGAAAGTCATAGATCACCCCCTTGCTGCAGCACCACCTGTTTTAAGGCATTGACCAGAGGTTCAAGTGTCTACACCACAGCGACCAATCCAATCTGACAGGGTGGATCTAGATAGATCTACACCTGCGCGCAGAAAGATCTGTCGCTGACGATACAGCGGTAAGTGATCAGCATATTTGGATACCAGCACATGGCTAAGTAACTCAAGTGTCGCAATACATTTATCGATCACATAGGCAGGCATCGTTTGCTGAGTCAGGGTGTCACATTGATCACAAACCCATTTACCACGCACATGCTGTTCTTTATAGAACTGCGCTGGTCTGAAATTCAATTTTTCACTGATATTCGCCGATACGACGCAGTGTGCACCCACAGATGTATTGCGTTGATGCAGATTCATGCTCAATACGTACGGTTGCTAAATGATCTGGGAGTAGTCGACGTTTATGTTTATTTATCCAATGAGCCGTAAAACACCCTCATTTATGGAGGTGATATAAGGCTCGATTTTTAATTCTAATGAGGTGATTGTTGTTGCTCGATGTATTGTTTAATAATTTCTAATGGCGCACCACCGCAACTTGAAGCAAAGTAACTTGGCGACCATAAAGAATCACCCCAAAGTTTGTTTTTAATTTCAGGAAAGTCTTTTCTAAGGTGGCGACTAGATAGACCTTTTAAGCTATTCACTAAATTTGAAATAGCAACTTTTGGTGGGTAATTAATTAATAAATGAACATGATCATCCTCCCCATTAAATTCAATCAATACAGCATCAAAATCCAAAGCCCGATATTGGCAATAGTCACCAACATAATATACATTAAATTGTATAAATTGCTGTGTATATAAGTACAATGAAATAAACAACTTACGTTTTCAAATATTTTTTATTGGAATTAATTTTTATTAAGATCGTTTAATTGTGGTCACATAAGTTTTTAAAAATTTACCAAATTATCACCAACATAATTTTGTGATGATTAATTAGGTAAACCGAATGGTAAAAAATCAGGTTGATGGAATTATATATGGCCAGCCTAGGATTTTATCAGCATTAATTAACTGTATAACCCCCAAAAAAAATTAAAACAGACACTCACCATTAAAACTTAGGTGTAGCACGAGAGTTAAGCAGTATCCGTTACGATGATTTATTGAAGTCATTTTATTTCTAACTGCAATTGAGCAGGCCTACCAATGCAAGCCAGATGTAAACAAAATTTAAAAGCCGGTAGTGCTTTGCCTTGTTTTAAGGAATATAGCTGTAAGCGTGCATTATTTTCTTTTGTTGTTGGGTAACCTTCTAGTTTCTGATTTGCCTTGGCAAGTTTGAGTAGATTCGGCGTAATTTCTTTGTTTAAAAAATTAACCATATCTATTCCAAGTAAATGCCACATGTTGGCAGGAAACAGATCTTTGGCCGCATAGTAGAATTTTTCCAGATTCTGAATATTTTTCCGCGTTGAATGTAAACCTGTATGTGAAGCAGTTACGTGATTAATAAAGAATTCTAAGACATACCTAATATTTTCAGGTGACTTTTGATAGCAGGCTTGTAGATAGTTAAAAAAATGTGTGACCAATAAAAGGTCCTCATTAGTATCAATCATTGACGGTTTGATGTATTGCAGTTCGGTTATATGAAAAAGTCTTGGATTGTTTTTTCTAGATTTAAGTTGTTTGAGTTGGATTGCATTGTCATACCAATACTTGATGAGCTCATGAGATAGGCAAAGTTCTTGTGCTACGCGCTCCGTATCATATTTGTATAACTCTAATAAGCAGAGTGCCTTATAAAATAGATCAAGATCGATTTTAGATTCTGGAGTCGCGACAAAATAGTCAAAAATACAATGTTCTTGCGTTTGATTTACCTCTAATTCTGCATGTAGTGTGTGAGCATTGCTCGCTATCCATTTTTCTTGATTGTTTAGAAGGAGTTTACAGAGCGTTGTAGCATGCATTTCAAAATTGAATTCAGACTGATCATTGAGCGATTTTAGAAAATGTAACTCTTGTGTTGAATTGCTTATCCCCAGCATTTTCTTAACCAAACCATTGCTTAGTAATGGGCGATATTTGGAAAATTGATAACCTGCAATAAAGTAAGCTACATGAATATAACTTTTAAAGGTCTCGATGGGTTCGAGATGCCCCAAAAGATGTGCGATGATAATCCAATGATTTTGATCAATTGAATTACGTAATAACTCAGCCCTGAGCTGATTATATTCAACTTCCGTATAGTCTGTGAGGCTATCAGACAAAAAATGATAATCACATTTAAAAATTAATGCTAAATGATTTGCTGCAGAATGTCTAAATGAATGAAATGTATAGTGATGTTGCTTGAATAACTGATCCATAAAATTTTTAAAGGGTGCAGTCAGCATGTGCTGGCTGAGTTTCTTATTCTCATTGAACTGACTGAATAAATAATCATTCGGTTTTTTTGTTAACCGCTGTTTGACAACATATTGATGAAATTGTTGATACTCAGATGCTTTGAGTAAGCAATACACGGGCACGCTACGTTGCGCGCTGTCAGTCTTTAATCTGTGTTCATTGCCTATTTTTTCTGACCCATATGGCTTGACCAATAATGATATTCTGTTTAATCCTTCAGTATCTTTGATACGTAAACCAATCATTTCATTAATTCGCATCCCAGTTCTGTAAGCAAGCGTATAAATAAGACTAAGATTTTCATAGTCATGTTGAGAGATGATATTTTGTAGATGTGCTTGTTGAAGTTTTTTGATTAACAGTTGAAATGTGACTGGGCTGATAATACGTGTGCGTGGTCTGGTTTGTTGATCCAGCGTCTCTAAAGTGAATGCTGGGGCATCGAATAGTTGTTCTTGAAATTGATGAAAACGTTTGAGTGTTTTTACAATTTGAGCAGCCGATTTTTTAACAGTATCTTCGAGCAGACTTTCAGCAATACAGTTATTTTGATAAATCTGTGCATATATTTTTTGCAGGCGTGTTTCTTCATCGTCCTCAGAAAATTGATATTGTAAAGAATAGATTAGCCAAGGCTCACCAATTCGAGTGTAGTATGTGTAAATTGAGCTTTTGGCTAACTGGCTATTGTTGGAAATGATTTTAGCAAAAATTGTAGCGCAAAAATCAAATCTCTGAGCTAGCAGATCTATATCTTCTTGAGGTGGTTTAAAGAGACTAATTAACCACAGGGTGATTCGTTTACTGTATTCATTAAAGAGTTTTGCATTCTCCATACAATAATCGATCATGAGTTGATAGATTGGGGCATCTGTTTGGCGAAGACGAATAATTTTTAATAAGTCTTTATGAATTTTTAGTACATCTTTTAGTGCATCTTGCTCATGATGCAAATAAACAGTTTGTGGAGGTAAATTCTTAGACTGATGAATGACTTCAGTAGTGAGCTCATGCTTATATTTAAATTTTGGTTGCACAAAACGCTCAAACTCTTGTTCGGGTAAACCACAACTGAGTAAATTCCCGATGAGGCATTCAGAGAGCGCCGGATCTATATCTACGTTGGGAAGCTGTAACCAGTTGTAGCGAGCATGCTGAAGTAAATGCGATAAGCTATTTTTTTTAAACTTTTTCTTTATTTTTCGAAAGATATACTCAAGATAGCCCTCTACGGGAAGATGAACATGTCGAATATCTCTCAGATTAAAATGTATTAGCCACAGACGTGTGACGGGGTCTGGAATAAAATTTCTAGATTTTCGAACAGTATATTCATCAATAAAAATATCGCCATAATGATTAGAATGGGATTCTAAAAAAAGAATATTAAGGTCTTTATAATGGCGTACTTTTACTGGATTTCTGAGGTGTTCAAGCAAGGCATTAAGTTCAGCTTTTTCATTTAAGCCACCAAATAGAATGGCAGACAATATAATATTGCCCACGATTTCCTCATTTGAGAATGAGTCACAGCTTTCAGCCAATTCCCAATAATTATAAAGCTGTTGTACGAGGTCATTTATTTCATGACCATCGGCATTCCAGCTCATGGTCACGATAGGCTTATCTCTTTTAATATCTAAAACAGCATGAGGCAGCTCTAAATCCAAGCGATGCTGAGCATTTAACTCTTTGATGTAATCTTCAAAAAAATCATATGCAAACTTGATCCACTTTTTACTCGTAGAGTTTTTCTTGATGTGGCTATAAACCTCGCCGTAATCACCTAGCAAATGTGGATTCTGATCAAACTGCTGTTCTGAAAAATATTTGCGGAGTGAAGCATGAACTTCATTTTGAATTTTTTGTTCATTTAATTGTCGAGTAAGTTCTCGTTTCTTTTCGGCAAACAGTTGATCTGCTTTTTTAAGCGATGAGGACATTTAAATTCACTCCAATAATTTCAAAATATTCCTGCATTTCATTTAAATGTGTTGCGAGCGCGCGATATTGGTTCAGAGACAAACTAGAAAATGGATGTGCGGCTTCCTGTTGGAAGGCTTCATGTCCAAAAAGTGCAAGTATTAAAGGCTCGGGGATTTGTTTGTTGGTGAGAAAGGCACGTGTTGTATGGCGGTGCCAGTTGGGATGTGCTAACCCAACTTCAGGATGAAAGTCACGCACATTGGAAGGTGTAAGCGGAGTGAGTGTGCCATTTTGTAAAAGATTTAACAGAGGCTGTTCATTATTAAATATGGCATCAATTTGGGCTGAGATTTCGCGGTTAATCGCCATGTAATGTTGTTGGATATGTTCGAGGAAACGAAGATATTTCTTTAATTCACCGATGAGAAATGCACAAAGTGGAATCAAGCGTCCAAAGCCACGTCTACCACCGACCTCTTTGTCAGACAGCATAATTGTCTGTTGCTGAAAACTTATATTATTCAAAAAACCTGGAAAGTCCCGAACAGGTCGTGCAGCGGTAAACAAAAGTAGGATATGCCACATCCAAATGCTATAAGCATTAAAACTTTCTACCCAGTCGTTATCTGAAGTCGTATAAATTTTGGTGTAAAGATAGAAAAGGATGTCCTTTATGACATTTTTACTTGGTGCTTTTTGGCTACCAAAGCAGATGGACTGATCACTATAGACAATATCACCGTAGTCATTTTCAGCGAGCTGTGTACATAGTTCAGATAAAACTTTGACATAATTTTTTTGTAATTTATTTACATTGTAATGGCAGTAAGAGCTTGAAGAAGAGTGACTTGCATCTACACCAGTGATGATGTCAGCAAGTTGCCTATTGCCTGTTTTTTGCAAAATAACATGATGCAGTAATGAGCTAGTTTTTGATAAGTTCAGCTGAGGAATTTTGACTTCATCTTTTATTATTCTAATTTTTTTCTTTAGCTCATCTTCAGTGATGATTGGTTCTGCTTTGATACGATCAATAAAGTGATTTGGGATAGGGATATCTAAATGAACGGTGTTATTGATCAGTGACTCCGGATATTCAAACGTTGCATCTTCAAAAATGCTGAATTTGGTTGAGAGATAGTATTGGTCACTTTGCAATTTAATGACTTGGCGATGATTTAATCTTTTTACACGCCTTTTTTGAAAATTTAACCAGTCTTTAAAGCCAACGCCTGTGATTAAGCAAAGTAATACAACGAGCACGCTTTTATCATTATGTTTTTTATCATCATGATACAGGTATGTAATTAGGTCAGAAATAGTATAAACACTTGGGAGTAAACAACTTGCAGTGAGCAAATGATCTTGTCGTTGCATATGTTTTGGAATTAACGAAAGTGCCATACGTTGGGCATTTTTAGAATGTCTGGCAAGTGGTGTAATCTGATCTGCTTGAACAATAACAGAGGGGTCTTCTTGCTCGTCAAGGGCTTGCTCATTAGCTAAACCTCTATTACTTTTTTTAGTCTCAATGATTTCGTTAATAGTTCCATCGGTATCCCATGTACGATATTGCAGTTTACTATCTACACTTGATTTGGCAATTTTTGGACGGCTTTTTAGTACATAATTGAATGCAATACGTAATTCATCACAGAAATTTTTCTGAAAATCATTTAGTTCTTGATCTGCTTCAGGTTGAAGAGCAGACTCTACAAATTGCTCTAATGATAGAAATAAAGCAGGGAATTTAAGAGTTAAGAATGCTTGATAATCTAATGCGTGAGCATCTTTTTTTTTTGCAAAAAAAGACTTGTTTGCAACGCGGAAACGCTGAAATAAGCGCTTAATCGTATTGAGATGCTCTGTATGTTGTTTTTCAAATAAATCTGGTTTGATCTGCGGCAATGCTAATAAATATAGTGCTGCTTTAAGGACGAGCACATTCCAGGTGAGTAGTTCCGTGTGCGCATGATAAATGCTGGCAATACTGTTGATGTAATACGTGATTGGGGAATCACCAATTTTAGATTTTCTAGACGCTTGGAGAGTAGCGGGAATGCGAGGTGGTGAACTTGTAGAAATATCAGATTCAATCTCACTGAGAACAAGCCCCTTAAGATAATCTGAGCAGTCATGGTAAACCAATAGATCTGCGATAAAGTTAATATGTGCATGAAGACACAAATCCTCTGCATTAAAAAGCTTTTTTAATAAGTCTGATAATAAAATTTTGGGTTGAGGAAGGGGCTTAGTTTCACTTTCGTGCATATGAACAATTCCAAAAATCTGTTGGATTTGGTGAAAAATCATTTTGATTTAAATAATGATCGACGACTTTTGATTGCTTGCTGACTTCGTCAAGTAGATGCTGGCGACGTGCATGGATTTTTCTGTTTCTATTGTGGAGTTGTGTATGGCTAAAATTGAGTAACTTACCAAGCCCCTCAAGACTGAGCGTTTTATGTGCTTTGAATGAATGTAAGCGATTAAAGTCGAGTAAAACTTCAGTCGAAATATATCGGTTGATCGCTTGCTGAAGATGCTGCGGATTTAAATTGTGTATATCAAAAGTATTTGCTTGCAAAAAACTTAAGAATTCAAAGCTTGCATAGTGTTTGAGTTGTTGTTGTAAGTTGGCATCAGGTGGGAACGTATATACATGTAATTCCTGAGGTGAAGGCGGAAGCTTCATGTGATGCAGGTACAAATCAAAATTATCAGCGATCCAGAAATTGGATATTCCTGCTATAGACCAAACATTGAGTTTGTTTGATGCTAAACGAAAATGAGAAGTTAATCGTAGAGCTCGAAAGGCCATGTGATAGCAGTGATGAATGCCAGCAAAATCTGGATGAGTGTTTAATGCGAGTTTAGAAAGATCTCGCTTGAAGATAATTTTGGGGTTATCAAAATTAAATGAACATTCAGAAGTTACTTGTTTACGCGTTCCACGGCACATATTTAGATTATTAAAATATAACTATGATACATTTCTACTATTTAACTGTTTACTTTTCAAGTAATCTAACGGTATTTATTGTGTAAGTGTAGAAAAGTAGACACAATTTATAGTTTTGGTGTGCATAATTTAATTTGGTTCTATTTTTATTAGTAATATTTTTAAGCTATTACCGAGGTTGGGATTGATTGATTGTATGGCTGTGATTCCTGCTACAAAGTAGTAAAAGTTAGATCATAAAAATTTACCCCAACCTTGGCAAGGTCACCGAGATTTATTCCATTAAATGACCTTAATTATAAGTATATGATTTGATTACTGGTATATAGTTTTTGGTGGAGTAAAATTTTGATCAATTTAGATCATTTAATGTGGTTTTGGTCACTTCATTTTAGACATTTTAGTTTATAAAAGTCACCTATGTTTTGATGCTGATTTTCGTGAGAAATAATAACAATATATAGTTTAATATAATGATTATTAATAATTTATAAATCGACTACAACATGTAGTAGCGAAGATGCTCAAAATGCACTTACTACGTAACATCAGTTAAATAAAAGTCTCCCACAAACCCAATACGGTTCACTTGGGCCTATGCAGTCTGAAATAGGTTTATAAACTTAATCTGATCTTAAGAACTTAATCTTAGCTTTGTAGAGAAAATCTCTTGAAGGATGAAACGAGTGGATCAGCGAGTAGATGTACTAAATTTTAAAAAACTATTATATCTAATGAGCGTCTTGATCTTGATTAGCCTTGGGCTATGGTGGGGAAGTAAGCTGCTCTCGAATAAAAATATAGAGGCTAAAGTAGAGAGACAGGTTTCAGAGGCTGAGAGGAGTCCTGAAGTCTCAGAGCAACAAATCTTAATTTCTTCAAAACAAATTGAGCAAGTTGGGATCAAATTACACACATTAGGTGCTTCTTCTACTAACATACAAAAACAAATTATTTTACAAGGGCAAGTACAGTGGTCACCAGAAAGCAAAGTTGTACTGACTAGTCCTGTTTCAGGAATGGTGCAGCAAGTTTTGGTACAACCCTTGGCAGAAGTTACCCGGAATCATCATGTACTTGCTGTACATAGTCCAGATTTAATTCAGATTCAAAATGAAATATTGCAGCTTCGTGCTCAACAACAATTAGCCCAGCAAAATTTAACACGTGAACGTAGCTTATATGCTGAAGGCATTATTGCCGAGAAGCGTGTGCAAGAGGCACAGAATCAAGTACAGCGTCTTAATATTAACTTAGGTGCAAAACAGCGAATGCTGCAATTTATGGGAGGAGGGCAGGTAAATAGTCTAAATTCCATTGTCTATGTTAAAAGCCCAACAAGTGGTTATATAGAAAACTTACAGGTTTCTACAGGTCAGTATGTTGAGGCTGGTACAGTATTAGGTCAACTTGTAAACGCTGATTCACCGTTACAATTGTTATTACAAGCTAATTTAGCTGACAGTAAATATGTGCATATTGGGGATGTTGTTCAGGTTGAAGGTTGTGATATTACAGGGCATATACAAAATATCGCTCCAGCACTTGTAGGGAATACACAAACTCAAAATATCATCGTACAAATGGATACCAAACATAATTGTTTGCGGGTGCAACAATTTGTCAAAGTTCATGTTCAAAGTAAGCAGCCAACAGTAATTGCAGCATGGCCAGTACCAAGTACTGCCATAACCTCACAAGATGGTAAACACATTATTTTTGTTAAAAATCAGAAGGGGTTTGAAGCTGTAACGGTTGAAGTTCTATCAGCTGATCAGCAGCAAAGTTATATTACAGCTGAAAAATTAAAACCCAAAATGCAACTTGCTATCAGTGGTGTAGAGCGTCTCAAGGCGGTGTGGTCTGGCTTTGGTGCAGAGCAAGCACCTATTAGCACTACAGAACGTTGAGGTGAGACATATGTTAAAACGTCTTATCGCCTTTTCACTTAGTCAGCGCATTTTAATATTATTGCTCACATTGGCGATCAGTGTGGCAGGCTACATTGCTTTTACGAAACTACCAATTGATGCTTTTCCTGATGTGTCAAGTACGCAAGTACAAATTGTGATGAAATCGCCCGGCATGACGCCCGAAGAGGTGGAAAGCCGTATTGTTGTACCCATTGAACAAGAAATGTTGGGAATATCTCATCAGACAGTAATGCGTTCGCAATCTAAATACGCGATTGCGATTATCACATTAGACTTTGCTGAAGGCACTGACCCTTATTGGGCTAGACAACAGGTGAATGAACGTTTAAGTAATGTGATGTCTGCATTACCAAGTAGTACGTCAGGTGGAATTGCACCCATGACGACCCCATTAGGTGAATCTTTTATGTTTACCTTACATGGGCCACTCAGTGATATGGAAAAACGAACTCTACTTGATCGGGTGGTTCGTCCACAACTTCGTAAAATTGAAGGGGTCGCCGATGTTAACGCTTTGGGGGGACTTGTTCGTACATTTGAAGTGACCCCTAATTTAGAGGCCCTGGCGGCACGAGGCTTATCTTTAACACAGCTACAACAGGCAATCGAGCTAAATAATGCCAGTGATGGTGCTGGGCGGCTTAATGAAAATGGAGAGTCATTACTGATCCGAAGCGATAGCCGCGTCAGAAACCTTGAAGAGTTAGGCGATATTATTGTTTCTAGCCATCAAGGAACATTGGTGCGGGTTAAAGATGTTGCACAGGTACATACTGGAGCACTCACACGCTATGGTGCAGTGACTGAAAATGGCCAAGGTGAGGCTGTCCAAGGTATTGTATTAACTTTAAAAGGTGCGAATGCACGTCAAGTCGTTCAACATGTTCGTGAGCATTTGTCCGACATTGAAAAAACTCTGCCACAGGGTACAACGATTGAACCATTTTATGATCGTGGTGAGTTGGTAAACCGAGCCATTCATACCGTAAGTAAAACGTTATTAGAAGCTATTGTCTTAGTCTTGATTTTACTTTTATTGTTCTTAGGAAACCTAAGGTCTGCTTTAGTGGTTGCGGCAGTTTTACCATTATCTGCACTAAGTACTTTTTTGATGATGCACCATTTTGGTTTAAGTGCCAATTTAATGTCTTTAGGTGGTTTGACGATTGCGATTGGTTTATTAGTGGATGCTGCAGTTGTAGTGGTTGAAAATATTGAAATGCAACTTGCTGAAGCAAAAGAGTCACCGCAACGTTCTTTTTTACCGCCATTAAATATGATTTACCGCGCAGTGTCTGAGGTTGCAGTACCAGTCACAGCAGGCATGATCATTATTATGTTAGTGTTTATTCCATTGGTCACGCTTGAAGGATTGGAAGGGAAGCTCTTTTCACCTGTGGCTTTAACAATTGTATTTGCTTTATCAAGTTCACTAATTTTTTCTTTGACAGTGATTCCTGTACTGTGTTCATTCTTTCTAAAACCGAAAGCACATCACACACCCTTTTTAGTAGCTAAATTAGAAACTGGTTACCGAAAACTTTTGAATCTGAGTTTAGCCCATCCTAAACAGATTTATGTCTTAGCAGGTGGTACCTTACTTCTGGCTGCATTGATTTTCCCATTCATTGGAAAGTCATTTATGCCAACCATGGATGAGGGAGATACTATTTTACAGTTAGAAAAAATCCCTTCGATTAGCTTACAAAACTCAATTGCATTAGATCTGGATATTCAAAAACGTATTTTGGAACAAGTGCCTGAAGTTGAAAGAATTGTGGCACGTACAGGTTCTGATGAATTGGGATTAGACCCTATGGGGTTAAATGAAACAGATAGTTTCATTGTGCTAAAACCACAAACGCAATGGCAAGTCAAAAATAAAGAGCAAATTTTAGAAAAAATTCGTCTTGTACTTCAAGATGTTCCTGGCGTGAACTTAACATTTAGTCAACCCATAGAGATGCGCACTTCAGAAATGTTGTCTGGAGTACGAGGAGATTTGGCTGTCAAAATTTTTGGAAGTGATTTAGACCAGCTTAATGATTTATCAAAGCAAATTGCAATAGTTCTACAAGGCATTGAAGGCAATGAAGATGTCATGACACTCGAAAATTCGGGAGTACAGTATCAAGAGCTGCGAATCCATCGTGATATGGCTATACGAAATCAATTGGACAGTCAAAATGTTCAAGCCCAACTCAAGATGCTCGTGGAAGGCAAAGAAATAGGTTCCATTATTGAACAGGGGCGCCCTGTTCCATTAATGATGAAAGGGGATCCACGTTTGGGAGAGTCGAGTTTTGAATTTTCCAATATTGCCTTGCCAATTGAGAATGCAGCTGCAGTGCCATTGTTATCTTTAGCAGAAGTGGTTAAGACTGAGGGTGTCGTAAAAATTGATCGTGAAAATGCATCACGAATGTCAGTGGTACGTGCCAACGTACGTGATCGTGATTTAGTTAGTTTTGTAGATGAAGCAAAACAATTGGTTGCAGAGAAAGTCAAGTTACCAACCGGCTACTCACTCAAATGGGGGGGGCAATTTGAAAACCAACAACGTGCGGCTGCTCGCTTAATGCTTGTTGTACCTGCTGCATTAACAATGATCTTCTTTTTACTATTTACGACTTTGGGTTCGGTGCGTCAAGCCGTATTGGTTTTCGTCAATATTCCCTTTGCGTTAGTCGGTGGAGTATTTGCATTAGCATTAACAGGTGAGTATTTATCTGTTCCTGCATCAGTTGGTTTTATTGCCTTGATGGGGATTGCTGTACTGAATGGTTTAGTGATGATTAGTTATTTTAATCAACTGATTTCTCGTGGTGTTGCAATTGAGGAAGTTGTTCGTGAAGGTGCTATGCGCCGTTTACGTCCAGTCATGATGACCGCGAGTATTGCAGCTTTAGGTTTGATCCCATTGTTATTTACTACTGGCCCTGGTGCCGAGATTCAACGTCCATTGGCGATAGTTGTGATTGGAGGGCTTATTTCTTGTACTTTGCTGACTCTGATTTTACTTCCTAACTTGTTTAAAAAATTTGGTTTAGCGCGAGATCATCATGTCTGAAATATGCCAACTCTCTATTAACGTGTCCTCTGATATTGCTGAAGAACTTATGGAGCATTTGTGGTTAATTCCTGAGTTGATTTCAGGGTGTACTTGTGTCAACGCACAAGGGTTTGGTAATCGCCAACATTATCGTAATGTTCAGGAAAAAATTCGCGGAGCAACTGAACGGAATCTTATATTGCTGATTGTACAACACGAATCTGTATCATTGGTTTTGGCGCATATTCAGCAAAAATTTAAATCAAGTGATTGTTTTTATTGGGTCATACCTACATTAATTTCTGGTTATATGAGCCAAGGAGCACTTGACTAATGACATTAAATATCAAATTTAAATCAACACTTCTAGGCCAAATTTGGTATCTGTTTGGGTTGGGCTATTGTTTTACAGTGGCTTCGACAGCAATTGCAAAACCTCAACTTGAAGCTGCTTTGCCACCACTTGAAGCAGTACAACAGAGTCTAGTAGAACATCCGAATGTGCGTGCTGCAATATCAGAGCAAGATTATGCAGACTTTGCCCGACAAGGATTAAAAGTAGGGCAAAATCCGTGGACTGTTACAGCCGGTATGCAAGTACGTAAGACGGATACACAACTAGAGCGAAAACAAGCCAATAGTTATGAACCTAGTTTGGGGATAGAAAAACAAATACGTTTGCCTAATAAATACCGGCTAGATCAAGATCTAGCACAACGTATTTCAAGTATTGCAGAACTGAAGTATGAGAATGCTCAACATCAAGCATCTAAAATGTTGTTAAATAGTTGGTTTGCTTATATGCGAAGCACATTGCATTTGAAGCGACTGCAAGAACAGCTGGATCAAATTCAGCAATTTATCCAAGTGACTGAACAACGTATTCGAGCAGGAGATGCACCACGACTTGAGCTAATGCTCTTGAAGAATGAGTACCAACAACTTGAGGAACAATATATGCAAGCTAAAGCTGCATATATTCAAGCTCAGCAATTGTTGGCCCGCGATTATAGAGGAAAGATCCCTGAACAGTGGAGCAGCGATGTTATACAGCCTAGCCCTATACAGTATAGTCAAGCAGAGTGGGTACAGAAAATTTTGTCAGTTAATCATGAGTTAGCACTCGTAAGGATGCAAGCTACACAGCAATACGCAGTATTAAAAAGAGAGCAGCTTAATAGACTGCCAGATCCTACGATTGGTTTTGGTTACAGTAGGGAGCAATCGGGAGAGGAGAATTTATTAGGGGTTAGTGTTTCAATTCCTTTGACTGCGCGACAAGTCGGTATTGCTTCAGGAATGGCAGCGGCAGAAGCAAAAAAAGCGGATTTGGAGGTATTGCGTGTAGAAAAACGTCTGCGTCAAGAAATACAGGGGTGGGTGATTCAAATGGAGTCAGCGACTGTACGGAATACGAAGGCGCAAGAAAACTTACAACTGTTGCAACAACAACATCACTTGATGCAAAAAGCGTATAAATTAGGTGAGTTGAATCTCAATGAGCTTTTGTTGCATTCGCAGCAATTGATTGAAGCACGTAGCCGAGTCGATCAAGCTAAAGTAGATTATGCAGAAAGTATGAGTTCCTTATTACTTGATTCTCATCAATTGTGGCCTTTACATGAGATGGATAGAATTTAACAGTAATATTTACGAGCATAGTAGGGATTATAAATTTGCGCTGTAGTTTGGTAAGCAAGAGAAAAAGGTGTTATGAGAGTTCTATTGGTAGAAGATGATAGCTTGTTGGCAAAAGCAACTGCACGTGGTCTAGATCAAATGGGCTTTGTAGTTGACATTGCGAGCACAGCAGAGCAAGCGTACCATTTTTTAGTGAGTTATCATTATCACTTTATTCTACTAGACTTAGGTTTGCCTGATCGAAATGGGATTGAAATTTTAAAATCACTACGTCGCAAAAAGAATCAAGTTGGAATTATTATTCTGACTGCTCAAGATCAAGTTGATGATCGTATTACAGGTCTAGAGGCAGGAGCTGATGATTTTGTTGTTAAACCTTATGATTTACATGAGGTCGTAGCAAGGATTCATGCTGTATTACGCCGAATTTCAGGAGAGGTAGGGGACCTAATTCAGGTTGGAAATATTAGTATTAACAAAGCGAGTAAACAAGTACTGTTAAATCAAGTCGAAATTGAGTTGACACATAAAGAGTTTCATTTATTGGAGTTATTTACTCTCAATCGTGGTCGTGTAATT
This sequence comes from Acinetobacter sp. YH12099, assembly GCF_013419195.1. Classification (NCBI taxonomy): domain Bacteria; kingdom Pseudomonadati; phylum Pseudomonadota; class Gammaproteobacteria; order Moraxellales; family Moraxellaceae; genus Acinetobacter; species Acinetobacter sp. YH12099. The sequence continues at coordinate 33,901 of NZ_VPAP01000015.1, read as the reverse complement.
TCGCGTGAAAATATAGAAAATTCATTTTATGCTTATGACGTTGATGTGAGTAGTAATGTTGTACAAGTCCATATTCATAACTTGCGTCGGAAATTAGGTAAAAATATTATCCGTACAGTACAAGGTTTTGGATATATCATGGATGAACAGCATTAAATGGCTGATCCAATTCGCAGCTATTCATTAACCCAGCGCTTATCTATAATTTTACTGGCAATTACCACTAGCGTTTGGTTGGGTAGTTTAGGAAGTATTTATTGGGGAATGCAAAACACTGCCAATAATATTTTTGATAAGTCATTAGCAGAAACTGCTCATGCTTTATTGTCTACGACTCTAAGTACCCTAGATGGAAAAGTACCGCAGCATACAGTGATTGAAAAAGCTAAGGGTGAGCATTATGACCAAATTGTATTTCAAATTTGGCATCGTGATGGACAATTAATTTATCGTTCTATTGGTGTGGAAACACAGCCATTTGTTCAGCAAGATAATTTTGGTTGGATTAAACTGAATAATAATACTTATCGTAGTTATTCTGTTTGGGATAGTACGCATACAATACAGGTACAAATTGCGCAGGTTTGGACAATTCGAAAAGATATTCAGCAAGATATGTTGCTGTTTTTGATTTTGGTTTCAATCATATTTTTGCCATTATTATTATGGTTGATTATTTGCACGATCCGTCGTCATTTATTGGCTGTATATAGCATTAGTCAAAACTTAGAAAAACAATCCATTGAACATTTAAATCCAATTAAGCCAGTTGTACCGAAAGAAATAGAACCTTTAGTGAGCTCTTTAAATACCTTACTTAGTGAGATTGCTGAAAGTATGCAACGTGAAAAACGTTTTACCTCAAATGCCGCTCATGAACTCCGTACACCATTAGCTGCTATACGCTTACATGCCCAAGTACTTCAAAATGCACGTTCCAATGAGGAGTCTAAGGAAGCTGCACAGGACATTATTACAGGAGTAGACAAAGCATCAAGAATGATTACTCAGTTGCTTACATTAGCGAGGCTTGAACCGAATGCCACACAAAACAAAAGCAATATTGATTTGGTAGATATTGTTAAAGGTACAGTTGAAATGATGGGTATTCAGTTCAGAAAAGCAGGTGTAGACTTACAATTGCATCTCACCTCAGTGTGCGTTTGGGGGCAGTCAGATCAGTTGGAAATTATGTTGAGAAATATACTCGAAAATGCCATTCTTTATCGTAGTTCAATACATAAACCTATTATTAAAGTCAGTTGTGGAAGTATTGGAAATGGTAGTTTTATACAGGTTGAAGATAACGGCATAGGTCTAGATGAAGCACAAATCCCATTTATATTTCAGCGTTTTTATAGAATAAATCAAGCCAGTTCTGTAGTAGGAAGTGGTCTGGGATTATCTATTGTGAAGCAGATTATTGACTCTCATTTAGGCAAGATTACTTTACAACGTGCAAATGCAGTTGGAGGATTGATTGTCAGAATTGAATTTTTCAAAAAATTGAATATTTATTAAAACGATAGTCAAAAAAATAGATTTTATCATATTGATTTATAAATTTAATTTAAATGCTGGCGTATATCGTTGTCCACTCATAATGTTCTCTCCTATGCAAAAAGAATAGACGAAATTTGTCTAGGAGAATGGTGGCAGTCCAGGGCCTGGTTCAAGCATGACTTGAGTAATACTCGGGCTGTGCTCATGATTTGCTTGAGCATTACTTGCGGATTTTCCCCAACGTGCTTGGGCTGCATTTTTGGTTTTATCAGATTTGATTTGAAATCAAAATATGTATAAGTTTTTGTAGCTCTCAGATTATTTTAAGTCATTTTTAAGATTCAAATTTTAGGCTAAAGCATATTAAAGTCTTTGAACTAAAAAAAATGCTTAAGCTGCCTTCTTTTCCCGGTCTACGCCAGATCAAACCCCTCAGCCTTGCACGCTTCAACCTGTTACTCGCCATTTGGCTGGGACTGGTCTTAAACTTTGCTTTCTATCAGAAAATCCATCAACTGACGCCTTATACCAACCTCAAGGCAGACGCATTATTGGCGGCTACAGTCTTGGTAGTTATCGGCTTGTACAATCTGGTCTTGCAGTGGCTGAACTGGAAATGGAATGCCAAGATACTGGCCAGTGTGCTGATCATTCTGGGCGGTTTTAGTGCTTATTTTGTCAATAGTCTGGGGGTTGTTATTACGCCGGACCAGATCCAGAATATGCTGCAGACCGATGCCCGGGAAGTCCGTGATCTCTGGTCAATACGGCTGGTGATCTGGACGCTGGTCTTTGTGATTTTTCCTTTGTGTATCGTCTGGATGCTGAACATTCAGCCTGCATCTTTCGGGCGTCAATTGTTGCATAAAAGCCTGAGCAGTCTGTTTTCGGCCGTATTGATTCTAGGACTGTTATTCTGTTTTTATGTCGATTATGCAGCCATCTTCCGCGAGCACCGCGATCTGAAGGGCATGATTTCCCCGCAAAATAGTATTGCATCCACCGTATCCTACTATAAAAAGAAAGCACCTAAAGCCAATTTGCCTTTGATTCCTTATGGTGAAGATGCCCATCTGCTGCAGCAGGCTCAAATACAGAAACAACCCAAATTGATGGTGCTGGTGGTTGGGGAGACTGCACGTGCCGAGAGTTTTGCTTTAAATGGTTATGCACGCAATACCAATCCTGAACTGAGCAAGTTACCGATAATTAATTTCAATCAAGTCAGTTCTTGCGGAACTGCCACAGCTGTTTCAGTACCGTGTATGTTTTCAGGGATGACACGTCAAAACTATAATGAACAGTTGGCTAGCCACCGAGAAGGTTTGCTGGATATTGCTCAGCGGGCCGGTTATCAGGTGACCTGGATTGATAATAATTCGGGCTGTAAAGGTGCCTGTGACCGCGTACAAAAATACCAGATTCCAGCCCAACTGAAACAGAGATGGTGTGATGCTGGTGGTGAATGTTTTGATGAAATCCTGGTGGATAGCCTGAAAGATTATCTGGCGCATCTGGATAAAAACAACTCGAAACCGCAGTTAATTGTACTGCATCAGATGGGCAGTCATGGCCCCGCATATTTCAAGCGCTCCAAAGCACCATATCAGCCATTTCAACCGACCTGTAATACCAATGCCATTCAGGGCTGCAGTACAGAAGAATTAAAGAATAGCTATGATAATTCGATTGTATATACAGACCATGTTCTTGCCGAGATCATTGAAACTTTAAAGCAACAGACTCAATATCAAACCGGTTTCTGGTATCTGTCTGATCATGGAGAATCTACCGGAGAGCACGGTTTATACCTGCATGGTGCTCCTTATAGCATGGCGCCCACGCAGCAAACCCATATCCCAATGCTGATGTGGTTTTCTGATACCTGGCAACAGTATAATGCCCTGCAGCTAAACTGTTTAAAAACACAGACCGGACAGGCACGCAGTCACGATCATCTTTTCCCCAGCTTATTAAGTATGCTGGATATAAAAACGCAAGTGATTGAAGCTAAAAATGATATGCTTGCACAATGCTCATCATCATTAAAAAACAGAGCTTGAAATGCATAAAATACTGATTATTGAAGATGACTTTATGATTGCCGAGTCGACTGAAACATTGCTTAAACTGCATCAGTTTGAGGTGTACTGGGTCAATAATGGGATTGAGGGTTTAAAACAATTACAGCAGCAGGTCTACGATATTGTGCTGCTCGATTTAGGTTTGCCAATGATGGATGGCATGTTGGTGCTAAAAAATATCCGGCAGAAGTTTCCGAATTTACCGGTATTGATTATCTCTGCCCGGGATCAATTACAAAACCGGGTAGATGGGCTGAATCAGGGAGCTGATGACTACTTGATTAAACCCTATGAGTTTGACGAACTGCTGGCCCGTATTCATGCCTTAATCCGACGTGCCGGCTTAAAAAATACTGTGACAGATATGAATAAGAAATTATCACACAGTGGGCTGGAACTGGACCTGGAACAGCACATCGTATGCTTTAATGGTGAACCGATCGAGTTGTCTAATCGGGAATGGTCTATTCTCACTGCACTCCTCATGCATCCTAGCAAAATTTTTTCTAAAAACGATTTAGAAGACAAACTTTATGATTTCGATAAGTTGACAAAAATAACTAATCATGCGAAAAAGTTTTTTTAGTTAACAGATGTTCACACATGCCTCGAATTGTTTCTGTACCACTTAGTTTAGAACAGCGAGAATGACTCATTTTTCTGGCCAAGCATGCAAAACATTGGCGTGAAAGACAACGTGCCCAAACTATTCTCTGGCTTTCTGAAGGTAAAAGTGTTGCGGAAGTTGCCACTCTACAAGAAACCCCAACCTTGGCAATAGTCACCAACATAATTTACATTAAATTGTATAAATTGCTGTGTATATAAGTACAATAACATCAATAACTTACGTTTTAAAATATTTTTATTGGAATTAATGTTTATTAAGATCGTTTAATTTTGGTCACATAAGTTTTTAAAAATTTACCAAATAATCACCAACATAATTTTGTGATGATTAATTAGGTAAACCGAATGGTAAAAAATCAGGTTGATGGAGTTATATATGGCTGAACCGTACCGGGTTTGTCGGAGACTTTTTTATTTAAGTTAGGCCACCTGACCTAACGGGTTAATCTTATGCTGCTGTTAGGGTCTAAAAATAGCAGTTTTGAAGGGCTTTATCGAGTGATTTTTTCAACACTCTACGCAATTATGGATATCATAGTATCCACTTTATGTTTTATTTCGCTATAATGGATATAACTGTATCCATTTGGTCTTTGCGGATGAATTTTACCTTACTTGATGATACCGATGTAAGCCAAGCTTATGCGGCTTATTTACGTGAGTTACGCAAGCAGGCAAAGCTGTCGCGCGCTGCATTGGCTGAGCGAAGCTGCGTACCTGCGGCCACCATTAAGAAATTTGAGCTGACCGGGCAAATTTCATTTCGTCAATTGCTGTTGCTATGGCAGACACTTGATTCGCTAGATAGGCTTTATCAGCTCACGCAACTTAGCAAAGAACGCGCTGCTATACCCATGAGTATTGATGAGGTGCTAAAAGATGAGTTTTAAACCGATTCAGAAGCTTAATGTTACTCGTACGCTAAGCTCAGGTGAGCAGATATCTGTTGGAGTCTTGGCGCAGAATCGGCAAGGCGTTTTTTTTCAGTATACTGACGACTATTTGCAGCAGTTTGGCAATTTATCACCGTTTACCTTGCAAGCGAATACGCTAGTTCAAGCCGCACCTAAAGCGCCGCACCAAGGTGTACATGGCGTATTTGGGGATTGTTTGCCCGATGGCTGGGGCATGTTGTTACAAGATCGTATTTTCCGGCAAAAGGGCATCCTACCTAATCAATTAACGGCGATGGATAGACTGGCCTTTGTCGGTGATAAAGGCATGGGAGCGCTGTCTTTTGCTCCGGTGTCTGAGTTTTCAGCCACGACATACGCGGACATTGATTTAGCAACCTTGGGCTTAGAAGCACAAACGCTGTTCGATGCTTCAATGTCAGATTATATGGATGATAATCACGATGAGTTAGATGGGCATACGCAACAGGTGTTGGCCGCATTAGTCGCCGGTGGTAGTTCGGGTGGAGCAAGGCCTAAGGCGCAGATTTATATGCCTGCAGGGGAAACTCAGCATTGTCGAACCTTTGCTCAGCCTGGAGATGAGGCTTGGCTGATTAAGTTTACCTCGAAAAATCTCGCGCTCGGGCATGAAGAAGGGTTGTGTGAAGCGGTTTATTTGCAAATGGCCGAGCTTGCCAAGTGCCAACCACCAGTCTGGCAACTCATTGAAGCACCAACTACAAGCGGTGCGTCTGCCTGGTTGGCGCTTAAGCGTTTTGATTATGTCACGGAGCAGGCCCGTTTAAGCGGTAATCGCAGTTCAGGTCGCTTGCATATGCACAGCGCTTGCGGGCTGCTGGATGCAGACTTTCGAACGCCAAGTTTAGATTATATTGACTTGATCAAAGCCAGCCGTCAGTTGTGTAAATCTCCTGCTGCTGGGCAGCTGCAATTTCGCCGTGCCGTTTTTAACCTGCTGTCGTCTAACCAAGACGACCACAGTAAAAACTGGGCGTTTTTGCAAGCGGATGACGGTCAATGGAACCCTGCACCTTTTTACGATGTTACCTACAGCCCACATCCATTCAACGAACACGCCACTGCTTTCGGCGGTTATGGCAAAGCGCCATCGCTTAAGGTGATGCAAAAACTTGCTACTAGTGCTGGCTTTGCGAATTGGAATGATGCAAAGCAAGTTATTGAAGAAGTCGCAGAAGCCATCAGCCAATTTACGTATCTTGCCAAGCAACAAGGGATCAGTAAAACAACAATGTCCGTGATTGCTAAGACATTGGAGCAGCGTAAACAAGAAAATGCAGCGCTTTTTCTATAACAATAAGAAGGGACAGTAATGAAGCTCGGCCGAAACGATCCTTGCCATTGTGGCAGTGGTAAAAAATTTAAACGTTGTTGTATGAGCAGCGTTTCCAAGCAACATGCCCAAGTCTTCGATGATGTTGAAACCATGCTGGCAATGAACCCAAATTTGAGTCTTGATGAACTCAATGCCGCTTTGCAGCACAAAGTGCAAGAACGCAATCATCAACCTCATCCCGATTTTTGTGGCGTAACGCCAACGCAAATGGCCAATTGGCTTTATGCGCCTTTTGATGAATTAAAGTGGGTGACAATTTGCACTCCCGACTCTCTTTCTGCCAGCCCAATAATGCGTTATCTAGCCCTCATTCTTGATGAGGCCATGGCGCAAGAAGGCTCCTTCAAAGCCACGAGTAAAGGCAACTTACCGGCTAAGTTGGTTAAACAGGCCAGTGAGTTATTGCCTGAGTTTGCCGTTGCTCAATTAGAACGTAGTATAAGCATCAGCGAGTTTTCGGGCAGCAATGAAGACAAATTTAATGCCTTGCACTACACCCGAGTGCTTGCCGAAATTAGCGGTATTATTTATCGGCGCAGTGGCCGCTACCATGTAAAAAAATCAGCGCAAAAGCAGTATCAAGCGCTAGGCATACAGGCCTTTTTCAAACCTATGTTAGAGGCCGCTATCAGCAAATATAACTGGGGTTATTTGGACAGTTTCGAATACGATGTCGACTTGCGCACTTTTTGGTTGTTTATGCTGTGGCGTATTCAAAGCCACAACAGTGTGGAGCAGCTTGTGAAAGAGGTGATGACAGCTTTCCCTAATCTATTGCTGGTATTCCCTACGGATGATTACTTCTCGCCAGAAAGAAACTTAAGTATGCTCATCGAATCACGATTTATTGAGCGATTTTTGCAGTTTTGGGGATTTGTAACGATTGACCCAAGACGTTATATAAACGCTGAACAAGTCGCCAGAGTGATTCAGGTACAGCCTTTGTTAAAACAAACTTTTCAATTCACAATAAATAAATAGCAAGGTCACCGTGAGCGAATTTCAATACTATAAATTTGAGCGTCTGGATGGGTATTTAGATGCTAAAGCACGTCAAGCACTCAGAGCCATTTCAAGCCGTGCCGAGATCAGCGCTACGGCCTTTCAGGTGTATTACACCTACAGTGATCTAAAGGCCGAGCCTTTTGAGCTGATGTTAAAATACTTTGATATCGGTTTTTACTATGCCGATTGGGGCTCAATCGATGTATACATCAAGCTACCAGCAGGAACGCTTCCAGATGCGTTACTTGGCTTTTCAAGTGATGGACTTCATGTTCACGAAAACGATGAGTGGCAGTTGCTGATTTTTTCCCTTGAGGAGTGTGATGAGTATTTTGACGATGAGCATGCTGACGACTTTTTCCAGCATTTAGCCGCTTTACGCGGCGGGTTAATGCAAGGGGATTGGCGCCTTGTGTACTTAATGTGGCTCAAAGCGTTTGATTTTAATGATGGCGTTGAGCGAGTGCCGTTAATTCAATTCGATTTTGAGCACCTCAGGGAAGAGGAGCAGGCGTTTGCTGCGCTGTATGATATTCCCTTAGCATTGGTTAAGGCGCTCGCCATGGTGCTGAGCGAACAACCCAGTCACCAAGCCAAACAAACTCAGCTTACGCTTGATGCGTGGATCCATAATCTCTCGCAAGCAGAGAAAGACACGCTATTACGCACGTTGTTTGAGCAAGGCCAGCTAACCCGTCACCAAGCCTTAGCGCTGACGCGAAAAGAACCTGTCAACACAGACGAGATCTATCAATACTGGTTAACTTCCGCCGTCATTTCTCCTTTCATTGAGCAAGCGCAAAGTCAATTACAGCAAGAGCAAGCCGCAGCACTCGCAAAAAAATTAGCTATCGAAAAAGCGGAAAAAGAAAAAGCGTTGACGTATATCTACAATCAACGTGAGCACTACTGGCAGCAATCACAAGAGCAAGCGGATCGAACTTGCGCCAGTGGTTACGATGCGGCATCACGCTATCTGCATCAGCTGTTTGAGGCCTATCAGTTCAAAGCTGATGAAGCGGCGTTTGAACAACGTTTTAAGCGCTTTGTTGTGGCGAATAATAGCCGTAAAGCACTGTTAAATCGCTTGAGTGATTTGCTTTAAACGATGAGGCGATAGGCTGGCCAAATGACGTTAGCAAAAAACCGATTGAGGGTTGGTTGAAAGGTTGTAAGCCCACCAAAGGTCTACAAATTGTTACCTATGAAGTCACTTTGTGTAGACCTCGGGGTCTAAGTAACGCGCTTTTACCATCTCTGTGGTAAATACTGCGTGAAATACAAAGGCATCACGATATTGGTTTGCTCTAATGCGGATGAGCCTTGTGTACCCGTTAACTTAAAGGTTTTACTTGGAGTACATTTTTCAACGTAGGATGCCAACGATTTTGCTCTTGTACGTTTACCACTTTTGACCTCCACAGGGACGATATCGCCTTCATCGGTCGCCAAAATAAATTCGATTTCGGCACGGGCGTCATTCCATGAATAGCTTGGGTCAACGCCAATGGCAGTGAGCTCTTGTTGCACAAAGTTTTCAGCCACATAACCTTTGTATTCATAGTTTTGTTGCTTAATTTCTTTATAACTGCTGCCGAGCATATGATTAAGCAGACCCACATCAAACAAAAACAGTTTCACCATATTTTCTTTTTTATAGGCCGCTAACGGAGATTTCGGCAATCCTTCAATAGGGTAGTTTGGCAAAGCTAGGCGGCAGCAGTTAAGCCAATGGATCGCGGTTTCAAAATCGCTATAACGAGATTTACGCTCATGCACATGCTTAAATTTAAAGCGTTTAACCGACTCATCGCTGACAAGTGATAGCTGGGCTGGAATGCTATTAAATACCGATTCAATCAGTGTGGTGTCGACCTTGCCCGCGTACTTACCAAAATCGCGGCGATAACCTTCCACTAAATCGGCATGAATTTTTGTGACTTTTTCAACACGCTCTAGAATGCTTGAATCCTTATACTGATACCAAGCAGAAACGGCTTCCGGCATACCACCAGTAAAAAAGTAGTCAGTGAGTTTGTCCATCAATTTGGTGTGTACTGCCGGTGTGCTTGCTTGACTATCAAACGCTTTGATCAGCGCTTGCTCGTTGGATGCGTAAATAAATTCTTGGAAGGTCAGTGGTCGTAAATTGTATTGTTCTACCTTGCCCACAGGGAAGGTGTTGAGCAAACCAATATTCGAGCCGCTGGCAGCGACAAAATAGGACGGTGCTTTTTCAGCAAAGTACTTTAGTGAGGTAACGGCACGTTCACATTCGCCAATTTCATCTAATATCAGCAGATCGGTTTCTGGGTTGAACGCTTGGTTGGTTAACAACTCAATATTCATTACTAGCTCGTCAGGTGACAGAGAGCCATCGAACGCTTCTTTGTAGGCAGGGTTTTCAAGGAAGTCGATACGAAGGATGTTGGCAAAGGTATTCCCAAATAACTCTTGTAGCAGATAGGTTTTACCTGTTTGTCTTGCACCATCGATCAATAATGGCTTGCGCACCGGTTGATTTTTCCATGTTATTAGGGCGTTTAGTAAGTTGCGCTGCATTGTCATTTCCCGCCAATTAAGACTGTTAACTGCCTGTAGTATAACTCAGCCTACACTTTTACGCGCAGAAAAGTGCGGAATTTTACATTTTTATGCGCATAAAAGTGTAATTTGATGACCTTTGGCATTCAGGGATTCACATCATCGCCTTGGCCAACGCGCAAGCTAAACCTAAAAGTAGGATATAAATCCAATTATATTGAGTAAAGTGGGAATATAGTCCCTTTGGTTGGTGATATGGCTAAGCGTGACTTACACAATATATTGTTTCCAAAGCAGCGTAAAATCCTGACGCAGTTTGGTGAAGACTTGCTGTTGGCGATGAAAAGACGTGGTTTTACCAAAAAGCTACTGTGTGAACGTACTGGTTTTGATCATAAAACCGTGAATTAAGTCTTAGCCGGTGATCCGGGCGTTGCCATAGGCACTTACTTAAAGGTGATGGCCGTTCTTGGCATGGAAAGCAACTTTGCAGAAATGGCCGCCCATGATGAAGTGGGTATCAAGCTGCAAAACATAAAATTGCTGGAAGGTTCAAGATGAGCCGTGAAATCGTTGAAGTCTATGCCGACTGGCAGCCAATTGAAGCACCTTTGCTAATAGGGCTGCTTTCTTACAGCGATTCAAGCCGAGGTGGCGTGTTTAGTTTTGCCTACGATAAAGCATTTTTAACCTCAGCCTATCGCTTGCAAATTGATCCCATCCTGACCCTCCACTCCGGTGTACTCTAAAACGATGAAGTCGATAAAAGCTTCCGCGCATTTCTTGATTCATCGCCTGATAGATGGGGGCGTATTTTAATGCAGCGGCGTGCGGCGATTGAGGCGCGCAAAGGCATTCGAGCAACAAGTCGATTAAACGAATTGGATTACCTGCTGGGCGTAAATGACTCTTACCGGATGGGTGGTATTCGATTTAAGCGAACAGGCTCGAATGCTTTTTTGGACGACAATTCTGAATTTGCTGCGCCGCCAATGGCTTCTTTGCGAGAGCTAGAGCATGCAGCAATGCAGATTGAAAAAGACGATAACATCGACAGTGACGAGTATTACCGCTGGTTGAAAATGCTGATTTCTCCAGGCTCATCATTAGGTGGTGCAAGGCCCAAAGCTTGTGTCACAGATGAACAAGACCACTTGTGGATTGCTAAGTTTCCCAATTTAAACGATACCCATGATGTGGGCGCGTGGGAGATGGTCTGTTATGAATTGGCGTTAGCGGCAGGTGTTGACATGTTTCCAAGTGAGATGAGGCAATTTTCGTCACAGCACCATACCTTCTTAACAAAACGGTTTGACCGCGACGGTGACAAGCGGCTGCATTTTTCGTCGGCCATGACACAGCTTCAATACTATGATGGTGAACAATCTCAAGGTGCCAGCTACTTAGAGATTGCTGAATTTATTTCCAATTGTGGAGCACAAACCACAGCTGATTTAGCTCAGTTTTGGCGTATGGGGGTAAAGGCATGGGGAAGTGTTTAATGAAGTGCTGCTGTTTATTTTGGCTTGGTATTTGGTGAAGGGATGTTTTCTAATTTCAATGAAGGTTGCTTGTTACTGTTGTCATCAATGTACTCAAGGGCGTACCTCATAGCCTTGTAGCTTTTCTCGCGTTTTTTAAACATGCGTTGCAGCATAGGGAGAGTGCAGTCCACATAGTCGTGAATAGTGACTTGTGTTTTGCCTTCCGATTCACGATGAATACGACCGGCATATTGAGCCAATGTTCCTTTCCATGAGATGGGCATGGCCAAAAACAACGTATCCAGTCTTGGTAGGTCAAACCCTTCGCCTACATATTTTCCTGTTGCGACGACGACTTGAGCCGATTGCAGATGATTGTCAGCGTTCTTGCGTTCCGCAGCTTTCATGGCGCCTTTAAGTACGACAGTGCTTATACCCATTTCGGTAAGTCGTGAGTGTATGGATTCTGCGTGCTCTCTACGCTCTGTAAGGACTAACGGGTGTCCGCCATTTTGAACACACTCGTAGGCGTCTGAGACGATTTTTGAAGTGCGCTGCTCATTATTGACGAGCCAGCGGTAGGCATCGCTTATTTTGGGGCGCTCATCTGTTTTTATAAGCTCTGCTGCTGGTACATCGTAGAGCTGATGAATCATCACGGTTTGAGTAAATTGCTCATCAGGGCTTTGTTTCACTTTGTAGCGAATAGGCCCTGCCGCCATAAAAATGATCTTTTGATGACCATCTTGTCGCTCTGGTGTTGCTGTAAGGCCCAATACATATTTTGCTCTTACCTCGTTGAGTACCATTTCAAACCTTGGTGCAGATAGGTGGTGGCATTCGTCAACAATAATATGGCCGTAGTCTTGAATGAGAGGAGTGATGGAATTGTCTTTTTTATTAACCAAACTTTGGTAGGTGGCTATGTCGATAATGCCACTCGGCTTTCTTTTACCTCCGCCTATACTGCCAATGGTTACTTCGGGTAGGAACGTGCGTAAGCGCTCTTGCCATTGTTCGAGCAGTTGTCGGCTATGAACCAGTATGAGGGTATTTACTTTGCGTTTTACGATCATAGCAATGGCAGTAACCGTTTTTCCAAATGCAGTTGGCGCATGCAAAATACCGAAGTCATGTTTAGATATTGCGGCCACTGCGTCACGCTGGTTCTTTCGCAAAGTGAACTCAGGGGTAAGCTTTAATAATGGTTTACCAATTTCACGCTTATCGTCAAATAGTGGCGAAATGTTTTGCTCTTGTAGCAAAGCAATCGCATCATCGAGGCAGCCTCGCGGTAGTGCTAGATAACCGTTTTCAATACGAGCACAGGAAATAAACCTCGGAATGCCATGGGTTGAAAAGCGCAACGCTTGTGTTTTAAAAAACACAGGATTAGAAAAACTAGCTAATCGCTTTAGTCCGGCCAGTAATGGCCCAGGTAACTCGCTCATCAAAAAGTAGATATGGTTGGCCAAGGTAATGGTCACGTTTTTCGGCAAAGACTCTAATTTTATTGGTGCGGCTTTGGCTGTGATTTCCCAAGGAGGGCGGTTGTCTGTTAGCCCTTGCTCGGACAGTAATAGGGTGTTGGGTGAAATAGTTGTTATGAGTTGGTCAATACTCGACTGAGTGAGCGTTTTAAGCTCAGCAAGGTACCGCCATTGATCATCGATGGCATTCAGGTCACTGTCAACAAAGCAACTACGACCTGAAAGGCGAGCCTCCTTTTGAAGTGGTAACGCAATGAGATTGCCAAACCCGCCTTCAGGAAGTACATCTTGGTTAGGAAAGAGCCTGTCATAGGAGTCAAACGATAGATTTGGAAATATTTCCATGGCTTTATCAAGCAAAGCGAAACCCAGTGCCCGAGCATGGTTCGCTGGGATATTGGTTTCAAAAAATATCCATAAGTGAGCCCCGTTGCCAGAACGCGAGATTTCTATCGCGTGCGGAATATCAAACGCTTGGCACACTTTAGACATTGCTTTGACTTCTTCTTGCCAACAGCCTTTGTCAAAATCGGCTGCCAACAAATAGCACGAATTATCTTTAAGTAGTGGATACAGACCAACCACTTGATGACCGGCAAGGTGCCTGTAAATAATGTGCTCGTTTAATTCGCTAAACTTTCGGTGTGAACAGTCTTGGCATTTAATGCGGGGTTTGTTGCATAGCCCGCTTACCCACTCATTATCACAGGCTACGGAATAGCCACTGCGCCCCTGTTGATTTTGCCAACGATTGGCAAAGATATCCTCTCTTCCACGAAATCGTTGTCTGAATAAGGCGACCTTTTGTTCTGGCGTGAATGTCTGTACTGAACGCTCGATTTGAGCGCTACGCAAAGCCTCTCTTAATGCGAGAAGCTGCTGCTTTTCATTTTCAAGCTCAGCTAGCCTGTTATCAATAGCAGAAATGTTTGGGTAGCGAGCGTCATTCATAACAAACTAATTTTGATTCGCAGCACTATAAAGCGCGAACTTGCGGTGGCTTGATCAGCGACTCTGCTGGAATACCTAACCCTTCATGAAGTTTCCAAATCATTTTTAGCGTGAGTGATCGCTTATGGTTTAGGATTTCATAAACACGATTGCTTTTACCTATCATGGGTTCAAGATCTTTAACGGTTAAGCCTTTGCGCTCCATCTCAAACTTTATTGCCTCAACAGGGTCTGGCAAATCCATTGGAAAATGCTTTGCTTCGTAGGCCTCGACTAACGTAACCAAAATGTCCAGCTTTTCGCCTTCGACGGTATCAGGCTCCGCCATCATTAGGTTTTCGATGTCGTTTAATGCCGCGCGGTAGTCGGCATCTGTTTTAATAGGTCTGATGTCCATTATATTTACCTCTTGTTACTACCTTTTGGCTTCAAATCGTTTGTACATCAATTTTATCGTATTGCGCATGGCTGCCGATAAACCGTATGTAAACCACTTTGTACGCATAATTGATCCAAGCAACTAACCGGTATTTATTACCGGCAATGTTAAACACGACACGCCCATCTTTGAGGATGCTGGCATTTCTAAAGTCCTGTTTCACATCCGCCGGTGCTCCCCAATCAGCGTTTAATGCATGCCTATACCAAGCTAACGTTGGCTCTTTAGCGTCAATGTATTCTGAGCTGTCTTCCCAAAATGTTTTTAAGGTTGATAGTGCGATAATTCTCATAAATAGATATTAGTCCCAATTTGGGACTTTTGCAAGTTTGGTATTCTTGATGCGGTTAGGAGTTGTTACCGCATCCCCAATTGCCCCATTCCTTGGGGCGGTTCACATCCCTCTTATTCACCCTCTTAAGCTCGGCATATCAAGTGTTGCCCCATTGTCCCAACTGCCACGGTAAGTGATCAAATGGGGGGCTTGCTATTTTCGCCTGATGGGCCTTTTCGACATGCGGCTGCGTTTGCCATCGAAGAAGGCCAATACTCTGAACCAATAGAGTGATTCTTCATACCCCAAGCTGTGCGTTGGACGTGCAGGCGGGATGAGCCCCAGTTTGCGTCCTAAACTGACAATCACGTAGAAGCGAACGGAAAATACCTATACGAGCCTGAAACTGTGGCTGAAGTTGAGCATATTCTAGGTGCTGTTGTTGTTCTATTAAGACAGCCGATTTATTCACTCGGTTTAGGCTGTGTGATTAATGTGTTTAGAACAGCCCAAGCTTTAAATATTGGGCTTGAAATTGGGGCAGAGAAGGATAACTTGTATCTCAAACCTGATCTGACAGTTACCCATTTTTTATTGTTTCTATCAGGTTAAATTTTCTAGATGTGTATGAAGGCTAATTGCAGAAATTTGATTGATATTGGTACACAAACTGAGTCTTTGTTGCTGTCGAAGTTGGTGCATTATATTGGGTTAAACCTTTTAAAGCACTGAAGCTTAAAGCAGCACGATCAACTACTTTTCTTGTGAAATTCGCATTGGGATCTGAATATTTAAACGAAATTTCTGCTAAAACAGGTTTTAGACTACCGTAAGGCAATAGGGTATACCATAAACTTAACTCTAAATCTGCATCGAATTCACCTAAATCAATCGTTGCACCACTATATTTTCGTTCATAGATAGTTAGACCACCAACTTGATTCAGGGCTAGACTATTATTAAAATTATAGTCATTTTTGAAGCCAGTAAATAGAATATTGATATCCTCAAAATCGTTAATGGTTCGCGAGGTTGGTACGGTTGTTGACTTGCTTGCAACTACAAGGAAACTCAAGTTATCTTTACGAGTAATGTCATCTTCTAGCTTAGTTTTTGCGCCTGATACATTGCTAGTCAAATCTTTGAAGTCAGCAATATAATGGTCATATCCACGATACTTTAAAGTTACTTCTTTTGTACCATTTTCATTACGCTCTCTGAAGCTGTATCCCATATTTTTTAAAGTACAGCTTCCTTGAGTATCGTAAAAGCGGATTTCTCTTTGTGTATCAAAGATCATAGCACCAGTTACGTCACGACTGATTTTATTTTCAATCGCATTTTTCACCGCTGAAAAATAGCTATTTATGCTGCTTGCTTCATTTCCATAATTAAAATTTATGGGATCTAATAGTACTTTGTATTCGCGAGATGTGACTTTGGGAGATGCATAGCTCAGCGATGGTAGCACTGTAATTGCCAAGAAAGTTATCAAAGCCGATTGAGTTATTCTCATTTTTCTCTCTAGACAAAAGTTGAATTTAAAAAGCCCAAAAGTTTTAGCTTTTGGGCTTCATTCATTGTTATGGGTTGAAAAGATTTAACTTATCGGCAATATATAAGGTAGGTGTATCGACACGCATGCCCACATTATCCAAATACTTTTGCTCTAAACCATTGGTTGTCCAAAGACCCATGTCATCATCATTCACAATGCCAAGAGTTTGTCGGTTAATCAACCATAGACCTTCCATTTTGTCATGCGCATAACTTACACGTTTACCCATATCCAATACCAATGTTTTACTTACTGGCTGAATATTTAGTGCTTGTAATGCTTCCCATTTTTTATCGTTATTGATGAAATATTGCTCGAGGGTTTTACCTGCAATCGTTAAACCAAGTTTAGGATCTTGCACTAGATCGCCCTGAGTTGCGATATCCTCCAAATTGGTAGCATCCTTCAGATCAATACGATAAACATGTTTCATGATATTCGGATCGTCTTTAAGGAATTTGCCATCACGTTCCAGTACTAAAAACTCATGATCATTAATCGCAATAATAGCTGAGTTTGAGTTAGCATCAATTTCTTGACGATAGAGATACTGAGCAACTTTTCCTGTTTCAAGATTGATCGTCACAATACGTGTTAAGGTTGATTTATTAACAGCTTTAGTCGGTAAGTCCATTGTCGATTGCATAATCCCAACCAATGTTTTTTGGTCAGGTGTAATAGTTAAACCTTCCATACCACGGTTGGCACGACGATAACTAAATTCTTGCGGTAAAGTGAAGGTATTGCGCACATCATTTACAAAAGGATTAATACGACCAATTTCTTTTCCATTGGCATCATAGTGCACAATGTGAGGACCATATTCATCACTCACCCAGAATGTACCATCATTCAATGCTGCCAAACCTTCAGAATCGAGACCGTAATCATCAAGTTTGATAGGGTTCGTTATTGGGTCATAAGGCTTTGATGGATCTTTAGCGATGACCTTGCCATGAATATCGTAAGGTGTTTCGCCTGTACCACCTAGTGCAGCAGTATTCGGTAATCCACTAATATTATTTCCATCACGATCTTTTAATAAAATCGTTTTGATGAGTTTGATTGAGCCATCATCTTGTACCTCAAACAACCCAATTTTAGGTATATAGTCTGGCATTGGAAAAATCTTACCAGCACCATTCACGCCATCATTATAGTCAGCATTTGGGCCACGATCTGTGATTGCGTAAAATTGTTTATTGTTCGTAGGATGGGCAGCAACATCAGAGCCAAAGCCACCCTGTCGAAGTGTAAATGCACTCGCAATAGTTGTTCCATTCGCCTTAAAGCTTGTTAAGTTTTGGTAAGGCAATGCAACCCCTTGGGCAAATAAGTTTGGACCACACTGGATGGAGCTTTGCTGGATTTCATTCGCATCCAACTCACCATTTTGATTTTTATCCAAACCACTTTCAATACGTGTTCCAGCACTCCAGCAATCATCATTTCCAAGTACTAAAGGCGTCTGTTGAATCAAACTATTCAATCCATTTTGACCATTGTCCCCATCATCAGTACATGCGGTTAATAAAATTGTCGAAGCTAATAAAGCTAAGGTTAGTGGTTTTTTTTTCATTTTTTTGAAGCATCATGTTTAAAAAGCTTCATCATAAGAAGCAAAAATGACAATTACATGAATGAAATATGATCAATGTAAAATTTTAGCAAATTAAAAATATCAGTAGTTTGTGGGGGTTATATCTAGGTTTTCTTCATTATTTATCAAATGTGGTTTGAGGTAAAATTAAAATAAAACTTTAAACTGCCACAGTATTCTAGATATAAGCAGCCTTATTATGAAGCTGTCTCATAGGGCAGGGTTATACCAATGCTAAGTTTGAAGTGATTGAATCATCCTACTTACTAACGACACAATGTGACGTGTCGAAATTTATGTTTATTGAAAATTCCCCCAAATAATTTAAATTACTGTAATATTTTCCAATAGTTAAAACATTGCTAGTAGCATCATCAACTTAAATGTACTGTGTTGCAGGTAATAGAATTAAGACATCAGAAATAGCTTCAGCACCATGACTAAACCACAGGCAATGGTGATGACAGTGGTTCAACAGATTATCAAAAGTTACTTCCAACTGTCGCTTTAGGCTGGGATATATTACCTGAGCTTTATACTTATGCTAGCTATGGCAAAGGCTTCGAAACACCAACCTTTACCGAGATGGCCTATCTTACAGTAGGGACTTCAGGCATTAACTTTAATTTAAAACCTGCGACCAGTGATACCGTAGAACTTGGCTTAAAATCGCAGAATACCTTAGGGTTATTTACTTTTGCTGTATTTCATACTGAAACTAAAAATGACATTGTGCCTGACGATGCCAATGGCGGGCGAAGCACATTTCGTAATGCAGAAAAAACCTTACGTGAAGGCTTAGAGTTATCGTGGCAAAAACAGCTCTGGCAAGCACTCAATATTCGAACCAGTTATAGTTATTTAGATGCGACTTTTGATGCTGATATTCCAGCGACCACAACCAAACCGCTGATACAAAAAGGAACATATATTCCAGGTATTGCCAAGAATCAAGCTTTTGTAGGCTTGGCATGGCAACCTGAGCAGGGATTTCAGGCAGGCTTAGAAGCACGTTATATGGACAAGATTTATGTCGATGATATCAACTCTGATACTGCACCAAGTTATACGGTCGTTGCGGCAAATGTTGGCTATTTGTGGGTCAATAAAGACTGGAAAGTAAATACTTATGCACGACTAGATAATTTATTAGATCGAAACTATGTGGGTTCCGTGATTGTCAATGATAGTAATAATCGTTTCTTTGAGCCCGCAGATAGACGAAATTTTAATGTTGGACTATCGATAAAAAAATATTCTAACATAGGCTTTGTTGCATAAATACATAACCAACTGATTTTGTTCATTAATTTTTAGGTTGAAATTCATACAAACCTATTTAAATCAGAAGCTTACAAAATCTTTATGCAACAAAGCCGTGGAACAGCCACAAATAAACTCAGTAATAAATTTTTAAACATATTAATCCCCCGTTAAGTAACGGATTATAACAGCCGTAACTATCTAATCACATGCAAAAAGTAGCCGTTTCGCCTTTTCCTGTCCTCACATGATGCAAGCGGACCATACATCTTAATCAGATAGAAATCGAGTCGAGGTAAATCAATCCATCACAAATGGAGCAGAAATTATGCTTGATCACACTCTTGGTTAATGCTGAAAAGTCTTTGAGTTTTAATTAATAAATAAGTGTATCCATGTCTACCCTCAACTTTACTTATTTTCAGATAGCAACCAATCGAGAGCACTCATTTTTACAATACCATTATAATTCGCTTCAGTCCCTATCGTGTCTAAGGTAAGCAAATACTTGGGATACGAATCAGAAATTTTCTGTAATGGACGTAACTCTCGGCTGAGTGTCTCCTCATTGAGCGTTTCTAATGCCACCTGATAATAAGTTAAATTCTGTAAAGTATCGACAGCAACAAAATCAATTTCATATTCATCAACCCGCCCTACATAGACCGTATAACCTCGTCTGACAAGCTCAAGATAAATCACATTTTCTAAGATATGACCTTGATCAGCATTAGCATCAGGCAACATAATCCGGCGCAATCCGACATCAACTAAATAGTATTTTTCAGAGGATTGTAATAACTCACGCCCGCGTACTTTAAATTGTGCGGCACTATAAAATAACAAACTGTCCTGTAAGCCCTGAATATAGCGTTTTACTGTTTCAAATGAAATTTTAACCCCACTTGAAACAAAGGTATTTTTAATTTTATTGATGGAAATAGGTGAGCCTGTCACGCTTGCCAAATATCTTGCGACACGCTCGAGAGAGTTAATATCGGCAGTATTCAAACGGGGAATAACATCTTTAAACATTACACTGGCATAGACTGCTTGCAAGTAATCATAAGTTTCCTGCTGGCTAGTCATGGCAAGCGTATAAGGGAAACTACTGCGCGTATACATGGCATACAAATCACGATTTGATAATTGTTGGATGATCGGATTATTTTCAATATGCCACTGTTTAAATTCTTGGAATGACAGAGGTAGAACATGTTGCTCGATATAGCGTCCTGTAAGTAAAGTCGCAAGTTCTCCACTTAGAAAGAATGCATTTGAGCCTGTAATATATAAATCGATATAATCCCGAACATATAAAGAGTCGACTACTTTCTCAAAATTTGTAACATGTTGTATTTCATCTAAGAAAACATAGTTTTTTTTACTTTTATCAACTTTGGACAATACATAATCATGTAGTTTACGGTAATCGGTGAGTTCTTCAAATTCCATAAATTCGAAGTTGATGGCAATGATGTTTTCGGCTTGTACACCCTGTGCTTTTAGGATTTGTTGAAACATTGCCAATAAGGTGGATTTTCCAGAGCGACGCACACCTGAAAGTACTTTAATGACATCACGGTCTTGCCATGTATTCAGAAATTTTAAGTAGCCATCACGTCGAATATTAGCGCTTCTCATTATTTACACTTGGAATCTAAAGTTTTAATAAATTATATCAAATTTTAGAACGTATATGTAAATATATTTAATTTTAAAAAAAGTTTAAGGTTAAGTGAAACATTCAAAGCTGCTGTTGAAGTATACGGATAGTAAATGTAATAAAAATCCAGATTCTATCTTTTTTGACTCTGTACACGACAAAAAACCTAAATATGCCTAATATCGTATCTGGGTCTACTCCTTAGATGAGCAATGGTGATGCCTTGTTTTCGGATTTGTTGAGACTGTAAATAAAACTATGTAAACGCTTAAACTCCCCCAACGTTGTTGGGGTCAAACAAAAGGTGTTTACCATGAAAGATGAAGCAATGTTGGCACTCGCTAAAGAGTTAGCCAAGAACCTAAAAACCGAACTCGATCTCAATAATTTTAGTCGGGCTTTAAAGAAATTGACTGTTGAAACTGCCCTTAATGCGGAACTCACCGACCATTTAGGTTACGAAAAGAATAGTCCACGAACAGGTAAAAATGCTCGCAATGGTTACACAACGAAGCGTCTACTGACTGATGATGGTGAGTTTGAACTAGATACCCCTAGAGATCGTGAGGGTAAATTTGAGCCACAGCTTATCAAGAAAAATCAGACCCGTATCACAAAGCCAATTTCTGCTTTTGAGTGAGGTAAAGCAATTTGAACCGTTAACATATTAGTAGAAATAGGATCTAATGGTGCAGAGCAGGATAAGGCAATAAATGCAGGTTTATTCGGTGGTGGTGAGCGATCATTCTTTGGTTTACCATCAAATAAGCGAATCCATTTGGATACAAGATTTGCATTCAATCCATGTTGCAAAGCGACCGAAGCAATTGAAACGTCAGGTGCTTTACAAGCCTGAACGATCTGCTGTTTAAATTCAGCACTGTATGTTCTTCGTTTTTTCGCTAGAGATGCGATGGATGTCTGATTATTTGTCGTCATAAATTTAAGTCCCCACTTGTTTTTAAGTGGGGACTAAATTAAGGCTTATAGGATGAATTCATAAGGTGTGTTCAGCGGACGCTTACGAAAAAACAGCCAAGTGCTCATATGGTACAGTTATATCAAGAACAATGGTCAGATTGGCTATCAACGACACATGTGGCAAGTGAAGGTGTCCTGCAGAATGAAAGTTAAGTGTCTATTGAGGGGTACAATCTAATGGGAGAAATTGAAAAATAAAATACCATTGAATATTTGGTCATTATTTGTTAATTTCTGCGCAAAATTTAACATGCAATAAATTTATGTTCAAAAAAAATATAGTATTAAAAAGTATTTTGCTTACTTTGGGTGGTTTTGTTGTTACTCCTTTTGCATTTGCAGAAACATTTGATCCAGCGATAGATGGTTTGATTCGAAACCAGCAGCGCCAAGCAGAACTAGAAAAAATTATACAACCAGAACGTGATGTTAATTTAGATGTCATCCAAAAAAAAGAAGCTGTACAACTTACCGACCTTGAAGATCAGAATTGTTTTGAAATCAAGACAGTTGAACTTGATGGCGAAATGAGTAAGCATTTTGATCAATATGTGCAACAAGCGTTAAAAGATTTAAGTTTTACTCCAGGTTTATGCATGGGTGAGCAGCGAATTAATCTGTTGATGACGCAAACGCAGAACATCATCATTGGCCGAGGCTTTACTACGACACGAATATTGGCTGCACCTCAAAACTTAAGTACAGGCGTATTAAAACTCACCGTCATTCCGGGATTAGTTCGAGAAATCAAACTCGATTTAAGTGATGAGGAAAATACCCGAGCAGGCCGAATTCAATATGCCAAAAATATCTTTCCAATGAAGAGTGGCGATATTCTCAATTTACGTGACTTAGAGCAAGGCTTAGAAAACTTAAAAAGACTGCCTACAGCGGAAGCTGATATTCAAATTATTCCTGCAGATGCGCCCAATCAAAGTGATGTTATCGTCAAATGGAAACAGCGAAAAATTCCAATTCGCGTGACCTTAAGTGCTGATGATGCCGGTAGTCGTCAAACCGGTAAATACCAAGGTAACATCACCGTTTCAGTCGATAACCCTTTATTTAGAAGTGACTTATTTTACGTCACCATGGGCCGTAACTTAGCAGATCAGCAAGAGATTACGGATCAAAATGGAACCACTGTGAAGAGCGGAACCCATAACTATGCCCTTCATTATTCAGTCCCTTATAAAAACTGGCTGATCAGCGCCAATGCGAGTCGATACAATTATGACCAAGCTGTTGCAGGCACCAATAATGTCTATAACTATAATGGAGAAAGTCAGACTCAAGACTTAGGCTTGACCCGATTGCTTTATCGGGATGCCAAGCGTAAAACCTCAGCGACCTTGAAAGGCTGGCATCGAGAATCTAAAAGCTATATTGATGATGCCGAACTGACCATACAGCGCAGAGATGTTGCGGGTTGGCAGTTAAACCTTGATCATCGTGAATATATTCAATTTGCAGTGCTGGATTTGAGTCTAGGGTATAAGCGAGGCACAGGTGCATTCGATTCATTACCAGCAGTTGAGGAAGCGCTGAACGAAGGTACATCACGGATGAAGATCTGGACGCTAGATGCCAATCTGAATGTTCCGTTCCAATTTGAGAACCAGCAATATAGCTACTCAAGTGCCTTTAGAGCGCAATACAATGACACCCCGCTGACCATCCAAGACCGGCTTTCCATTGGTGGAAGGTATACAGTACGCGGTTTTGATGGTGACCTAACCCTAGCAGCAGACCGTGGCTTCTACTGGCGCAATGATTTAGCCATGTCTATTTTTCCCGCACATCAATTCTATATGGCCTTGGATGCTGGGCATGTTGATGGTCAATCTGCCCAATGGCTTTTAGGTAAAACCCTTGTGGGTGGTGCGATGGGGCTACGTGGTCAATTTAAGGTGGGTGGCACTTTTTACTACGATATATTTATCGGTAAACCAATCAAGAAGCCTGAATATTTCCAAAATTATGATTTGAATTATGGTTTTAGTGCCAGTTATTCATTCTGATCTAAAGAAAAGTACAAACTAAAAAATGAGCTCGTAGTATTAAAGCGAAAAAATCTCCCAAATAAAGACACATTGGTAATTGAAAAATGAATAAGAACTGCTATAAAACGATTTTTAGTCAAACCCGTGGTGAAATGATTGCTGTTGCAGAAAATGTCGCAGCTGCAGGACAAGCCTCAACACAGAATAATAAAGCGGTTGATCTTGAAACACCAGTCGTTGCTTCTGAAAAAAGTTTAGCTTTAAAAGTTCTTTCATTTTCATTGATGCTGATTACAGGCACTGCCCTGATCAATGCATCTATTGGTGTATCGCACAGCAATGTTGTTGCAGACTCGAATGCGGCAGGCAATCAGCGTCCAACGATATTGAACAGTGCCAATGGCACAACGCAGGTGAATATTCAAACCCCAAGCAAAGCTGGGGTATCGGTGAATCACTACCAGCAATTTGATGTGAATCAGAACGGTGTCATTTTAAATAACAGCCGCCAAAATACTCAAACGCAGCTTGGGGGTTATATCCAAGCCAATCCGTGGCTTGCAGGCGGTGAAGCCAAAGTCATTGTTAATCAGGTGAACGGCAGCAATCCAAGTCACTTAAATGGCTATGTAGAGGTCGGTGGACGTAAAGCAGATGTGATCATTGCCAACCAAGCTGGGATTAATGTCGATGGTGGCGGTTTTATCAATGCAGGTGGGGTGACTTTAAGTACCGCCAATCCGAATATTCAAAATGGACAAGTGACAGGTTATCAAGTCCGTGACGGGGTGATTAACATCACAGGTCAGGGCTTGGATGCCAGTAAAGCCGACTATACCCAGTTACTCAGCCGTGCTGCACAGATCAATGCGGGGATTTGGGCTAAAGAATTGACGGTGGTTGCTGGACAAAATGATATTGAAGTTAATCCGCAGGCTGGTGCGATACAGGCGGCTTCGGGGTTGGCAGGCACTGTGCCACAGTTTGCCATTGATACCAGTCACTTAGGCGGAATGTATGCGGGCAAAATCAGTTTAATCAGTACCGAACAAGGGGTTGGGATTAACAATGCAGGGCAAGTGTTTGCTTCAGCCGGGCATATTAAAATCAGTGCCAATGGCGAGCTGCAAAATAGCGGTGCAGTAGTTGCAGAAAATAAAGTCGATAGCACCCCAGCGAGTTTAAATCTTCAAGCAAAAGATTTAAACAATAATGGCAAGATATTAAGTCTAGGCGATCAACGCATTCAGGCTGAAAACGTCAACAATACCGGCCTCATTAATAGCCAAGGTTTAACTCGTATTGATGCCAGTCAAGGCATCCAAAACGTGGGTACAGGTCAAATCTATGGTGACCATATTGCCCTGCAAGCCGCGCATCTTCTCAATGCAGAACAGCAAACCAATGGCGATGTCAAAGCAGGCACGATTGCGGCACGTCAACGCTTAGATATTGCAGGCGGAAAAATTGAAAACCGAGAACAAGCCTTAATTGCCAGCGAAGGTGCGCTGACTGTTGGTGGACAACTCAATGCAAACCATATGGCAGAAGGCTCTGCCGCATTATTAGACAATGCCAGTGCACGTATTCAATCCGTGGGTGATATGTACTTAGGCGTGGATATTTTGACCAACCGAAATTTGCATTTCAGTTCAAGTGTCAAAGAAATACCAGAAACCCGCAAAGATGTGACCGCTTATCAAGGTGCTGGAAGCGCTGAAATTCTTGATTCATCGCATATTACAGGTCGTGGCAGTTATGACAGCATTTATCTGGATGGTCAAAAATATGAAGACTATACCCGATATATCTACAACCAGTACGAAACCCAACACTATGTGGATTCCAGTGCACCAGCGGAGATTATTTCAGGTGGCACACTGACGCTAAAAGGCCAAAGCCTGACCAATGACAAGAGCCAAATTCTAGCGACGAAAGGCATTAATATTGAACAAAATGAAGTGAATAATATTGATGCTGAGGGTGAGCATCGTGTGATTAAAACGGGGACATCACAGTATCACTATGTAGGTTGGAATACATTAGGTACAAGTAAACGAAGTAAGTGGAACAGTGTTAAACCCTATAATCCAGCTGATATCGTAACGCCAATAAAACTTGATGTGGTGAAATATGATGGTGCTCACCAAGGCACATTAAATGGTGATACCTCAGAACTCAGCTTACCGCTGCAATCCTTATACAGCGTTAATAAAGAAAATAATAACCGCCCTTTGATTGAAAGCAGCGATGCCTTTACCAATTATAAAAATTGGTTAGGCAGTGATTACATGCTGCAAATGTTCACGACCAACCCACAAAATATGCAAAAACGTTTAGGGGATGGTTATTACGAGCAAAAACTGGTCAATGACCAAATTGCACAACTGACGGGTCAAGTTTATTTAGATGGTTATACGAACTTCGAGGATCAATTCAAAGCCTTGATGGATTCTGGGGTAAGTGCTGCCAAAGATCTTAATTTAAGTGTTGGAGTGAAGCTCTCAGAAGCACAGATTGCTCGATTGACCAGTGATATGGTGTGGCTGGTGACAGAAACCATTACCGTTGATGGCGAAAAAATCCAAGTCTTGGTACCGAAAGTGTATGTTGCGGTACAGTCGGGGGACTTAAACAACAAAGGTGCCTTGATTGCAGGCGAGACGGTCAATTTAAAACTGAGTGGGGATTTAAACAACCAAGGCAGTATTGCTGGACGCCAATTGGTGAGTCTTGAAGCCAATAACATTAATAACGTGGGTGGCTTAATACAAGGTCGAGATGTCTTTGCGACAGCACACACCGATATCAATAATATTGGTGGGACAATGACCGCCAATCAAATCCTTGCCCTTGATGCGGGCCGAGACATTAACAACATCACCACGACGATTAAAACTGAAAATAAGCACGGTTTAAGTGAATTTAGCGCTGAAAACATTGGCCGTGTTGCTGGGCTGTATGTACAAGATGCGGATGGTCAGCTGGTTGCCAATGCCAAGAATAATATCAATCTGACTGCATCAGATCTACAAAGCCAAGGTAGCATTGCGATCCAAGCGGGACAAGACCTGAATCTTTCTACGGTGAATGTCAGTCGCAGTGATTTAAGCTCAGCAGGTGACAAGGATCAGATTCTGAATGCTTCGAGTCGAGATGTAGGGACGCAGATTCAGGCGAAAGGAAATATTTCCCTGCAAAGTGGTGCCAATACTCAGATTAAAGCCAGCACCTTGAACAGTACGTCGGGCAATGTAGTGATTGATGCTGGACAAAATGTCTTGATCGAAAATGGACGAGATGAACGCAGTTCTCAGCTTGCAGCCCAAGAAAAAGGTGGCTTCTCTACAACAGATAAAAAAATCCAATCTTCGACCAGTCAATCGATTGCAACCGACATCCAATCGGGTGGCAATATCCTGATCAATAGCCAAACAGGAGATATTCAAGCCACGCACCTGCAAGCTGGTGCGAAAGACAGCATTCAAATTACGGCAAACCAAGGCAATGTAAAACTTTTGTCAGATATTGATACTGATATAAAGAGCACGGAAACAGCCAAGAAAAATACAATTCAATTTAAAAACCGTCAATCAGGATATATCGACGAAGATGTTGCACAAACACAGCTCAAAGCTGGCAAAAATGTTGATATCAATGCCGGTAAAAATATCGAGCTGCAAGCCAATGATATACAAGCTCAAGACAATATTTATATTGGCAATAAACAATTCGAACGCCAAGCGGATGGCAGTTTAAAATCCAAAGATGGTAATGCCCTGCCCGAAAATGTCAGTCTGACGACATTAGAAACCAATGATCAGCAATGGGATGAAACCCAAAAAGGTTATCGTGGCATTGCCAAAGACTTAATGAAAGTGACTGCTGTTGGCTTAGCGGGTATTGAGGCTTTAGCTCCGGGATTAAAAGCACCGAAGATCACGATCGGAGAATCATCGAGCACACGGACTGAGCAAAGAACACAAACAGGGACCGATCTTGGTGCCAATAATGTCTATGTGGGTTCAGCAGGTCAAACGACACTGACCAGTAGCAACATTGATGCACAGAACACGGTCTTAGCGGGCAAAAAAGTCACGCTCGATGCAGCAGAAGAACAACACAAAACTGTTACGTCAAACAGCAAAGAAACGGTACAAGGTCTTGGGGTTAAGCTGAATAAAGACAGCATTCGAGTGGGCGGCTTTGTACTTGAAGACGCAGAGAATACCGTTAAAACTACAGCCACAACGCATAAGTCAGGCAATATCAATACTGAAAATTTAACAATTCAAGGTGCAGAAGGTGTAGATATCCTCGGCCAAAATATCACAGCGACAGGTGATACGATCATTGATCATGGTCGAGGAAATCTTAACATAGGCGGTTATGAAAATAAAACCACCACAGAAGAAAAGACTCATACTGAAACCATCAGTACAGAAGTCGGCATTCGCAATGCCTATTTAGATGCAATCTTAGCGGTAGAAGCTGTTGCAGATGCAACTAAAGCCTTATCTAAAGCTAAAGATGATTATAGCCAAGCACAACGTGACTATGCAGCGGGTCGAATTACCAAAGGAGCCTTAGATGACAGCAAAGCCAATGTCGCAATGGCAACGGCCAATGTGGCAAGTGCACAGATTGCTGTAGGGGCAGCAGCCGCATCTGCGGCTGCAAGCAGTGCAACCTATGGCTTTACTATTGGTGCCAATGGTGAAAGGATTGAAACTACGACGACCACGAATACAGAACAAAGCCAATGGCAAGGTAGCAACTTAGATTTAAATAACCTTCAGCTTAAATCAGAAGGCCAAGACATCAATATCCAAGGCAGCCGAGTGAATGCAACAGGCACCACGACCTTTGATGGCAGCAAAGACCTCAATGTGACTGCAGGCGTCGAGCATAGTAAACAGGACAGCAATAGTAAAACCAATAGCCAAAGTGTGAGCTATACCTATGGCGGTGGCGGCAGTGCTTCAATAGGCAAGCAAACCAGCCAATCACAAAACGAAAGCCTCACCCACGTAAATAGTGAAGTTGTGCTGAATCGTACTGAAGGTGCAATAGACAAACTGAATATTCAGGGCGGTGAGGTTTCTATCGCTGACCGAGGTAATCTACAAGTAAATCAGATCCATGTAGAAAGCTTGCAGGATACAGAGACTAGCAGTAATAGCAGCAAAGGCGGAAATATTGGCTTAGGTTTTGGTTCTAACGGTAAAGCCAGCAATATCAGCGCTGGCTATAACCAAAGTAAGGGCAGCATTGACAGTGCATGGGTAAATGACACTAGTAAGCTGCTGATTGGCAATGCGCAGAACGATGCTGATCTAGATGCGATGGGTGTTAAAAATATTACCAGTATTGGTGGTGTGATTGCCAATGCGACGAAGAATGAAGACGGCACATTAACGGATCACGGTAAGCTGAACTATTCAGGCGAACTTGCGCTGAAAGACATAGAAGATCATAACTACAACAGTAGCAGTGGTTTTAATGTATCAACGACGATAGGCAAAACCACGAACAACAAAGATGGAGAAAAATCCAAATATCCAAACGGTTCAACCACCATTGGCCTTAACAGCAGTGGACAAGAAACAGAACAATTGACTAAGGCAACGATGGGTCAAGGGACTGTTGCAAATGCCCCAGACAGCACCAATCGGGACATTAATAATACGCAAGAAATTACTCGTGACCAAGTGACGGGCATGCTGGATGGTTCTGTGACGGTTGATCAGCGTTTACTGAGTAAGAGTGGACGGGCGGAGATTATTCAAGAGCAGAAGGAATTACCTGAAAATTTCCGTCAAAGTGCTGAAAATATTGTGAAGCAAATGCCTGAGGGAGAATATAAAGAGAAGGCTTTACAAAGTTTAAATAATATACAAGCAAAACTTTATAGTTTACCAGCAGATTTTGAGGGTTTAGAGGAATATGGGCAGCAAGTTGCAGGGGAGCTATTGAAAAATGGTCTTGAAATTAAAGAGGTCGAAAAGATTATAGATACAGATAATTATTGGTATGCAATTCAAAAATTATCTGCTGTCCAAGAACAATTAGATATTTTGAGTCAGAATGGTAGTGGCATTGAACAGATTCTTAATTCTGAGCTCTCTAAAGAGCAACCAATAGTCAACTCAAACTCCTTAATTAGTATATTAGCTGAAAATACAGATAGTTCTCTTGCTGTAAAAGAAACGGATTTACTAGGTTTTAAATTTTTACATGCGGCAGCAGAAATTAGTAAAAATATAGAAAAAATTTCTGTAGATAGTGGTGTTGACATTGAAAAAATACAACTTGCTGCTAGCGTGTTGTTAGGAGGGCCTGTAAAAGCAACAGCAGGATATATAGTTAATCAATTTAGTGGAGAATATATTGATTATGCTACAAATGCGGTATCAGATCATTTAGTAAAATCACTCTACGGACTTTCAGATGGTCTATATGATGATTGGAGTCGGTCTGAAAAAATTAGTGAGTTGAAACAGCTTGGACTAAGCGATGATGATTTTCAACGAAGTCTTAATTATGCGGAATCACTGCAAAATGCAAAGCTAGGTGCTACTTTTATTGTTGGTATAGCTGCTGAGACACTAATTTCAGGGAAAGGAAAAGCTAAAAATAGTGATGAAATATCAGTAAAACCTACTGTTCCTGATTATGTTACTCGTAATGATCATGATTTTTCTGCTACAGAAAATTATAAAGGTAAACCAAAAGCTTACATAAATGACAAAGGTGATTTGGTTGCTGCAAACCCTGAAGGAACAGGATCTGTTCAATCTCATATTAGAGGTGGTAATTCTGAGAATACACCATACATTTCAACAAGTGATCCAGCAATAGCTATTGATTCTAAAAATTATGGTGGTGAGCAAATTAAGATTGATACGAAGCGATTGCAGGAAGATATTGATGCAGGTAAGATTTCTGGTAGTCAGATTGTGACACATACCGAAGTTAGAAAGGAATTACAATCTAAAGTCGATGCAGCTCAGGCGAAATATGATCGTAATCCTAGTAAAAAAAATCGAGATAAATTAAGAGATGCAAATAAAGATTTGAATCATGCTATTAGAGATGGGGAATGCTTAATCAAAGGTTGTGTTCCATCAGAATACATAAAGAAATAGTTTGTAAGGAGTATAGAGTTGGAACAGAAGATTATAGACTTATTAAATGAGATTCCTGATAGTGTCAATTATACAGATATAGCAGAGGACTTAGATGCTGAAGATATTTCAGTTAGCCGTATAGAACAGTTAAGAGAATTATTAACAAATTCGGATGACTATATTGTATTCCAAGCTGCTAAATTGTTGACATTTTGGGGAGATGATTATGGTTTTAATGCTTTAACTGCATTATTTGAAAACAATAAATTAAATGGTTTTATTGATCATAGGCTAAATGGTTATGATGATACATTGCAACATGTTCTTAGAGCATTTATTCGTTATTGGGCTGATAAATCTGACCATGGTCTAGGTACCTTAACAAGAAAAAAATTGTTTCCATATATTGTCAAAATAATAGAGCTTGCTAATACTCAACCTTTTGGAATAGATTCTTTATTTGGTTTAATAATCGATGAGGACTTCAAAGAATATATTCCATTTTTAAAAGAACATTTAATTTCAATCATTGATCATCCAGAAATACATGGTTGGAAAATTCATGATGTTATTGAGTTATTTTTAAAAATTGAACCTGATTTTGTATATAAATTATTGGATGAAAAAGGAAAGACGTTAAAGGATTTTAATTTTTGAAATTAATGTATCGACCAGTATTGGTATTCCACAAAAGGGAACTAAAGAAGCTTCTACAGCTCCAAAAGGTTCAACGACCATTGGTATCAATAGCAGCGGGCAAGAAACAGAACAACTGACCAAGGCAACCTTAGGTCAAGGTACTGTGACGAATGTGAAAGATACGGTAATCCCCCCTAAAAATAATAGGATCTAAAAGTAGAATTTTCTCTTAAGATACGAGCAGGAGATTCTGCATGAAAACATCTAAATTTACTGATAGTCAGATCATGTCCATCTTGAAACAGGCAGAATCTGGCACACCTGTAGCGACCCTTTGCCGTGTACACGGCATGAGTAATGCTACCTTTTATAAATGGCGTGCCAAATATGGTGGTATGGATACATCATTAATGGCTCGACTGAAAGAGCTAGAAGCCGAAAATACCAGACTTAAAAAGATGTATGCGGAAGAGCGATTAAAGGCCGAAATCATCCAGGAAGCGATGGCAAAAAAGTGGTAAAGCCATCTTGCCGGCGTAAGATGGCACAACAGGCAGTTGCCCAGCATGCCATTAGTATTCGTTTGGCTTGTAAAGCATTTGGCATTAGTGAAACCTGCTACCGCTATCAAGCCAAACTCAGCGATGACAATGCACTCATTGCTGAACAGCTCATTGAACTCACTGAGGAAAATTCCGATTGGGGCTTTGGTTTGTGCTTCTCGTATTTACGGCATGTTGAGAGTTGCTGCTGGAATCACAAGCGGGTTTACCGCATTTACTGTGAGTTGGCACTGAATCTGCGTATTAAACCGAGAAGAAGACTAAAACGGCATGCGCCTGAACCATTGAAAGAACCAATCCGAGAAAATCAGGTTTGGTCATTAGATTTTATGCATGATCAGCTTTCCGATGGTCGCAAGTTTCGATTATTGAATGTGATTGATGATTACCGCCGCGAAGGCCTAGCCATTGAAGCAGGGTTCTCATTGCCCACAATCAGGGTTATTCGTACGTTGAATCAATTGCTGGAGTGGAGAGAAAAACCGTTAGTGATCCGATGCGATAATGGTCCCGAATTTATCAGTCACGAATTTGTGCGCTGGGCTACTGAGCATGGTATTCGTATTGAATATATTCAACCGGGTAAGCCACAGCAGAATGCGTATATTGAACGCTATAATCGGACCATACGTTATAGTTGGCTGAGCAAGCATTTATTTGATACTTTGGATGAAGTACAAGATTATGCAACAAACTGGTTGTGGCATTACAACCATGAAAGACCACATCAAGCTAACAAAGGAAAGCCACCTCTAATGGCTGCTTAACCTCTGCTTTTAACTTCGGTTATTTATGGGAGGATTACCATACCACCAACCGTGATATCAACAATACCCAAGAAATTACTCGTGATCAGACCACAGGTATGCTGGATGGTTCAGTAACGATTGATCATCGATTACTGACAGAAGCTGGACGACAGGAGATTATTCAAGAACAGAAGGATTTGCCAGAGAATTTCCGTCAAAGTGCAGAAAATTTAGCACAAGCCTTACCAGCGGGTGAGTATAAAGATAAGGCTTTACAAACACTAAATAATATTCAGGCAAGGCTTTACAATTTACCAAGTGAATATAAAGAAACGGGTGTAGTTGGTGACAAAGTTGCAAGTGAATTGCTCAAACGAGGGATAGAGCCAAAAGAAGTTGAAGCTTTATTTTCTAAATTAGATTTTTTCTATGCAGCAAAAGAGTTTAGTGAAATTCAGAGTCAACTAGATACATTAGCTCAATCTGGTGTTGGTTTAGAAACGATTTTTAAACAACCTAAAATAGGCGTAAATGAACAAGAAGTAATTTATGCGAAAGGAACTGACATTGAGACAAAAGTTACGACCCAAACCACAGTTGGTATGACGATATTAAGCAATATTGCTGATTTAGGAAATAATATAAAGCAGATTAGTGAAGATACTGGAGTTGATTTAGGTACTGTTCAACTTGCGGTAGGACTAATGATTTCAGGCCCAGTCCGTTTAGCAATTGAGACAGGAAAATCTTTAGCTTTAGATAGTGCGGTAGGAGCTGAAATAGCTCAAGGATTTGATGCGCTGGCGACATCATTAACTACCGCCGCTCATGTTACCAATTCAAATACGATTAATAATTGGACTAATTCAGAGAAAGTTAAAGAAATTGAAGCCTCAACATCTGAAAATAAATTAGATGAATTGAAATTTGCAAATGAAATTGAAAAAAATCTCTGTACACGACAAAAATAGATAACTCATTGAAATAATGTCACAATAATTGTTTTCTAACGACGAATACTATGACACATCTCAATGAGTTATATCTTATCTTAAACAAATCTCTAAAATGGAA
>NZ_VPAP01000014.1:0-75256 GCF_013419195.1 Acinetobacter sp. YH12099 | reverse complement strand
CTGGCAGTACTTTTATAATCATGAACGACCTCATATGTCAGTAAATGGTTGTCCACCTATTTTTAAACAATAACAAGGCTTTAGATTTTCTACCCATTAATTCAATTAAAAATGGGGGTATTACCCTCCCATATACCACAGGCATGTTCTTTCGTCATTATCCATAAAAGTGTTAATTAAATTGGTGTCATCCAACGGAACTTTTTCTAGTGCAGAAAGACTAAGTACTTTTGCAATTTTATACCAACAGCTTAGAATTGCTATAAACAAGATTACACATAAAATATATAAAATCCATTTAGTTAATGAAGTGCAAGCATAAGCAGTAAAAGTTTCTAACTTGGTTAGTGCTGCTGAGTAGGCAACTATCACAATACCAACCATTGTTGAATATTTAATTGCTTTATCATCCAGTGATTTACTTCTATCGATCTCTAGTTGATATTCATGCTTGGAAACTTCAAATAGAATTTTATATTTATTGATGTCATCTTGGCTCATATTGAAAAACAAAGGGCTGAATAATCAGCCCTTTATACACAAATTAGATCAAGCTAACAACACATTAAAGCGCTGCAATCTGCTCCATATTCGCTTTAATTTTCGCTAACTGATCTGCAAATTCAGCAAGTTTCACTTTCTCGCCTTCAACCACAGCCGCAGGGGCTTTCGCCACAAAACCTTCATTTGCAAGTTTAGTTGCAATTTGGTCATGCTGCTTTTGAACCTTGTCTAAGTCTTTTTGTAGACGACCCAATTCTGCTTTCGGGTCAATCAAACCCTTCATTGGAACGAATACAGACACGTGACCGACTACAGAAGAAGAAGACAATGGTGGTTGTTCACCATCTGCCAAGAAGGTAATGCTTTCAACTTTCGCCAATGCTTTAAACAACGGTTCAATACGAGAAATTTGTGCTTTTTCTGCTTCAGTCGTGTTCTGTAAAAGTACAGGCAATAAACGTGCATTACCTAGACCCATTTCACCACGAATGTTACGCACCGCACCAATCAAACCTTGTAGCCATTGCATATCTGCTTCGGCTTGTTCGTTGATTTTAGCTTCATCTGCAACAGGGTAGTTTGCCAACATAATGGTTTCGCCACCCAAGCCAATCATTGGCGCAAGGGTTTGCCAAATTTCTTCTGTCAAGTACGGCATGATTGGGTGAGCAAGACGTAAAGAAGCTTCCATCACCGCAAGCAATACACGACGCACTTCGGCTTTACGCTCTTCAGAAACAGACTCATCATTTAGAACAGGTTTGGTTAGCTCTACATACCAGTCACAGTATTCATTCCAGATAAAGTCATAAATCGCTTGCGCAGCCAAGTCTAAACGATACGTTGCAAAGGCTTGATGAACGGCTTGCTCTGCCTTTTGTAAACGGCTCACAATCCACTGTTCAGGCAATTCCCAAAGGTCTTGACGTGCTTCTTGACCAACCGTTTGACCTTCAACATTCATCAATACAAAACGAGTTGCATTCCAAATTTTGTTGGCAAAGTTACGGTAACCTTCTACACGTTTCATATCAAACTTGATGTCACGACCTGTATTTGCCAATGCGCAGAAGGTAAAACGAACCGCGTCTGTGCCATAAGCCTGAATCCCTTCTGGGAATTCTTTGCGGGTCGATTTTTCAATTTTCGCTGCTTGTTTCGGGTTCATCAAACCCGTCGTACGTTTCTGTACTAAAGTTTCAAGATCTACACCGTCAATCAAGTCTAATGGGTCAAGCACGTTGCCCTTAGACTTCGACATTTTTTGACCTTCGCTGTCACGTACCAAACCGTGAACGTAAACTGTTTTGAACGGTACTTGTGGCGTGCCATCTTCATTCTTCATGAAGTGCATGGTCATCATGATCATACGCGCCACCCAGAAGAAGATGATGTCAAAACCTGTCACCAATACATCAGTTGAGTGGAAGGTATTTAAGAAGTAGTTTTCTGCATCTTTCTTGGCATCACCCGTCCAACCTAAGGTCGAGAATGTCCAAAGTGCAGAGGAGAACCATGTATCCAGTACGTCTTCGTCTTGGTTTAATTGAACATCGGCAGGGATATTGTTTTTCGTACGAACTTCTTCTTCGTTTCGACCTACATAAACATTGTCTTCAGCATCGTACCAAGCAGGAATACGGTGACCCCACCACAATTGACGCGAGATACACCAGTCTTGAATGTTGTTCATCCACGCCATATACATATTGCTGTATTGCTCAGGCACGAACTTGATGCGACCATCTTGCACCGCTTCAATTGCAGGTTGCGCTAACGGTGCAATTTTCACATACCATTGGTCAGTCAATAATGGCTCAACAATTACGCCCGAACGGTCACCGCGAGGTGGTTTCAAGGTGTACGGTTGGATTTGATCTAACCAACCTTCGCTTTCCGCTTGTTCAACTAATTTTTTACGTGCTTCAAAACGCTCTAAACCAATGTAGTCTGCAGGTGCAGGAATGGTTTTAGAAATTTGTTCACCTGCTTTTGCGATATATTCAAATTCAGCCAATACTTCAGCATTTTTGTTGAAGATATTGATGATTGGCAATTCGCAGCGTTTACCCACTTCATAGTCATTGAAGTCGTGTGCAGGGGTAATTTTTACACAACCTGTACCGAATTCTTTATCGACATACTCATCTTTTACGATTGGAACGGCACGACCTGTAATTGGGAGGATGATGTTTTGACCAACAAGGTGCGAGTAACGCTCATCATCAAGGGCAACCGCAACCGCAGTATCACCCAGCAATGTTTCAGGACGAGTGGTTGCCACTACAATGTGATCTTTACCATCGTGAGTGCGTAGTGATTTATCTTCAAAGAAATATTTGAAGTGCCACAATGAACCTTGTTCTTCTTTATCCGACTCAACTTCTAAGTCAGAAAGGGCAGTTTGTAATTTTGGATCCCAGTTTACAAGGCGTTTGCCGCGGTAAATTAAACCTTCTTCGTGTAGTTTCACGAAAACTTCTTTCACCGCATTCGATAAGCCTTCGTCCATAGTGAAGCGTTCACGTGACCAATCTACCGAAGAACCTAAACGGCGGATTTGACGGGTAATGTTACCGCCAGATTGTTCTTTCCATTCCCAGACTTTTTCGATGAATTTTTCACGACCTAAGTCATGGCGGCTGATATTTTGCGCGCCCAATTGACGCTCTACTACCATTTGTGTGGCAATACCCGCGTGGTCTGTACCTGGTTGCCATAAAGTATTTTTACCCGACATACGGTTAAAGCGCGTGAGGGCATCCATAATGGCGTTGTTAAAACCATGACCCATGTGCAAGCTACCTGTGACGTTTGGCGGCGGAATCATGATACAGAATGATTCGCCTTTTTCAGACGGCTTAAAGTAGCCGTTTTCTTCCCAAGTCTTGTACCATTTTTTCTCGATCTCGGTAGGATCGTAGGTTGTAGCAATATTTTGCGCTGAATCAGTCATAGTAAGAACAGGTTAAAAGTGAATAAAAAATTGCAACTATTGTAGCAAAAAAATTGCCCGCTAAGCGAGATTCAACTCAGCCAAACTTATCGCAATTGGCAGTTGGGCAAACTCATCGTATGATGGGCGACAAGTATGATAAAAACTTCAAGTTCTCCGTTGCCTGTAACACTGTTTTAAACTGGGTTTAAGCAATGGATTTTAAAATAGATGAAAACACATCAATACGGTCAAAATAGGCAAGTTCAGTTATGACTTATGCTGTATCTTTAAAATTAAAACCAGAAACATATCAAAGATTTCAACACATTCATCAACAACTCAATGCAGGTGAATCGGAAAGTTTATCTAAAGCTTTGGGGGCGGTACTGACCGATATTTCTTGTGAAATTATTGAGCAACTTTTTGGTGAATTGTCACGTTCTAGTCATTCACTGGATGGTGAATCTGAAAAAATTATTCAGCAAGTCATACAAACCATGCAAAAATATATGCCATGGTCGGTGTCGTTTTTTGGCAATGAACGCTTAACGCCTATGGTGAATTATCTGGCAAGCATGATGTATCAGCAGGAAGGGCAAGGTTTTGTGACTTATCCTGTCGATAGTATTGTTATGAAAGAAACGTTGGGTTGTATTGAGCAAATTCGGCAGGGCAACAGTGCATGTATTGCGCCTGCATTTAAAGGGTTTACTCAAATTATTGATCAGGGCGTGGGTTATTTAATTCGTGATCCGAAAAAAATGCTGAAATTTAATTTGGTGGTCGATAAAACTTTAAACGGCGTGATTCATTTGACTACGCAACTGGGGTATAAACGCCTAGAAAAAATGGGTGCGCAATTCGATTTGGAAAGTGCAGAGATATATTTAAACCATTTTCTTGGGTTTTTGCAGCATCCTGCAAAACCTAAGACTTAAATTTTGATGACTTAAATTTTTAAATAACGCGGACAAACGGTTATGGCAAAACGGGAAAACTTGGAACATAAAGTGGTGTGGATTACAGGTGCATCTTCTGGCATTGGTAAGGCATTGGCAAAAGAGTGTGCTTTACAAGGTGCACAAGTGATTTTAACCGCACGTCGTTATGAAGAACTTGAAAAAGTACGCGTGAGTTTGCTGAATCCTGAACGTCATCTTTCTGTATGTGCAGATATTACCAATGAAAGTCAGGTGTTACATGCGTATGAACAAGTTTTGGCACGTAAAGGACGCATTGACTGGCTAATTAATAATGCAGGTTTAAGTCAGCGCGCTTTAATTGCTGATACGACCATGCAGACTGAACGCACCATTATGGAAGTGGATTATTTTTCTCAGGTCTTTCTGACCAAAACTGTCTTGCCGACCTTTTTACAGCAAAAACATGGTCGCATTATTTTTGTATCTAGTGTTGCAGCATTATTGGGTACGCAATATCGCGCGTCATATTCTGCAGCGAAAAGTGCCATTCACATGTGGGCGAATAGTTTGCGTGCCGAAGTAGCGGAGCAGGGCGTACAGGTTTCAGTTGTTTTCCCAGGATTTGTGAATACCAATGTGTCTTTTAATGCGTTGAATGGTGAAGGCAAACCACAAGGACATCAAGATGAAGCCATTGAAAATGGTTTAGATGCCGATGTTTTTGCTAAAAATACAGTTAAAGCACTCATGGCAGGCGATGAATATATCGTGGTCGGGGGCGCTAAAGAAAAACTGGGCGTGTTGGTGTCGCGTTTATCGCCAAGTACTTTATATAAAATGATTCGTAAAACCAAAGTGAAGTAATTTTTAATCAAAGTGACTTCAAAATAAAATAATAAAAACAAAAAGAAGGATGAGCCATGCGTTCAATGATGAAAGGTATTTTTTTATTTATCAGCGCGTGGCTTTTCGCTTTCTTAGGGATGACTCAAACGACATTTGCCAAATTACAAACAAACGATGATTCGTTGTGTAAACAACCTGAATATATTGAAAAGATTTTACGACAGCACACAAATACAACCACAGTGAATGAGGACTTTTTGGCTTGTGCGGATTTCCCCAATGTTCCTGAACAAACTTTAATTGCTTATGCTGAAACTCAGACAAAAGATGATCAACCTGTAGATGATTATCAGCTGACTTTTTTAACCGTAAATAGTAAAACGCAAAAGCTTCATTCAATCTATCACGTGAAAGAGCTTTTGCCTTCAGATGCAATTGAACTGCGTTCTATCCAATTAGATTTGGCGCCGTATCAAGTTTCTGAAAGCTTAAGGGCAATTGGTTTAAGAAGGAATTATGCAGGACGTTCAAGTGCCAATCCATTTTCGGCGCAAGTACTCGATTTATATGATTTACAACATAACAAGAAAATTTTAAACGGCTTAATCGTAGCGCGCTATCAGGCAGAAACCGATACACGTTGTAATGCCAAAGTAATAGAAAGCAAAGCTATTTTAATGATCTTGCGAAATACAACTCGACAATATTTTGATATGCAATTACGTGATCGTATTCAACATTATGAAATGTCGGGCGATTTAGAAAATTGCAAAGAAACTAAACGAGTGTCTACTCAACAGCGTTTCACTTTAAAATTTGATGGTCGGCAATATCAAATTCCTCAGCCTTATCGAGATCAGTATTTATACTAAATTCTTTACAAACGCTGAAAGATGTACTCAGCGTTTTGCAGAGAATTGACTAACGCTATTTTGAACCGCCGTTCCATAAGCAAAGACTTCGACCATGCCGCCTTGCATCCCCAATTCTGTGGTGCTTAAACGCAGCCCCATAATATGATTTGCGCCCATTTTTTCAGCTTCTAATTTTAAACGGACGATGGCTTCACGACGCGCCCGCTCGACAATACTTTCATAACTGGTCAAGCGCCCGCCAAAGAAGTTCTGAATATTGGCAATCACAAACTTAAAATAATCATGAGAAATGACCACATTGCTGTGTATCAATTGCCCAAAATTGGGACTGGTCTGGAAGCGGTTATTATCAATCTGAATATAACTTAAACGCAGTTCTTGCTCGGCTAAATATTTGAAATGTTTGCGTTCGTTGTGTCGCCCAAAACCAAAGCCTACGGCAAATAAAATCGCAAAGACAACAATTTGCAGAATTAAATTATCCATGTGATGTTATTCCTGTTCAATAATCTTTGCTTTAGTGTGATGCTGGAAATGGGTCTGGAAGTTTAGGAATATCTGCCTCGACCACCACTGCTGTACCATAAACAAACAATTCCGAAGCACCTTGAGCGATATTTGAAGTAGAAAAGCGAATCCCAACAATAGCATTGGCACCTAAACCACGTGCTTTTGCAATCATACGATCCATCGCTTCTTGGCGTGATTCTTCTAGTAATTCGGTATAAGCCGTTAATTCACCACCGACAATATTTTTGAGTCCTGCCAAGAAGTCACGCCCCACATGCTTACTGCGTACGGTGCTGCCATAGACCACATCAATTTGCCGTGAAATACGATGACCTGGTACAGATTCAAGATTACTGAGCAACATAAGATTCTAATATTTAAAAACAAGACGTATTGAAGATATGAAATGTGCTTGCAAAAAGCAATAAAAAAGCCCACCGAAGTGAGCTGATTTAGTCTTTATATCTGAGCTGTTAAGCAGCAAATTTAAGGTAGACGCAAAGACTTATTGCGCTTTACGTTCTGCCGATGATGCAGGTTGTGATGTGGCATCTGAAGTATTGGCTTTCACACCGCCACCCAAAGATTTATACAACTCCACCTGATTGTTCAAATTGGCTTGTTCCAACAACAATAAACCTTGTTCTGCTGCATAAGACGTACGCTGTGCATCCAACACGGTTAAATAGTTGTCAATGCCTGCGCGGAAGCGTGCATTAGATAATTTATAAGTGGTATTGGTCGCATCAACCAAGCGTTTTTGTGCCGCTAAACGATCACCAATATTTTGACGAACTGCCAAAGCATCATTCACTTCACGGAATGCAGACTGAATTGATTTTTCATAGTCAGCCAAAGCAATTTGTTGATCCGTTTCTGAAATTTTGATGTTGGCTTGGCGTGTGCCCCAATCAAAAATTGGCAAGTCGATGCTCGGGCCTACGGCCCAAACAAAACTGCCTGATTTAAACAAATCACTCAAGTCAGTTGATGCATAGCCTGCATTGCCCGTGAGG
The DNA here is from genome assembly GCF_013419195.1 of Acinetobacter sp. YH12099. Classification (NCBI taxonomy): domain Bacteria; kingdom Pseudomonadati; phylum Pseudomonadota; class Gammaproteobacteria; order Moraxellales; family Moraxellaceae; genus Acinetobacter; species Acinetobacter sp. YH12099. The sequence goes on along the minus strand of NZ_VPAP01000014.1, from coordinate 67,644 downwards.
CTAATGCTTGGGAATAAACGTGCTTTTGCTGCACCAATATTGGCACCCGCAGCCGATAGTCGATACTCTGCAGTACGAATATCAGGACGGTTATTCAGCAAGTCACTTGGTAAACCAGCGTCAATTGCGGTAGTTTTGGTAATGCGCGTCACACGTTGCGTTGGCAATAACGCACTTGGAACTTGTTCACCCACCAACAAGTTCAGCAAGTTTTGTGCTTGCGCGACTTGGGTTTTGTAGTTGGCGACATCATTACGTGCAGTTTCAACTGAAATTTGTGCCTGACGGACAGGTAATTCACTATCAATGCCGACATCAAAACGCTTTTTGTTGAGGTTATAAGACTCAAGCTGTGTTTTTAAGGTTTGGTCTGCCAGTTTTAAATTGGCATTGGCAAAAGAATAGTTGAGCCATGCTTGCGCCACCTGACCAATCAAGGCAATTTGTGTGGCATCACGCGAGCTTTGAGTTGCCAAGAAGTTATCTAATGCATTGTCTTTTAAGCTGCGTACACGACCCCAAAAATCTAGTTCGTAGGCAGTTACACCTAAACCAACGTTATAGCGTGTGTGTGTGCCTAAAGCAGTACCTTGATCTTGACGCAGTACGCCACCGCTAGCACCAATGGTAGGTAACTGGTTGTTTTCGGTAATTTGATAGGCTTGTTGGGCACGTTGGATATTCAGCGTCGCTGTGCGTAAATCACGGTTATTGTTCAATGCCATATCCAAGACTTGTAATAAGCGTTGATCGGCAAAGAAATCTTTATAACCTTGTTCAGCCACTGAAGTACCCGATGCAGCAGCAGTATAGCTGCTTGGAATACTTGTCTGAGCGACGGGCTCTGGCCCACGCATACTTTGACAGGCAGTCAAAGCAAGCGCGAGGGCAGAAACCGCAATACCACGGCCTGTATGCGACCATAAGTTTTGCATCACGATACATGCTCCTGATTATTTTGTTGTTTTGGTTTGTATTTAAAGATACTTCTAATCCAGACATAGAATACAGGAATAAAGAAGATCCCTAACAAGGTTGAGCTAATCACACCACCTAAAACACCATAACCGACCGAGTGTTGGCTACCTGCACCCGCACCTGATGAAAGTGCAAGCGGCAATACACCAAAACCAAAGGCCAAAGTGGTCATAATGATTGGGCGTAAACGCATTTTTGCAGCATGCAAGGTCGCTTCAAACAGGTCTTCACCTTTTTCTTGTAGCTCTTTGGCAAATTCCACAATCAAAATCGCGTTTTTGGCTGATAAACCAATCACGGCAATAATTGCCACTTGGAAGTAAATGTTGTTGGATAGGTTCGGGTTTTTGAACAAGATCATGCCCCCGAAGGTGAGCAATAATGCTCCGACAATACCCAACGGTACCACCAACAGCACCGAGAATGGAATAGACCAGCTTTCATACAAGGCTGCCAAACACAAGAATACAATCAGTAATGACAGTGCATAGAGGAATGGTGCCTGATCGCCAGATTCACGCTCTTCAAGTGATAAACCTGTCCATTCATAGTCAAAGCCGTTTAAGCCCATAGATGGTAGTTTTGCGACAATTTCTTCCATCGCTTGCATTGCTTCACCTGAGCTGACGCCCGGAGCAGGTGCACCCTGAATGTTCTTGGCAGATACGCCGTTATAGCGTTCTAAGCGCGGCGAACCATAAGTCCACTCACCTGTTGCAAAGGCAGAGAACGGTACCATTTCACCACGGTTATTGCGCACATACCACTTGTTTAGGTCTTCAGGCATCATGCGTGAGTCTGATTCAGCTTGAACATAAACTTTTTTCACACGACCACGGTCAATAAAGTCATTGATGTACGAACCACCCCAAGCCATGCCCATCGTGCTGTTGATTTCAGCAATGCTGACACCTGCTGCACCTGCTTGCGCCTGATCAATCAGAATACGGTACTGTGGTGTATCTTCCTGACCATTTGGACGTACGCCCATTAAGCGAGGGTCTTTGGCTGCTTCACCCAAGACAATGTTACGTGCCATGGTGAGTTTTTCGTGACCATTACCTGCAGCATCTTTCAGCTGTAAGTTAAAGCCTGCACTCACACCCAATTCAGGCATTGCTGGCAGCTGTAATGGCATGATGTAGGTCGCATCTTTCACAATCATGTTCAGCGCCATACCACGTTGAATAATGGCACCCACTTGTGATTCTGGACTTGTACGTTCACTCCAGTCTTTTAACTTAATGAATGCCATACCAGCGTTCTGACCAACACCCGAGAACGAGAAGCCAGAAACACTAAACACCGACTGCACATGCTCTTTTTCATTTTCTCTGAAGAAGTTAGTCATGCTGGTCATCGTGGCATCAGTACGTTCCAAAGTCGCATTTGGTGGGAGTTGCACCAGTGTCATCACCACACCCTGATCTTCATCAGGTAAGAACGATGATGGAAGTTTCTGGAACAACAACACAATAATACCCAACACCACTGCATATAAAATTCCTGAGAAAATTTTGCTGTGGGTCATACGGTCTACACCGCCTTGATACTTGACCGAAATCTTATCAAAGCTACGGTTAAACCAACGGAAGAAACGGGCAAATACGCCGTTGCTTTCAGGTTTGTTTGGATCATGCTGTTTCAGAATGGTGGCACACAGGGCAGGGGTAAAGGTCAAAGCAACAACCAGTGACAGCACCATGGCAGTCACAAGGGTGATAGAGAATTGACGATAAATAACCCCTGTTGTTCCACCAAAGAATGCCATTGGAATGAACACCGCAGACAGTACCGAGGTAATCCCGACCAGTGCCCCTGAAATCTGTTTCATGGACTTTTCAGTCGCAGCCACAGGGTCAAGATGTTCTTCCACCATGACACGTTCTACGTTTTCCACTACAACAATCGCATCATCGACCAGAAGACCGATGGCAAGTACCATGGCAAACATGGTGAGGGTGTTGATGGAGAAACCAAACATATTGATCACGGCAAAAGTACCGAGAACCACCACAGGCACAGCCATGGTTGGAATAATGGTGGCGCGCCAGTTCTGTAAGAACAGGAACATCACAATAAATACCAAGATGATCGCTTCAATCAGCGTTTTAACCACACTCTTGATTGAAAGTTCAATAAATGGCGTGGTATCAAACGCCAATTCATCCTTTAAACCCGCAGGGTAGTTTGGGCGTAATTGTTTTAAACGTTCTTCTACGGCAGCAGCGGTATCTAGTGCGTTGGCACCGGTAGACAATTTAATTGCCACACCACCAGCAGGTTTACCGTTGTATTTAGAAATAAACTGATAGTTGTCTGCACCAAGTTCAATACGTGCTACATCACCCAAGCGAACTTGAGCACCTGAAGCGGTATTTTTAAGGAAAATATTGCTAAATTGTTCAGGTGTTTGTAGCAAGCTTTGCGCAGTAACCGTTGCGTTCAACGCCTGACCTTGAACAGATGGTGCACCACCCAATTGACCTACAGCCACCTGAGCGTTTTGGGTACGAATGGCTTGTGCAATATCACTTGGTGTAACTTGCAAGCTTGCCATTTTGGCTGGATCCATCCAAATACGCATGGCGTATGAGCCACCAAATACTTGTACTTCACCTACACCTGCAACACGGCTAAGCGGTTCAGAAATGTTGGAGTTGACATAGTCTTTAATGTCATCTGCAGAAAGGCTTTCATCTGGCGAGTAGAAGGCTAAAACCTGTAAGAAGCTTGCGCCAGATTTGGTCACTTTCACGCCTTGACGTTGCACATCATCAGGCAAGAGCGCCGTAGCAGATTGCAATTTGTTCTGTACTTGAACCTGTGCAATATCTGGGTCGATACCTTGTTCAAAGTTTAACGTAATGGATGCAGAACCGTTCCCCGCACTGTTGGATGAAATATAGCGCAGACCATCCAAACCGTTCATTTGTTGTTCAATAATTTGCGTTACTGTGTTTTCCACAGTTTCAGCAGATGCACCCGGATAGGTTGCAGCAATGGTGACCGTTGGCGGTGCAATGGTCGGATATTGGGCAATTGGCATATTGGTGAGGGTAATAATCCCCGCCAACATGATTACCAATGAAATCACCCATGCAAAAATGGGGCGATGAATAAAAAAGTGAGCCATTAACGTCTACTCCTTATGTATTTGAAGTAGCTTTTGATTCAGTTGCTTGGGCTTCTGAGGCTGGTTTGGCATCCCCCGATTTTGCTGGTGCAGCAGGTGCAGCTTGAGGAGCAGCGCCTTGCGGTTGATACGGCTTAGCGACCACTTGCTGTTCAGGTTTTACTTTGGCAATACCTTCGACAATCACTTTATCGCCAGTTTGCAAACCTTCAGTCACAATCCAGTTGCTGCCTTGCGTACCAACTGTGGTTACAGGACGCGGCTCAACAATACCTTTGGCATTCACAATCATTGCCATTGCCTGACCAGTTGGGGTGCGGCTAATTGCAGCTTGTGGAATCAAGATCGCGTTAGGAATCACACCTTGCACAATTTGCGCAGTGGCAAACATACCCGGCAATAATAAATGATTTGAATTTGGGAACACGGCGCGTAAAGTCACGGTGCCTGTTTCTGGGTTCACGCTGGCATCAGAAAAAGCCAAACGACCTTCAACAGGGTAGTAGCTGCCATCTTCAAGTTTTAATTTTACTTTGGTGTTGTTGCTGCTATTTAAACTACCTTGACTCAATTGCTGACGTAAACGTAGTAACTCTGCGCTGGACTGATTGATGTCTACATAAATTGGGTCTAAGCGTTGAATCGTCACCAACGGTTCCGCCTGACTAGCCGTAACCAATGCACCTGCAGTCACAGTAGAGCGGTTAGTTTGCCCTGAAATTGGGGCACGTACAGTCGAATAGCCTAGGTTAATTTCGGCATTGCGTACTTCTGCTTGAGTCGCAGCAACATCGGCTTCGGCAAGTTTTACCTGTGCCACAATGTCATCATATTCTTGTTTAGAGATTGCATTGCTGCCTACCAACTGACGGTAACGACCTTCTTTAATGCGTAACACATTCAATTGCGCTTGCTGGCGGGTGAGTGCTGCACGGCTACTGTCTAGACTGGCACGGTTGGTACGTGAGTCAATTTCATAAAGCGCCTGACCCTCACGCACGTAGCTGCCTTCGGTAAATAAACGTTTCAGAACCACACCACTGGTTTGTGGGCGAACTTCTGAAATTTCAAAGGCTGTGGTACGTCCAGACAGTTCTACAGACTGTTCCACGCTTTGTGGCTGTGCCACCAGTACGCCAACCTCAGTCGGTGGCATTTGCTGAGCTGCACCTGCTTGCTGTGCATCTTTTGGATCTTTGCTACAACCCACAAGTGCTAAACTTGTGGCTAATGCGCAAGCAGTCAGGGCAGGAGCCCAAAGCTTTGCAGACATCATTCTTTCACCTCTATTAGATTTTTATCTAAACTTATGTATTGGTTTGTCTTGCAGATATTGAGCGCAAAACAGATACCACAATGTGATCCAAATAAAACTTATGCTCCAACCAGAGAGGACATCTGAAGGATAGTGCACTCCCAGATACACACGGGAAATGCCCATCAGCAACATCCATAACCACGCGCACACAGACAAAATTTTATGCGCTGGATGTTGCAAACTCAGGTAAATCACCAAACAACCTAAAGTTGCAGCATAAAAACTATGAGCGCTTGGAAATGATGCGCCAAAAGTTTCCACCAAATGCAATGCTTCAGGCGGGCGAGGTCGCGCGAATAGGTATTTGAGCAGCCATGAAAGCGCAATACTTACGACCAGTCCTACACTGATAAAAACAATTTTTGTGTATTTTTTATACCATGCCAAATAGAAACACCATAGGCAGGTTAAAAATAATACAAATGGCATGCCACCTAATACAGAAAGTGTGATTGCCAATTGATTCAAATGTGCGGTGCGCTGGGTACTTAAAAACTCCACACTGGCAACATCAAATTGTTGCCAACTTGGAATGTTTAGCACTAACACACTGATTATAAATAGTAAACTACCGAGATAAAGCAGTATTTTAGGCATGCTAAAAATCCCTGTAAGTTTAACCGATTTGAGCACGGTTGATGAATGGAATAAAGTGTACTAGTCAGTACACTTTATTTCAAGCCAATGTAAATGAGAAGAATTTCTTTTTTTGTTACTTTGTGCGCAATGTAAATGTGCACTAAATTTTAGCATTTCGTTCAGTATTTGAGGATGAATCGTCATCCACTGTAATTGGTTGTTTCGGTGGCCAAAAGAAATCACTTGGACGGGTTAAGAAGTGAGTCAGCACCAATTTTGCCAAAGGTTTCCACTGTTCAAAACGTACCCGACGCGCACGCAATGCCACAATAATGGTTAAAGTAAAGCTGACAAATAAGTTGGTTAAACCAATTAGCAGTACGCCTAAAAAGGACACAATAATCAGGCCAATTTCAGGTGAGCCATTAATATTCATTAAACCCTGAATAAAGTTGGCAGAAGCGAAGGCAATGTGGCGAATATCAATGGGTAAACCCAAAATATAACCCAGTGTGGCGGTACTGCCGAGCATAATCCCGAACAGGAAATTACCTGCCAAAGCCCCTAAGTTTCGTTCTATATAATTGGCAAATATATTGAGACGTTCTTGCCCGAGTAGCTTTTTTAAATGCAGATGGGCTTTTAGGCGTGGCCCGACTTTACGATACACGGCCATGTTATCGAAATAACCTGCAATCAAACCAGACAGAAATAAAAATACCCCTGCAATGGCGGCATGTGGAATGGCAAGTGAAGTAAACGGATTCAAGTCGTGCAGCATATTGGATGCTTTGGCATGTGACATCAACGGTTCATGCAACATGGCATCCCAACTAAAAGCAATTAAGGCTGCGACTGGAATGGCAATCGAGATATTGCCCAAAATGGCGACGAACTGCGTGCGGATAATATTAATAATTAAGGCAGCAAGTTCGGCAATTTGTGCCATTTTAGAGCCTTTACGATGCTGTACCGTAGAAGCCAATGCTGCAGCAGTCATTGCGGGTTGTTTGGTGGCAACAGTAAAGTGCAAGACATGAATCAGCATAAAACCAAATGAATAAATCATGCTGTTGATGATGGCCTGCATCATCGGAGCGAGCACTAAACGCGAGGCGAGGGTTTTTAAAGTCGCCATCGTGGCAATTAAAACACCTGCACCTGCCGCAGCTTTATACATGCCCCAAAAGCCGTCTTTGTCGGTACTTACATAATGCTCACCCGTTTTACTGGCATTTTCAGTGACTTGTAAGGCAATTAACTCACTGTTTTCTGCAAGCAAGGAGCGTACACTGCGTTCGCTATACAATGCCGCAGTTACATCTACCAGTAATTGTCCTGCCGAAACATAACGGACTTTGTCTTGCGCCACGATTAAATTCAGCAACAGTTCAATCCGCTCTAAACATTGTTCAAGTAAAGACAATAAGTAGGTCAGACTGATGCTGACGCCAGTTCGTTTGGTGGCACGACGAATTTTACTGCTGACATCATGACATTGGTCAATCATCACCAAAGCTTGAGAGGCATCGGGTGGTTGAATGGCACTGATTTGATCGTGTTGTTGATCGGCAACTTTATAAAGCTGAATAAACTCGTTGATTTCGCGGTTTTGTGCCAAAAAAGGTGAATCATATTCACTTAGTTCAGGATAGGCACTAATAAATTCAGGATATAAACCAATGCCGCTGACCCGATATGACAGCACTGTTAGAGCTTTAATAATTTCACTGCGAATCAGGCGTTTTTGTGTTTGTCCGCCATGTCCGCGATTCAGTAAAGTAAATAATTGCTGCCATTCGGTATCTTCAATATTGTCGAGCCAGTATTTATCACTACGTAGTGGAAAAACTCGACGGACTAAATCTTGCAGTTGGCTTTCATCATTAATCAGCGGTAAAAAGTGCGCGCCCAAACGCTGAAACAACTGATTCCAAAAACCATCGAGCGATAAAATTCCCGTGTCGGCATATAAACTGGTTTGTTTGTATTGATTGATTAGACGTAAAACAAAATGTTGCAAGGTTGAGCTGGCATCGGGTGTCAGCAGCAAGGCTTGTAAGAAAGCTTGAAACTTTTGATGAGTTTCTTCTAAATCTTGAGTGTCACTTGGACGGATACGATTGACCAGTTCAATCAGCAGATTTTCATCCAGAACAGCTTTTGGTGTATCCAGCTGTTCTTGCATTTTTCTAAATAAATCGTTGAGTTTTATATGCATAAGCTGCTTAAATTATTGAATGCGATGTAAAGCCATTAAGGCTAAATTCTTTAAGGCCCGACGATACTCCGATTCTGGCAGTGCTTCTAAAGCGGCAATTGCGGCTTCTGTTTCTTCTGTGGCACGTTGGCGGCAATAATCGAGAGCGCCAGAGGACTGCACAATGGCAATAACCTGATCGAGGTCAGAAGTACCACCTGTCGCAATACTGCGACGAATAATTTGGTGTTGTTCGCCAGTGGTATTTCTTAATGCAGAGATTAAAGGCAAAGTTGGTTTGCCTTCCATTAAATCATCGCCAATATTTTTACCTAATGTTTCAGCGTCTGACGTGTAATCTAAAATATCATCAATAATTTGGAAGGCATTGCCAAAGTGTCCTGCAAATAAACGCAACGGCTCGCGGTACTGTGGCGTGCCTGTTAAAATTGCTGCACCTTCAGTGGCAAGTTCAAATAAACGTGAAGTTTTGCCGTGAATAATGTCTAAATAAATTTGTTCTGTAGTGTCAGGTTGATGCTGTGCCTGTAATTGTAAAACTTCACCTTCGGCAATTTCACAAGTCCCTGTAGAAAAGTCTTTTAGCAATACCAAATCGTTTAAATCGACCAATAAGTCAAAGGCGCGGGAGATTAAAAAGTCACCGACTAAAACCGCTGTTTGGTTATTCCAAGTGGCGTTAGCAGTAGGTCGACCACGACGTAAACCAGACTCATCCACCACATCATCATGCACCAAAGTTGCGGTATGCAGCATTTCAATAATTGCAGCCAGTTTACGTTGACGCTCTAAATCTTCTGCACCACAAGCTTTGGCAGCAAGTAAGCACATAATTGGACGCATGCGCTTACCGCCAGCTTCGACCACATGCTTACTAACCGCCATCACTAACGCGACTTTAGAGGTAATCCCTTCATTAATAAATGTATCCATCGCGGCAAAATCAGAAGCAACAGGGGCGAGAATGTCTTGCTTAAAGTCGATGGTCATGTGAAGAGAAACCTCAATAATATTGAATGACAACTTAGTTGAATCAGTTGTAACTTATGTTACAGCCAAGAAAACTGCTTAAGTCTGCGAAAATAACGCAATGAATGCAATAGTTAGGCACCTGCCAAATGCTGTAATTGTTAATTCTACTAGAAAACGAAGTCAATAACTTTGTGGGTAAATTCAGTTATTTGCTCAAGTTGGGCCTGATTTTAACAAGCACAGCAGTTTACGCCAACACAATCTGTCTGTATTGATTGATCCATTGAATATGGATGAGGCTGCAGAAAGTCATTTACGCGGCTGGGTATTAAATAATCAACCTTGTTGTGCAATAATTGCCGTAAATGGCTTGTTGTTTGTGCGAATATCGCTTAAAATCCTTGCCCTTGAATAACCCCCAGTGGCGTTCGTTTTAAGATCGATATATCCCTTTATCGGCACGACGACACGGGCATGTTTGGAGTACATTATGTACGCAGTAATCCAAAGCGGTGGTAAACAGCACCGTGTTGTTGAGGGTGAAACCCTTAAAGTTGAATTATTGAAAGCTGAAACTGGCGCAACTATTACGTTTGATGACGTATTAATGGTTGTAAACGGTGACAACGTTCAAATCGGTGCTCCAGTTGTTGCTGGCGCTAAAGTAACTGCAGAAGTGGTTGGTCATGGTCGTCACGACAAAATCCGTATTGTTAAAATGCGTCGTCGTAAACACTACCGTAAGCAACAAGGTCACCGTCAATGGTTTACCGAGTTGAAAATTACTGGTATTGCAGGCTAATCACTAGGAGTAAATAGACATGGCAACTAAAAAAGCCGGTGGATCGACTAAGAACGGTCGTGATTCGAATCCTAAGATGTTAGGTGTTAAAGTTTACGGTGGTCAAACTGTAACTGCTGGTAACATCATCGTTCGTCAACGTGGTACAGAATTCCACGCTGGTGCAAACGTAGGTATGGGCCGTGACCATACTTTATTTGCTACTGCTGACGGCGTAGTAAAATTCGAAGTGAAAGGTCAATTTGGCCGTCGCTACGTATCTGTTGAAGCGTAAGCTGAAATAGTGAAAAAGCCCACAAGTGATTGTGGGTTTTTTTATGCTTGTATGATGGAAAATTAGGGTCAAAGGATAACTTTTAGTTCTTCATCATGATGGATAAATTTCTACATTTTATATTAATAAGCATACAAAACTTCTTATTTTCTATCATATTAGCGCCAGAAATTGGTTTAAGATGGGACATCCAAAACATTGCGATTGAGCAAATATAAAAAGGTGAATCTATGAATATGCTTCGTAAAACGATGTGTGCTGTGGCATTAGGTGCAACCACTTTAGCGCCAATCATGAGTACTACAGTGTTTGCTGCGCCAGTGGCAGCATCGGAGCAACAAGCGACAGCAAACCTTGTTAAACAATTGAATGGTATTAAAAGTTTTACCGCCAATTTTGAGCAAACCACAAAAGTTAGCAACAATGGCAAGGCTTTGCCAAACCGTGGTTTATCGGCACAACACATGAACCAGAATTTTAAAGGGGTTATGAAAGTTGAACGTCCGGGTAAATTCTTTTGGGAAACCACCAGTCCAGCTAAACAGACAATTGTGACTACGGGCAAAACCGTATGGATTTATGATCCAGACTTACAGCAAGCGGTACGCCAAAGCCTAGATGATCAAGTGGCAAATACGCCTGCATTGTTGCTTTCGGGTAATACTAATCAAATCATGCAGTCGTATCGTGTGACCCAGCCGAATAAGTCAAAGACTTATTACACCTTATACCCAAAAAGTGATGATGGCGTATTTCAGAGTTTAACCATTAGTTTTGGTGCGCGTAACGCGCCAACCTTAATGATTTTACAGGACTCATTGGGACAAACCACGCATGTGCGTTTTAACAATGTGAAAGTCAATGCCCAAATTCCTGCATCGACCTTTAACTTCACACCGCCAAAAGGTACGGACATTATTGATCAATAATCGAATGCTTCCCTACGTTGTTTTTTAAGCATAATTTGCTGTCCCTTTCTAGCCTTCTCCCACAGGGAGAAGGCTCTTTTAATCCCAATTTGGTTTATCGCTCATAATTTTTAGCTTATGAAAGGACTCTGATGTCAATTTTACATAATAAAAAGTTTGTAAATCAGCAAAACACCGCGAATGGTGAGGTATCTGGCTCAACAGTTTTTTACTATAAACAAGTAGGGGAAACAATTGAAGCTACTTATTCTGGCGGAAGTATTAGGCAAGGGCATCTGTTGGGAGTCATGACTTCAGTAGATACATTTAGTATGGTTTATCATCATGTCAATCAGTTAGATGAACTACGTATTGGTCAATGCAACTCAACTATCATTTTGGATGAAAACGGAAAAATCAAATTGCTTGAACGTTGGCAATGGTTAAATGGTGATTGTTCAACAGGTGAGTCTGTACTTGTAGAAATTTAATCCGATTATTTAGGTTTTAATCATAGATTTTTAGTTGAAGCATTTTCAATACAGCGGAAATTTATTTGAATATTCTTCCCGAGAAATCCACAATTTCTGTGGATAAATCTTGGGATAATTCACATTTTGCAGTATGCAGGATATAGACTGAGTCATCACAGATCATCATTTTGCACTAATGATGTGTTATCAATATTTTGATTTATAATGAAAAAATAAAAATAATCATACAAAAATATGAGCATTAATTTTAAGCAACTTTATCCCCCGATTATTCCGTTACACAACTGCTCTAGGATTGAACAGCGAGAGTTATCTATAGTCTTGACTAATTCAATTGAAGCAATTTTATCGCAAGATTTGTGCAGGTTTGCATTTCTAATCATTGGACTTTATGAATCGTGGTAGAAGGGGAATTTAATGCAATATTTAAAATCACAGGTGTTTTTGGGTGCTGTCGCTTTAAGTTCGGTTCTGTTGTTGACTGCATGTCAGCCAAAGAGTGAGGCAACTTCTAAAACCGAAACTGAGCAAGCTGCGCCTGCATCTGTCACAGCCGAGATTCCTGTGATTCAAGCTAAAGTGGTGGCGCTTAAATTGCCACAACAGCAAATTTGTGATGAAGAAGGCTGTACTGCTTACGATATTCAGACAGTAAAAACCAATGTGGCGTGGATTGATGAATATTTTATGCAGCGTTTGCAAAAGGCAGACCCAATTGCATTTTCTGAAGCTGCGGCATCAACTGCAACGCCAAAGGTAGAAGAAACCGATCCTATGCGACTGAGTCAGAGTTCGAGCTATGTGCGTTATATCGGGCAACATGCCAATTTAGCGACGTTTAGTTTGCAAAGCTATAGTTACCCTGCGGGTGCAGCACATGGTATTCATCACCAAGAATTTGTGACTTTTGATTTAAAACAGAAAAAGCGTTTGGCGTTGCAAGATATTATGCTGCGCAATACGGAAGCCAAAATGACAGAAGAATTATTTAACCATAATTATAACTGGCTAGATGAACATGATATTTCCCGTGAAAAGTTTAAACTGAGCGATAATTTTTATTATGGCGCCAATGGTTTGGTCTTTGTCTACCCGTTGTATGAATTGGCATCTTATGCAGAAGGTATGCCTGAGTTGATTCTGCCTTACTACGCGACAGAAAAATTAATAAAGTCTGAATATTTGCCAAGTTTGCCGCAGTATCCTAGCCAATAAAATTGCACAAAAATACGCAGAGATTGCTGTAATAAGGTGCAGCCGTGAATCGGGTTACTGTATTTTTTAACCCGAAGCGCTTACACTATAGCCAGTTTTTTTCTTATTCCAAGATTGGCTATGATTGACCCGAAATTACTCAGAAATAATATTGAGGCTGTAAATTTAGCCTTGGCAAAACGTGGTGTGCAATTAGATGTGGCAGAGTGGGCAGCACTTGAAGCACGTCGTAAAGAATTGCAATCTAAAACCGAAGCATTACAGGCAGAGCGTAATTCGGGCGCAAAACAAGTCGGTCAGATTAAAAAAGCAGGTGGTGATGCTTCTGAAATTATGGCGCGTATGGCTGCTATTGGCGATGAAATCAAAGCCGCTGAAGTGGCTTTGGCAGAGTTGCAAGATGAGTTAGAAGCTAAATCATTGTCTATTCCAAACTTGCCAGATGAGTCTGTGCCTGAAGGTAAAGACGAAGCTGATAATGTAGAAGTATTGAAATGGGGCACACCACGCCAGTTTGATTTTGAAATTAAAGATCATACCGACCTTGGCGAAATAATGGGTGGTTTGGAATTTGAAACTGCAACCAAATTAACAGGTTCTCGTTTTAGTGTTTTAAAAGGGCCATTGGCACGTTTACAACGTGCAATTACACAGTTCATGTTAGATACACATACTGTTCAAAATGGTTATACCGAAGCGTATGTGCCGTATTTGGTCAATGCAGATTCATTGCGTGGTACTGGTCAGCTGCCTAAATTTGAAGAAGATTTGTTCAAGCTACAAGGTGAAAAAGAATACTATCTAATTCCAACTGCCGAAGTTCCAGTAACCAACTTTGTGCGTGATGAAATCATTGATCCTGAACGCTTGCCATTAAAATATGCCGCTCATACCCCTTGTTTCCGCAGCGAAGCAGGTTCTTATGGTCGCGATACTCGTGGTTTAATCCGCCAACACCAATTTGATAAAGTCGAAATGGTGCAGATTGTAAAACCAGAAACCTCAATGCAGGCTTTAGAAGAATTGACTGGACATGCAGAAGGTATTTTGCAGGCACTTGGTTTACCGTACCGTAAAATTATTCTATGTGGTGGCGATATGGGCTTTGGCGCAACCAAAACCTATGACTTAGAAGTTTGGGTGCCAAGTCAAAACACTTACCGTGAAATTTCATCATGCTCAAACATGGGGGATTTCCAAGCGCGTCGTATGAAAGCACGCTACCGTGCCGACCAAAAGAAAACTGAATTTGTGCATACATTAAACGGTTCAGGTTTGGCGGTAGGACGTACTTTATTGGCTGTTATGGAAAACTATCAACGTGCTGATGGTTCGATTGAAATTCCTGCAGTATTACGTCCGTACATGGGCGGTTTAGAGTTTATTGACTAAGTTGAGTGCAGGTCGACTTAGGATGAAATTGCTTACAATCAGATTTAAATATTGAGGTTTAGTGTGGATATTTTTCCAATCTCGTTAAAGTTGCAGCAGCAACCTTGTCTGATTGTGGGCGGTGGGCATATTGCTTATCGCAAAGCGGTGTTACTGGCTAAAGCGGGCGCAAAAGTTGATGTGCTTGCCCCTGAAATTGATGTCAATTTATTGCAACTGGTGCAACAAAGTCAGGGGCAGTATGTACAGGATGTTTTTAGTCCATCTACTGCGTTACGTCACTATCGTTTGGTGATTGCTGCAACGGATAACAATTTGGTCAATCAGCAAGTTTTTGCAGCTTGCGAAGCCGAAAATGTGCTGGTCAATAGTGTTGATGATCCACCACATTGCCGTTTTATGGTGCCTGCCATCATTGACCGTTCGCCTTTGGTGATTTCAGTCGCGAGTAATGGCACATCGCCTGTATTGTCACGTCAAATTCGTACACAACTGGAAAGTACCATTCCGCATGGTATGGGCAAACTGGCAGAGTTTTCAGGTCAGTGGCGTGCCGCAGTAAAACAGAAAATTGTAAATCCAGATGAGCGCCGTATTTTTTGGGAGGAGCTATATGCCAGTCCTCTTAAAGAACAGGTGTTCAACGACAATCTTGACGCTGCAAACCAAAGTATCCAACAGGCTTTAGCGGAATGGCAAACACCGAAAGGCGAGGTGTATTTGGTTGGTGCAGGGCCAGGTGATCCTGAGTTACTGACCTTAAAAGCCTTGCGTTTAATGCAGCAAGCCGATGTGGTGATTTATGATCGTTTGGTGTCTGCACCTATTTTAGAATTGTGTCGCCGTGATGCCGAAAAAGTCTATGTCGGAAAAGCACGTTCTAACCATGCTGTACCGCAAGAAGGCATCAATGCATTATTGGTGAAATATGCACAAGCAGGTAAGCGAGTTTGCCGTTTAAAAGGTGGCGATCCGTTTATTTTTGGGCGTGGCGGTGAAGAAATTCAAGAATTGTATGAAGCAGGTGTGTCATTTCAGGTCGTACCGGGCATCACCGCAGCCTCGGGCTGTTCGGCTTATGCAGGTATTCCACTGACTCATCGAGATTATGCGCAAAGTGTGCGTTTTCTTACTGGACATTTAAAAGAAGGTTCGCCTGAATTGCCGTGGTCAGAATTGGTGTATGAACAGCAAACTTTGGTGCTGTATATGGGCTTGGTTGGCTTAGAAAGCATTTGTGAAAAACTGATTGCACATGGACAACGGGCGGATATGCCTGTCGCCTTAATTTCTAAAGGCACGACACCTGAACAAAAAGTGGTGGTGGGGACGTTGGCGGATATTGCCAGTAAAGTCGCACAGCATCACATTCAGGCACCTACCTTGACCATTATTGGTGAAGTGGTCAATTTACGTGAACAGTTGAAATGGTAATGAATCTCCCCCAACCCCTCTTTTAAAAAGAGGGGAGTTCCCACATTTTCTAAAGGGAGCTGAGGAGGGATTGTGAAAAGTAGAGAAAATTTGTGATCCACGTTGTTTTATATGAGCCTGAAATTCCAGCCAATACAGGCAATATCATTCGTTTGTGTGCCAATACAGGTGCGCAATTGCATTTGATTAAGCCATTGGGTTTTGAGCTGGATGATAAAAAGCTGAAACGTGCAGGTTTGGATTATCACGAATGGGCACGTATGCAAATTTGGGACAATCTTGAGCAATGCTTGGCTAATTTAGACAGCAAAGGCGTGGGGTTAGATGCGATTTATCCATTGACCACCAAAGGCACAGAAACACCACATACTTCGGATTTAAACCGACCTGTTGCCTTGTTGATGGGGCCTGAAACACGTGGTTTGCCAGAAGCAGTACGCATGTTGTTTCCGCAGCAGCACTGGATTCGTTTACCCATGGCAGAAAACTCACGCAGTTTAAACTTGTCTAATGCAACGGCTGTGATTGTGTATGAGGCATGGCGTCAGCAAGGTTTTAAAGCATTGCTCTAATTTGAGCATCAATTCATTTCAAATTTAATGCGATCTTTAGCATCAATGCGTACAATTGATAGATAAAAAGCTGAGACAAAACTGTACTCAGCTTTTTTGTTTTCGCTATTTTGCTGATTTAACGCTGCAATCCATTTGAGGCATAAGAAAAGGCGCATAAAGCGCCTGATCTTAAAGTTGTGATGCTATTTGTCTTAGCGATCATCAAACTCATTGTGCTGCGGAGCAGGGTGTTTAAAGCCTTTGGTTTTATAACCGAGGTATAAAACCCCAAACATTGCCCACCATAAGCCATACTTCAATGAAGTTTCATCGACTTCGAGCCATAAAGCAAAGACTGCAATAAAGCCGCACAACGGTACGATCACAAAATTGAGAAGGTCTTTAAAGCCTTTGGTACGACCATCACGTAGCGCGTAACGTGAAATCACCGATAAATTCACAAAGCTAAATGCGGTGAGGGCACCAAAACTGATTAATGAAATGACAAAATCCAAGTTCATAAAACCAGCAGTTAACGCCACAGCACCTACAATTAAAATATTGTATGAAGGTGTATAGCTACGTGGGCTGATATGACCAAAGATTTTTTTGTTAATCACGCCATCACGACCCATCACGTACATTAAACGCGAAACGCCTGCATGAGCCGAAATACCAGATGCCATTACCGTTACAATAGCAAAGGCAAGCACATAAGACTGGAACAGCGAGCCGCCGACCAAGAGCAGAATTTCTGGCTGCGTTTCTGCAATATTTTTAAAGTAGCTGCCCGGTTCATTTGGGAAGAAAATCTGCATGAAATAGGTGCTGACAATAAAAATTACACCCGCAATTAGCGCAGTTAAGAACATTGCCTTCGGTAAGGTTTTTTCAGTGTCTTTGGTTTCTTCTGCAAGTGAGCTGAGTGAGTCAAAACCTGTAAATGAGAAGCAGAGTAGGGTTGCACCTGTAATCAATGCGCCTACCGAAGTAAGTTCATTCCAGAAAGGTTCTAAGCTCCATAACTGATAACGTTGCTCGGCAGTAATTGGACCATCGGCATTGAAGCCTGCCTGAAGTTTGGTGTACATCATCCATGTAAATACGCCAATGACCACCAACTGTACCAAAACGATCATACTGTTAAAGTTGGCGACAAAACGCGCGCCACGCAAGTTGACACCCGTCATAAATGCCGTGAGTACCACCACCCAAATCCAGTGATTCACATCAGGGAATAAGGCTTCCAGATAAATCACCGCCAAGATGATGTTGACCATTGGGGAGAGTAAATAATCTAGCCAAGATGACCAACCCACCATAAAACCAACGTTGGGATGAATCGATTTTTGTGCATAGGTATACGCCGACCCAGAAGAAGGATAACGACGAATCATGTGACCATAACTTAAAGAAGTTAAAAGAATGGAAACCAGTGCAAAAATATAAGATGTGGGTACGTGAAAATGACTTTCTTCCGATACTAAGCCGAAAGTGTCGAATAACGTCATCGGTTGAATGTAGGCTAAACCAATAATAATAATGTGCCAGAGTCCTAGCGTTTTTTGCAGTTTAGCTGCCGATTGAGTCCCAGAGATATTTGTCAACGGCGTTATCCTCTTAATCGTTGATCAAGGATCAGTCATGTTTGTTCAGGATTGTTTGAGACGAACAATCCCCCCTACATAAAAAGTAAAAACGCGCCAATCTACTCCATAATGACGCGCTTTGTCAGTATCTTTGCTTTCTTTTTAGCAGAAAAAACGCCATATTGATGAAAAAACATCAGACGCAGCAGTCTACCAATGAAAAGCCCGATGTTTAGAAAAACATCAGGCTAGATTTTCGGCTATGTTCGCCTATTTTGTAGGAATTACCAAGCCTTTTTTAAGATAGCTTTGAGTTCTTCTAAATTGGCTTCTTTCGGGTTGTAAATAATCGAACCATCGTTCAGGGCTTTTTCAGCGACTTCATCTAATTGTGCTTCGCTGACTTTACCAGTTTCTTGTAAAGTGCGTGGCAATTTGGTCAGTGCATATAAGCGGTCACGAATAGCTAAGAGTGTCGCAATGGTTTTATCGGCACGTAAATGTGCAGGGGTTTGCGCATAGACGTCTGCGCCTGCCAACGGTAATAGCAGCTCGGCAATTTTATCGGCATTGACGTCTTTGTTGTATTCCAACACGTATGGCAAGAATAAATTCATGCACAGTCCATGTGGCAAATGTGCCACAGCACCCAACGCATGACCTAGGGAATGCACTACACCAACCATGGAATTTGAAAATGCAATGCCCGCCATAGTAGATGCTTGTGCCAATTCCAAACGGCCTTGTTCATCGCTTGGGTTGTCTAATACATTGAACAGGTTATTGCTGATTTTTTTAATTGCTGCAGTGGCATAAGCATCAGAAATTGGGTTGGCTGCCATGCAACTATAAGCCTCAATGGCGTGCGTCATGGCATCCATAGCCGTCATTGCTGTTAAATGTGGTGGCAAAGTTTGCGTCATACGCGGGTCTAAAATGGCTGCATGTGGCATTAAGTAATACGATGCAAATGGCATTTTGACGTTCTTTTCTGTGTCGGATACCACCGCAACCATAGTCACTTCTGAACCTGTTCCAGATGTGGTTGGAATCACAAAAAAAGGTTTCAGTGGGCGTGGTAAGTTATGCGCACCTGAATATTGCAATAAGTCATCACCGCCCTCGCTGACTAAAATATTGGTGGCTTTAGAAGTGTCAATGACTGAACCGCCACCCACCGCGATAATGGCATCACAGTTATTTTCACGGTACAACTGTGCCGCACGACGCACTGTTGCCACACTTGAATCTTGCGGGACATCATCAAAAACATAGCCAATCACGGCATCGGTAGATTCAAAAGCCGCTTCAATCGGTGCAAGCAAATTGTTGGAACGCACACCTTTGTCGGTAATGATCATTGGACGCTGCGAACCGAGTGTCGCCAATTCAAACGGAATATGTTCAAGCGCTGCATGACCTGCAATGACTTTGACTGGGCAAAAAAATTCGTAATAAGGCTTCGCCATGTTATGCACTCCGTTTGAAATAAGATTGGGCAACTTTTAGATAGATATTGGCTGCACCTGATAGTTTTTCTTTTAAGCTGAGTTCAGTCGGATATTGTTTTACCGCCAGTTCTGCCAGTAATTTAGGCAAGATCAGTGCTTCCATTTTATTCAGGCAACGTACCAAGCGAATTGCATAAGACACATCACCATCAGCAATCATGCGGTCATGCGCAAAGGCCTGTGCGGTACTTTCCTGAAATGAAAACACTAAAAATGCATGATTTAAGTGTTTGAAGGTAATGGTTAAATCGGGTTTTTGTGCCGTATTCTGTAACAGTTCTAATTGATGATCTGCAGTGACTTTGGCAACAAAGGCTGGACCATTCGGAAAAACTTTCATAGACAACACAAAGTTGCTGGGGAATTTTGCAACTTCCTGTTTAATTTCTTCATCGACCTGACTTGCCATGACTAAACCTCTGCCAATCACATCCATCATGAGTTTGACATAGGCCAGTTGCAAAGCGGGTTTCACAGATTTAGTTGAAATCACGCGCTGAATCCCTGTGTTATAAATCATTATTTAGAGTAAATACTCTATTTTATTTCTTATTGAAAAGAAAGCCATTTATACGTGAATGACTTGAACGTCATTAAAGTAACCGCTGTTTTGTAAAGTTTCAATGATATCTGCGCAGAAGTTTTCAAAATGTGGATAGTCATTGACTAAATCCATCACACGTACCATTTCCAAACCTGCATAGCCGCAAGGGTTGATACTTTGAAAACCAGTCAAGTCACAATCAATATTGAGGGCTAAACCGTGATAACTACGGCCTTTACGAATTTTAAAACCGAGTGAGCCAATTTTTCGTTCATTGACATATACCCCTGGTGCATCTGCTTTGGCATAGGCTTCAATGCCGTATTTTTTAAGCAGCTCAATCATCAAGTTTTCAGCATAAGATACCAAAGTACGGACATTCCAGCCTAAACGGTTCAGGTCAAACATGAAGTAGGCGACCAATTGGCCTGGGCCATGCCATGTGACTTGACCACCACGATCAGTCTGTACCACAGGAATATCTGTCGCCATTAAAATATGTTCGGCTTTGCCTGCTTGCCCTTGGGTCAGTACATTCGGATGTTGCAAAATCCAGAGTTGGTCAGGGCTGTCTGCATCACGTTGTTCAGTCCAGTCTTTCATTTCCTGAAAGCGAGCTTGATAGTCAGTCAGGTCATGATATTGACGAATAATCAGGTTTGGCCGTTGTGCAGTATCCACAGTGATGCAGTCCTATCCATAAAAGCAAGAAATTGATTTTATTATACGAAAATGTGGCGGCTGTAGGGGATTTGTGGATTGAATAAGATTTTGGCAGCGCAGAAACAAAAAACACGCCCGAAAGCGTGTTATTTGAAAATCAATCTACAAAATTACAATGCAGTTTTAATCAGTGGGCAAGCTGCCAAATCTGCATAAATGGCATGCACTTGTTCCAATTCTTCAAAACGCAATTGTGCTGTAATTGAATGATACTTGCCTGTGCGTGATGGGGTAATGCTGATGCTTTGTGCATCAAACTCAGGGAAGTGCTTCACTAAAATTTCAAGCACAGCAATACGCAGTTCATCACCCGCGTCACCAATGAGTTTAATTGGGTAATCCATTGGAAACACCCAAAGATGCTCTTGTAGTTCACGAGATGGGGTACGGTTGAATAACGTCATAAGCGTGTGTCTCTATCTCTATATCAAACGCCTGCATAGGGCAGGCGTTTTTTGTCTTGTTGAATAAATGAGGCTGAATTTAAAAATTTCAATAGCTCATTTATGCAGCAATCTTAGTCATTTTCCAAGAACGAGCGTAAGTGTTCAGAACGAGAAGGGTGACGAAGTTTACGTAAGGCTTTGGCTTCAATCTGACGGATACGTTCACGGGTCACATCAAACTGCTTCCCAACTTCTTCCAAAGTATGATCGGTTGGCATATCAATACCAAAACGCATTTTCAGAACTTTGGCTTCACGTTCAGTCAAGTTTTCAAGCACTTCACGGGTCGCTTCTTTTAAGCCTTCAGAGGTTGCCGCATCAACAGGTGAGGTGATGTTGCTGTCCTCAATGAAGTCACCCAAATGTGAATCTTCATCATCACCAATTGGCGTTTCCATAGAAATCGGCTCTTTGGCAATTTTCAGAACTTTACGAACTTTAACTTCATCCATTTCCAAGCGTTCGCCTAATTCTTCTGGAGTCGGTTCACGACCCATTTCCTGAAGCAATTGACGCGATACACGGTTGATCTTGTTAATGGTTTCGATCATGTGTACTGGAATACGAATGGTACGCGCTTGGTCGGCAATAGAACGGGTAATCGCCTGACGAATCCACCATGTTGCATAAGTCGAGAACTTATAACCACGACGGTATTCGAACTTGTCTACCGCTTTCATCAAGCCGATGTTACCTTCCTGAATCAAGTCTAGGAATTGTAAACCACGGTTGGTGTATTTTTTTGCAATCGAAATAACCAGACGCAAGTTGGCTTCAACCATTTCTTTCTTCGCACGACGGGCTTTGGCTTCGCCTACTGCCATACGCTTAGAAATTTCTTTGATGCCTTTAACATCTAAGCCTAACTCTTTTTCAATGTCGGCAATTTTTTGTTGGAACGCCAAAATATCTGGACGTACTTTTTCCAAATAGCCTTTTTGGTCGGCAGGTGCTTTGGCAATGTGCTCGTCTAACCAAGCAAAGTTAGATTCCTGACCTGGGAATGAGGTACGGAATTGAGTACGATCCATACGACCACGACGCACCGCATAACGCATCACTTCACGTTCAGCAGTACGAATTTGTTCATGTGTACCACGAATCATTTCCGAAATAATATCGAATAAACGTGGCGTAAATTTAAACATCATGAATACAGTCGCTAAAGCTTCTAAAGCCTCTTGAGCTTCGGCACTTTCACGACCATGTTTTTCAATGGCAGCAATTTTTGCAAGATAAGCCTGTTCCAATTCACCAAAACGCATTCTTGCAATTTCTGGGTCTGGACCTGAATCTGCTTCAGATTCTTCTTCGGCTTCAGCTTCTTCTTCCTCATCGTCATCATCAAGTTTGACGTCTTTGGTTGGTTTGTTGCTGGTGTCTTCTTCTTTGTCTAAATCGGCTTCGTCTTCTAAAACTTCTGGAATTTCTTCATCGGTTTCAGGGTCTAAATAACCTGATAAAATATCGGCAAGGCGACGTTCGCCTGCTTCATAATCTTTATATTCTTGCAGTACCACTTGCACTGCGTTTGGCCAGTAGGCAATCGAGTGAAGTACATCGCGAATCCCTTCTTCAATACGTTTCGCAATGCTAATTTCACCTTCACGCGTTAACAGCTCAACCGTACCCATTTCACGCATATACATACGCACAGGGTCTGTGGTGCGACCAGGCTCATTTTCTACAGAGGCAAGTACCGCTGCAGCTTCTTCTTCAGCAACTTCGTCGGCAGCTTCCGCATTATCCTCGAACATTGCATCATCAGATTCAGGCGCACGTTCATGCACAGGAATACCGACGTCTTGAAGCATTTGAATAATGTCTTCAATCTGCTCGCTTTCTGTGATTGAGTCCGGGAGATGATCGTTAACCTCAGCGTAAGTTAGGTAACCTTGCTCTTTGCCTCGGCTAATCAGAGCCGCTACTTGCGAAGTAGGGGAGTTCATATCGCTCATCTTTGCTTACTCTTCGTTGAATCTGTGGCAGTGAAAAACCGTGCATGATAGCACAATTCGCTTTAAATAGGGGGTGAATTGATCAATCAAGCATGATTTTAAAATGATGTTTGAATGAAGAATGTGATAGGAATATGGGGCTTCATTACTGTTTTTCAAGTCAATTTCCTTTTTGCCCGCAAAATATTTTTATGATTGGGGCGAATCTCAAATAATGATACTAACTTGTTCATAAATACACAAATTTGCCGCAATGTTGCAAGCTGTCTATGTTGCAGTTTTTTGAAAAAAATAAATAAAACTTGACAATATTTATAAAGGCAGATAAATAGCGGCTAGACCCTTCACATTTTTTCATTCTGAGGTAGTTTTAGTGTCTTCTACAGATTTTGAACTAGATGATAACTACGGTGATGATGATGTTAATTTCGATGAGGCATCAAACAAAATAAGCGCGAAAGAATCTTTAGAAAAGCGCCGTTTGATTGATGATTTACTCGCACAACGTCGTTTGGAACGTGAGCTCAAAGATTTTGATTATGATTTTGACGATGACGACGATTTTGACGATGAAGATGACTAAAATCAGGTACTGTATCTGGCATTGAAAATGCTATGCTACACCCCTAAATTGACACCGATGGATTTGAAATGACTGCTTTAGATTTAGACCTGTTAAGTGAATATCTAGATGGTGACCAAAACGAGTATGGTCTAGACTTCGCTGCAACGCATGGTTTCTTGTGTGCCATTGCAGTTGGACCTCAATTTGACCCATGGTTAAATGAATTGTTTGAAGGCAACCAAAAGAAAGTGCCTGCTGAAATTATTGCGCAAATTCAGGCTTGGTTAGAAAGCATTCGCCAAAGTTTAGCCAATGAAGAAGGCATTGAGTTTCCATTTGAAATTGAAGAAGCAGAAGTTGATTCAAGTTTGGGTGATTGGAGCGTTGGCTTTGTCGATGCGATGTTCTTAAACGAAGAAGCATGGTTTACGCCTGAATTTGAAGAGCAATTGGTTGATTTAACTTTGCCAATGATGGTGTTTAGCGGCATTGATGAAGAAGATCCACAAATGGAATCTTTCCGTCGCAATGGTCAGTTAATGGACGAAATTGCAGAAGAAATTCCTGAAAACCTGAATGAATTATATTTGATGTACCACACGCCTGATTAATGGCTTGGTTTACATATTGTGTAATATGTAATCCTCATAAAAAAAACGCACTGCGCAAATCGCAGTGCGTTTTTTATTATGGCGCTTCAATGATCATGTTACCAATTAGCGTGTCGCACGATCCCAAGCATCTTTGACAGCAAATTTAGCTTGTTCCCACGTTAAGCGTGAACTGCCTTTAATTTGCTCCCATTTGCTTCTTAGATCGGGCTCAACATCTTCGAAACGTGTGTGCGTATCATAATGTGGGCGGTTTTCATAACCAATGCGATAGGCATTTTGATAGTCACGATCATAATCTAAATCATGATAATGGTTGCGTGTTTCTGTAAAGTAGGTTGTATTTAAGCTATTGGTACGCCAGTAAGCTTCTTCTTCGGTAGGGTTCACAACTTCTGCTGCACCTTTACCTGCCAAACCACCCACTACAGCGCCTACAGCACCACCGACCACAGCACCTACTGGACCACCCAGCGCACCTACTGTTGCACCAGTAGCCGCACCGCCAACAGCACCTAAACCAGTACCGACAGGGTGTGCACCAGGTTCTCCTGTAATTGGATCGGCATTTAAGCGATCACGTTCTTCTTTTGGTAAGTTCTTAACCACATCACGGTCAATTTTTTCATTGCGTTCAAAATCTGACATTCGAATCACCTTTTTATCTTTGTATGCGTTATAGCGTTCCTATATTCATAAATCGCTATGAATAGGCTTAATCTACGCTGCTACAATGTAGGCTTATAGCCTATTCAGAATGCATTTCAGTTACAGCGCATGTCAGACGTAAATTTATGTGTGATATATCAGCCTGATGTTGATTTTAAGTGTTTGATGTTGCGGTTCAGTGTGAAATACGTACTTTAGGTAAGCTTATAAGTACTTTTTTTGATAATAACGGTTCGCATACCAACCATAGGCAACATGAAAAACTGCACCATGAAGCGCAATCAAACACAGCATCACCACCGCAGCCAGTGCTAGTCCTGCTTTATCTGCAGCTTTTAAAATGGCTTCTGCATTCGGATTCATCAGCACCAAGAAAAACACAAAGAAGCTACCAATAATAATTGCCACCGCACTTGAGCCCCAAACCAGTTGAATTTTTTCATCACTGCTCGGTAAGCGTTGTTCTTTTTTGACAAAATGTCCTGCGCTAATGAATGCTGCGGCAATTAATGCAGGGAGCAAGGTCAAGCCACCTAAGTTCAGACCAAAAATCAATACGGTAATGAGTAAGACCAGCGTAATACTGTAAACCGCAGCAAAAAATAATAAATATGGTTTCATGTCTGATTTTCCCCAAAAAATTGATTCAATTGCGCAGCAACACAAGCATTAGTCACGCATTTTACGGCGATGCCTACGGTATAAAATAATTGCGATGACTAAGAGCACCAAGCCTATAATGACATGGCTGACCTGACTGAAAATTTGCTGCATCAATTGTTGGTTTTCACCAAAATAATAACCCACGCAAGCTAAAAAAGTGGTCCAAATAATTGTGCCTAAACCACTATAAAACATAAATTTCCAAAATGGCATGTGGCTCATGCCTGCAGGAATACTGATGAGAGAACGAATAGCGGGAATCATGCGCCCAAAAAATACAATCCGATGTCCATATTGTTCAAACCAATGCAGGGAGTTTCGGACGTCTTGTTCTTTAATCCATAGATATTTACCGTAGCGATTGACCCAGTGGTAAATACTTTCATGTTTGCAGCGATAACCTACCCAATATAACACTACCGCTGCGAACAACGAGCCGATACAGCCTGCAATGATGACACCCAATAGCAGTAATTGCCCTTGCGATGCAGAATAGCCTGCAGAGGGCATAATAATTTCAGAAGGAACGGGTGGAAAAACATTATCCAGAAACATTAACAGGGCAATACCAAGGTAGCCCAGTTGTTCCATAATGGAAATAATCCATTCAGTTAAGTTCATGCAGGTTGTGCTTTAGAGAAGTGCTTCTATCCTAAGCAGTATTGGACGAACAGTAAAGTCTTGCGCATGTAGACTTAATCCAGCTCTGCATGGGTCAGGGTATAGATATATACACGTCTTAAGCTATATGCCACAAGTATAGGAATGGCACAGAGCAGGGCGTAATTCAAGAAATGCGCTTGCAGATGGTAGCCCACAAATGCCGCAATAATACCGCCTAAAATTGCACCTAAAGCCACAATAAAAGTATGTGATTCATGTTCCAAACAATCTTGCATTGTTGCACTATGCGCAGCAGTCACAGCTTTTACAGGGGTAAAACGTAGTATGTGCATTGAATTTGAAATTGTTGTTTTAGGCATAGCGTCACTCCTGATTGCAGCATATAAATTTAGGAATACATAACGATCCTTGAATTTTGGGTTATGGGAGATGTTGAGTTTGTGCTGAACATCTGCACCAATATAGCCACAGATTTTGTGGCTTATTTTGATTGAATGCTATCACCCAATCTGGGGATATTGCGCAATGCTTGGTAAACAAGCGTTGTATTTTTATGTTCTATGTAATCTTGCGTGAAGCATATATGTAGACATAAAAAATCCCCATACTGGATGAGGACTTTTTCAATATGATTAGAGTGGTCGATACAACATCAACATGGCTTTTGTTAGACCTTGTTGATGTGTATGAGCCTGTACGGATTATAGACGTTTACGTTTAGCTGCGGCAATTTGTGATTGGCGCATACGGAAACCTTCTTTTTGTTTCTCACTGGTTTTATCAATACAGTACACACAAGATACACCGTGTTCATAGCTTGGTAATTCAACTTCTTCAGGCAGTAATGGCCAACCGCAAGCATGACATTTGGTGTTTTGACCTTCTTGCATACCATGTGTCACCGCAGTACGGCCATCAAATACGAAACATTCACCTTCCCATAAGCTTTCATCGGCTGGTGTTTCTTCTAAGTATTTAAGTACGCCACCTTTTAAGTGATAAACCTCGGTAAAACCTTCTTGCAACAATAAAGAGGTCGATTTCTCACAACGAATCCCGCCTGTGCAGAACATCGCAATTTTTTTATCTTTATGCTGTTCTAGGTTTTGTTTCACATATTCTGGAAATTCACGGAACGTTTCAGTTTTCGGGTCAATTGCGCCCTTAAACGTTCCTGCTTTGTATTCATAGTCATTACGGGTATCAATAAGAATGACATCGTCACGGGCAATCAGTTCATTCCATTCTTTCGGGTCTAGGTAGTGACCGACTAAATCACGTGGTTTTACTTCTACACCCAAAGTCACAATTTCTTTTTTCAGCTTGATTTTCATTTTACGGAATGGCTTTTCAGAGCTGTGCGACTCTTTGTATTCCATTGTAGTAAAGCCTTCATTCAACAGAAATTGGTGAACTTGATCAATCGCGGCACGATCACCCGCTACAGTTCCATTAATGCCTTCACCTGCCACAATAAGAGTACCGCAAAGGTTGATTGAATTTACCAAATCTAATAAGCGTTGTTGAAGATCGGCAGGATCTGCAACTTCTTTGAATTGATAAAGTGCGGCAACAACCCAAGTCGTGGTCGCTGGCTGTTCTACAGGTGCAAGCTGTTCTACAGTAGCGTTCATGGAGTACTCCAATAGATGAAAGACAAAAATTTAAGGCGCATATTCTAACCTGCTTTGTGTGAATATGCGAGAAAACCGAGTGCGGTACATGGTTTTAAAGCACGACACAACATTTTAAAAATGTAGCAGAACGGGGTATGATGCCACTCGTTTCAAAGAAGAATGTTGTGTTCATGTTGATGCGCCAACAGGTGTTGTTAAATATTGGAGTGTTGTGTTGAGTAAGGATCGTCAAATTGCCACTTTAACCCCGTGTGCAGGTCGTTGTTCTACGGTGTTTGGTGATGCTGTCTGTCGAGGTTGCCGTCGCTTTAACCATGAAGTGATTCGATGGAACAGCTATACGCCTGAACAACACACTGCCGTTTGGCGTCGTTTAGATGCACAGCTCGATCAGATTTTAGTGCCTATGTTGCCGTTTGCCGACCTGCGTCATGTTGAGGGGTTTATCCGCTCTAAGCGTGTGCGTTTACGAGATGATGCTTCAAAAGGGCGTAAGCTGTACCATGCACTGAAAATTTGTGAAAAAAATCGACATTTTACCGATGAAAGTGGCTTGGGCATTCACTACAAAGAAGTGCGACCTTTGTGGCAGGAATTTGAGCGTCGCGTGTTGGCGCTTGCAACCGCAAGTTATGATTTTGCATTTTTAAGGGCTGATGGTATTAGCCATAGCTTATTGCATAGCTTGCACGATGACTAATTTGTAATTCTTGCGATTAAAGACTAGAAAGACTTTTATTGAGCCATAAAAAAACTCGCAAAATTTGCGAGTTTTTTATTTTATACAGGAATGGCTTAAGCCACTTGTACAGGAATACAGTTTGCAGTGTGGCTCACGGTATTGTCTGGGTTTGCATAGACCAAACGTGGTTCGTGCGCATTGGCTTCTGCTTCAGTGAAGTCACCAAAGGTTGCAATAATAATAATATCGCCTACATCGGCTTGGTGTGCAGCACCACCATTGACTGAAATGATGCCTGAGTTGTCTTCACCACGAATTGCATAAGTTGTGAAGCGCTTACCATTGGTCACGTTCCATACGTGGATTTCTTCATATTCACGAATGCCAGCCAAATCCATGAGTGTTCCGTCAATTGCACATGAACCTTCGTAGTGAAGTTCTGCATGAGTTACAAAAGCACGGTGGATTTTGCATTTTAATAAACGAGATAGCATGGTGAGCGTCTCCTTAGTGGACCTAAGATTTTATCTTATGGTTGAATTCAAACACTGCTTGCTGGATGTCAGTTCCGAGCAGAAAGCGCATTTTGCTCTGAAAATTGCGACATGGCAAGTGTGATTGTTCAACAATTGTGGATTCATCAGTTCGGTTTATAGGCATTGATTTGATTCATGGCTTGTTGTACTTCGCCATTGACCAGTAACTTGATACGACCTAATGCATGTGCAAGTGCATCATCCATTAAAGTTTGCTCGCTACTTGGTGCTTTGCTCAGTACATGACCAGACACGCGTTCTTTTGAACCCGGATGCCCAATACCAATGCGTAAACGATGAAAATTTGGACCTGTATGCGGTACGATGTCACGCAAACCGTTATGACCACCATGACCACCACCTGTTTTTAGGCGGATGATCCCTGGGTTCATGTCCAGTTCATCATGAGCAATCAGCATAGCTTCAGGCGCAATTTGATAGAATTTGGCGAAGGGAACAACACTTTGACCAGAACGGTTCATAAAGGTTGTGGGTAATAACAGACGAACGTCTTGACCTTCGATATTACCGCGACCGCTGATCCCGTGAAATTTAGGATCGGTTTTTAATGTAATGCCATATTGATCTGCAAGGCGTTCTACAAACCAGAAACCTGCATTATGGCGGGTTTGGGCATACTCTTTACCAGGGTTGCCCAAACCAACAATCAGTGAAATATTAGCCACTAATTACACCGTAAACACTTATGCGCGTTTGAAGTCAGCGTGCATAGGTGTGTTTTTAGCAGGGTGACGTTGTAAAGCTTGGATTTTAACGCTTTCAACTTTGTCGCCTACTTTGATTTCTACAACTTCTTCAAAGAAAGCGTTGCTTTCTAAAGCTTTTACAAGCTCACGAAGTTCTAAAGTAACAGCTACTGGCTCAGCGTCGCCACCATAAATGATAGCTGGAACTAATGCAGCGTGACGAAGGCGGCGGCTCGCACCTTTCCCTTGGTTAGCTGCTTCACGCGCTTGAGCGTTTAATACGAAGTTTGCCATGATAGACATCCTTATTTTGAGTTTAAATAAACTAGATCTGCGACCAATCTAGTGATAGAAAACCCTGCCAAGTGGCAGGGCTTTGAAAATTTAGCGCTCTATTATAGATAAGAATCGAACATTGCGCTAATAGATTCTTCGTTGTTAATACGGCGAATTGTTTCTGCAACCATACTTGCTACAGATACTTGGCGAATTTTACCAAGTGCTTGAGCTTCTTCTGAAAGAGGAATGGTGTCTGTAACAACCAGTTCATCAATCACAGAATTTTTCAGGTTTTCAATCGCTTTGCCTGAAAGTACAGGGTGGGTAGCATAAGCAACAACACGACGTGCACCAAAAGTTTTAAGTGCATCGGCAGCTTTGCATAATGTACCTGCAGTATCCACCATGTCATCTACAATGACACAGTCACGATCTTTTACATCACCAATCAAATGCATCACTTGTGATTCATTCGCTTTTTGACGACGTTTATCGATAATTGCAAGATCGATATCACCCATTTGTT
This sequence comes from Acinetobacter sp. YH12099, assembly GCF_013419195.1. Lineage (NCBI taxonomy): Bacteria > Pseudomonadati > Pseudomonadota > Gammaproteobacteria > Moraxellales > Moraxellaceae > Acinetobacter > Acinetobacter sp. YH12099. The sequence goes on along the minus strand of NZ_VPAP01000014.1, from coordinate 37,097 downwards.
TTGCAACAGCGCGCGCACGAACCACACCACCAACGTCTGGTGAAACTACCATGAGATTGTCGTGTGACTGTTGACGCAGGTCAGCCAATAGCGCAGGCGTACCATAAATGTTGTCTACAGGGATGTCGAAGAAACCTTGAATTTGGTCTGCGTGCAAGTCAATCATCACTACACGGTCAATCCCTACAGTGGTGAGCATATCTGCAACCACTTTAGCGGTAATTGGAACACGTGTAGAACGAGGACGACGGTCTTGGCGGGCATAACCGAAGTAAGGAATAACGGCAGTAATACGACCTGCACTTGCACGACGCAACGCGTCAGCCATCACCAAGATTTCCATGAGGTTGTCATTGGTTGGCGCACAAGTAGGTTGTACGATAAATACGTCTTTACCACGGACATTCTCGGTAATCTCTACAGCAATCTCACCATCAGAGAAGGTAGAAACTGATGCAGCACCTAAAGGAATGTGCAAGTGGCTTACGACTTTTTGAGCGAATTGTGGATGCGCGGTTCCACTAAAAACGACAAGATTGGGCATGAAGCACCCTTGGCGGTTGGTGTATGTAAGAATAGATGGCAGGGGTAGCTGGATTCGAACCAACGGATGCCGATATCAAAAACCGGTGCCTTACCACTTGGCGATACCCCTAATGCGGCAGAACTTTAATATTTTTACTGCGTTCTGTCAAGGTAAATTAACAGGATAGCGGTAATATTGGGGGTTCTGTCTAATGCGAGAAAATGGCAGGGGTAGCTGGATTCGAACCAACGGATGCCGATATCAAAAACCGGTGCCTTACCACTTGGCGATACCCCTAGATTTGATCACTGTAAGATGGCAGGGGTAGCTGGATTCGAACCAACGGATGCCGATATCAAAAACCGGTGCCTTACCACTTGGCGATACCCCTAATACAGTAATCTACAGGTGAAAGAGATGGCAGGGGTAGCTGGATTCGAACCAACGGATGCCGATATCAAAAACCGGTGCCTTACCACTTGGCGATACCCCTATTGTACTGTGAAATGTCGTAATGGAGATTCATCTAAGCTGTTCACAACGTACGCAGTACATGGTGAGTGTGCCAAAATGTCGTCTACATTCATTTCTGCAGTCACTTCAGTAAAGACACAAGCACCTGTACCTGTAAGCTTTGCTTGACCAAATTGGTCTAAATAACGCATTGCTTCATCAACTTCGGGGTATAAATTTCGTGCCACAGGCTCAAAATTATTTCCAAAGTCAGATGGCTTTATCTGATAGCCGCAGAATTTAGTGGGCTTCGTGTTTCTTGTCAATGTTTTTTGTGAAAAAAGTAGTTGAGTGCTGATAAAACAGTCAGGTTTTAACACAATATATTGTTTTGGGGCTAAGTCTATGAATGTTAACTGTTCACCAATGCCTTCTGCCCATGCATTACGACCATGCACAAAGATCGGTACATCTGCTCCGAGCTGTAAACCAAGTTCAGCTAGTTTTTGAGTATCCAAGCCACATTGCCAAAGTTGATTGACTACAATTAAGGTGGTTGCGGCATTGGATGAACCTCCGCCAAGCCCTGCACCCATAGGGATGTGCTTCTCAATTTTAATATTTAAACCTGTGGCTTGTTTCGCGTAGGGTTTTAAAATTTGCGTGGCTTTGTAAATCAGGTTTTGCTCTAAATTGACACTGTTTAAACCCTGAATTTGAATGCTTTGAGTATCATTGACTTCAAATTCTAGCCAGTCGTATAAATCAATCAGTTGAAAAATAGTCTGCAATTCATGGTAGCCGTTGTCACGACGCCCAGTAATGTGCAAAAACAGATTTAATTTGGCAGGTGAGGGTACACGAATCATGGCGAAACTTGGCAAGTGATTAACGATTTTGGATGAGCATTGTAATACGGTTTTCTTGCCCTGATTCAAGTGCTTGTTTCAAAATCAGACGGTTTGGCAAACTGGCACTGTCGTTATAGCTCAAATCGACCGTCCAACCATCTTCAATAAATTGAGTCGGGCGCTGTTGGGGGTCTTTTTGAATTTGGGCATTGACCGTTGCAGGTCGGGCTTGTACCCAATCGACCAAGTGGGTGATGGGCGCTTGCCAACCTGTGGCTTGTTCTAACAGTTCTTCAGGACTTTCGGCATAAATTATCCCTGTTTTGGCACTGTTGAGGGTGACTTGTCCTGGTTGTCCGCTAATTTGCGTTTTACCAACGCCCAAAATGCCGCTCAGTTCAATATCAAACTGCTGTTGCTGCTGTACCCAAGTAAAAAAGGCACTGCCAGATTGCTGCGGAGTGCGCACACCAATTTTGCCTTGTAGGTTAAACTGATTTTCGGCTTCAACTTGCTGTGAAACATGGGCAGGAGATTGCACAAAAGGCTGACAACCTGTGATGAACAGACTGGTACTGACAAACAGGGTAAGACCTAATTTTGAGAATAAACGCATAAAATCACTTAACTCTTTTTAACGGGCTGCGCTAACAATAGCGAATTTAATTGTTGCAATTGCGGATCATTCGGATGATTTTGTTGTAATTGTTGTAACACTTGGCTGAATTTTTGAATATCTCCTTGCATATACAACGATTTTGCATAACGTGAGCCAATCGCGGCACTATGACTCAGCGCGTAGGCTTTTTCCAAAGCCTGTGCCGAAGCAGTGTAGTCATTTTGCAAATAGCTGACATAACCTAAAGTATCTAAAATAGAGGCTTGTTCAGGTGCAAACTCAAGTGCTTGCTCTACATAGCGACGCGCTTCATCCAAACGACGATTTTGCAGTGCAAGAGTATAGGCGTAGGCATTTAAATAGGTTGGGCTGTTCGGCTCAATTTCCAGTAACTTGGTGAGCAGTTGATCCAGTTTGTCTTTTTCCTGATGTGCATCCAATAGTAAGACTTCTGAATAGATCAGGTCAGGATCATCGGGCAGGTTTTTGATGGCTTCATCTAACAAACGCAGTGCTGCTTTTTTATTGTCCATGCGTTTTAAAATATCGGCCTGTGCCTGATATAAAAAACTGGCGTGCTGCGGATAGTTGACCCGTTCCTGCGTTAAAAAGCGCAGGGCATCGTTCAGTTTATCTTGCTGGGCAAAAATACTGATCATGTTGCGACGTGAAACCGTATAAAGGCTACCATCGACCAAACGATAATAGGCTTTGGCTGTTTCAAAGTGCTGTTTACGCTCGGCATTGACTGCCAAATAGAAATAGGCTTCGTTTTGATATTGGGCTGAATAGCGCAACTCTACTAAATATTTTTCGGCTTTTTCGTATTGTTTCAAGTCAATACTGGTCAAACCTGCAATAAATAAGGCTTCATCTTCCGTAGGCCATTTTTTTAAAATAGCTTCTAGCTTTGTTAGCGCCAAAGTTGCTTCATTTTTTTTGACCAAATATTTGGCTTCGGCTAAACGGACTTCAAAATTATTTTTGTGTTTACGGCTGGATTTTGCATACCAAGCTGCCGTTTCTTCTTCATTGCCAAGTACGCTCAACAAATTGGCTTTCATTAAAATATAGCCAGTGACTTTCGGGCGTTTGCGCAACGCTCTGTTAATGGTGTCGAGCGCGGCTTGATATTGTCCATTTTGCGCTTTTAAACCTGCAATCAATACCAAAATAGATGGATTGTCTTTGGCTTTGCTGGTGCGCAGGGCTTGAATCAGAAATTCACGGTCTTCTACAGATTCAGGGGAAATTCCCGCCAAAATTTGTTCTAAGTCAGCCGTGGCATCAATATTTAGAATTTTATCTAAGGTTTCTGCAGCCAATTCATATTCATGCGCTTTGAGTGCAATGTGCGCCAAATAAAACAGTGCAGGGACATCGGATGGTTCTTGTACCACCCAATGTGTTGCAATATCTAATGCGGCACGTAGGTCATTTTGTTCAATGGCAATATTCAGGGCGCGTTGTTTAATGGAAGTCGAATTGTTCTTAATTGCCAAGACCGTGTAGTTGTGTAATGCAGTTGGAATATCGCCATAAGCCAAGGCAAATTCTGCCACCATGGTTTGTTTTACCGCATTATAATTTGAATTTGCATGATAAATTTCTTCAGATGCTCTAAGATGAGCAACTGAAGCCATGCTACCGACCAGTAAGAATGTGGTAGAATATTGCTTAATTGTCGCGCCGTATGGTCGGCTATTTGTTTGACGCAATTTTTCTTGATCCAAGTAATGCTTTTTATGACACCGTTATTGCACAATAGCATAAATTTAGCGAAATGATGATCTGATATGTCTTTCTTTGCATTGGGTGTCAACCATCAAACCGCCTCTGTAGAGTTGCGCGAGCAAATTGCATTTAACCCAGAAAAGTTAAGTGCCTTACTTGCTGAGCAAAGCCAACATCCCGAACTGAATGATTTGGTGGTGGTGTCTACCTGCAACCGTACCGAAGTCTACGCCATGTCTGAACATCCAGAACAGGTGTTGGATTGGCTTGCACACGTCAATGGTATTGATGCGAAGCAATTGAGTCGTCATGTTTATCGTTATGAAAATGCACAGGCGGTGTCGCATTTAATGCGCGTAGCCAGTGGGCTAGATTCACTCATGTTGGGTGAGCCGCAAATTTTAGGTCAGGTCAAAACTGCGCTGTCTTTAGCCAAAGACTCACATACGGTTTCGCAACAACTCAACCGAATTTTTGAATATGCGTTTTATGCTGCCAAACGGGTACGTTCAGAAACTGCCGTAGGCAGCCATGCCGTGTCTATGGGTTATGCGGTAGCGCAACTGGCGTTACAAGTATTTAGCCATCCTGAAAAACTAACAGTGATGGTGGTGGCTGCAGGCGAAATGAATAGCCTTGTGGCGAAGCATTTGGCCGAGATGGGCGTCGCTAAAATTTTAATTTGTAACCGTACCCGCGCTCGTGCCGAAGCTTTGGCACAAGAAATTGCGCATCGGGTTGAAGTTGAAATTATTGAATTTGATCAGTTAGCGGCCAATTTACACCGCGCTGATGTAATTTCAAGCTGTACGGGTAGTTTGCATCAGGTGATTGCTTATCCTGAAGTAAAAGCAGCGTTAAAGAAACGTCGCTATCAGCAAATGTTGTTGGTCGATTTGGCCGTACCACGTGATATTGATCCTAAAATTGAAAACTTGGATGGCGTGTATTTGTACGGGGTCGATGACCTGCAAAGCGTGATTGATGAAAACTTGGCGCAGCGTCGTCAGGCGGCTGTGGAAGCAGAGCTAATGGTCAATCAGCTTGTGACTGAGTTGGTGACCCATCAAAAAGTTCAGCAAGCAGGTGCGACCATTCATGCTTACCGTGAACATGGCGAAAGCTTGCGTCAGGAAGAATTAAATTTGGCGATGGCGCGTATTGCCAAAGGTGAAGATGCTGCACAGGTTCTGCAGGAATTTTCCTATCGTTTAACCCAAAAACTGCTGCATCCAACTTCTATTTTATTGCGTGAAGCAGCCAAAGGTGATGAGCCTGAATGTTTTGAGTTTATGCAGGAAAATTTAGCAGCGACTGCCAAACATCGTCGCAAATAAGCAAGATTAACGTGATTCACAAAAAAGATTTTTGATGATACAAACTTAATCTAATCAGATCGCTTATTCCTCTAACAAGGTCAGCGATCTTTTTTTATCAATTTCATAAATTTGATGTTTCAATCGCTTCATTTCTTCAATACTGCTGAATTTTTTGGAGCGAATTTTTTGCTGTAAACAGTCGTATTGCAATTTGGTCGAAAAATCCTGCGCCAATTTATCGACGTGTTCAGGAGAAGTCGTGTAATCACTGACATTGGCTTGTTGTAAAATGCGCTGTAATTCATAGTGATACGCTGAGCATGCACCCAAAATATAATATTTGGCTTGTTCAGGATCATCGGGTAGATCATCAAAAATAGTATTTAAAATATTTAAGATTTGGTGTAGCAGATGATCATTTGGAATCAGCGCACGTAACGGTTCAAAGTGAATATACAAATACGGGTGATTGATTAGAATCGCAATCACATATTCTTCGGCATCGACTTTGGTGCTAAAACTCAAAGATGCATCGTTATTGGTCTGTGCCTGCCATTTACGGTTAAAGCCTAACTTTTCACGGAAAAACTGTTGCAGCAAATAGCGATAAGAACCCGTTTTGGGCAAAAGTTCGGTCAACTGCCGCAGTTCACCCATGACCTGACTTTTGCCTTCAGGGGTACTGATATTATGGTTTTGGGTGAGATGCGCAAAGACAAAATCTGATAGCAAAGGTGCTTGATCTAATAAACGTCGGAAATTTTCGATGCCTTCACGACGAATAAGTGAGTCAGGGTCGTGCTCATTGGGTAAAACAAAGAACTTCAGTTCACGTCCATCATTGAGCAAAGGCAGTGCAATTTCCAGTGTACGACGTGCGGCTTTTTGACCTGCGGCATCGCCATCAAACGCGATGGTAATGCGGTTGTTTTGGCGGAATAGAATGTTTAAATGATCGGTATTACTGGCTGTACCGAGTGTCGCTACAGCACCATGAATGCCGTATTGCTGCAAGGCAATCACATCCATATAGCCTTCGACCATTAAATAATCTTGGGCTTTTTGTTTGCGTCCTTCATATAAACCATAGAGCAATTGGTTTTTATGAAACACTTCCGAATCGGGCGAGTTGATGTATTTGGGTTTGATTTCATCATTAAGTGCGCGACCACCAAAGCCGACCACACGTCCTTTGCTGTCACGGATTGGAAAAATCACCCGATCACGTAATAAATCGAAGTCACGTCCCTTGTCACTGGTACGAATTAAGCCTAGCAGTTTTAAACCTGCAATGTCTTGCGGAAAGGCTTTTTCTAAATGCTGCCAATCTTCGGGTGCGTAACCCAAGCGCCAAAACTGCAAGGTTTGTGCGGTTAAACCACGTTTTTGAAAATACTGTTGCGCGGCAGGGCTGTGCGGCAATTGCTGCTCATAATATTGCGCTATATTTTCTAGCAAGTCGTATAAGTTGCCTTCTTGTGCAGGTGTGTCCTGCATGGTGTCCCATTGCTCAAAACCTGCAAACGGGTCGGCATTGTTTTGAAATTCCGAGTTTGCGTATTCAGCACTTTGAAACTCGGCAAAAGGATCAAAGTCGATGCCAGAAGCTTCAAAAGTATGTTCGCTTGATGTGGTTTGAGCTGCAGAAGTTTCATTCTGGTCTTTTGCTGTTGGCTTGGGTTGAGCTATCGGTGTTGGCTTTTTGGCTTCACGTTTATAAGAGAGTTTTTTATTGTCGTGCTGATCTTTTGGGAGTTCGATGCCTGTTTGACTGGCCAAGTCTTTCATGACATCTACAAAATTGCGGTTATCAATATCCATTAAAAAACGGATGGCGTTACCATTTGCCTGACAGCCAAAGCAATGATAATACTGCTTGTCACGGTAAACGTGAAAAGACGGGGTTTTTTCCTGATGGAACGGGCAGCAGCCCGAATAGGTACGACCAGTTTTTTTTAATTTCACGCGCTGACTAATCAGATCGACAATATCAGTGCGATCTAAAATTTGATCAATCGTGTGCTGTGGAATGGCCATACGGTTTTGTCTGTTATCTCTTGGTAGTGAAAGGTTCGCCGAACAGGTTGAATACATCAGACTGTGCTGATTGACTCAATGAGTATTCTCTTTTGTATCTTTTTCTAGGACAGGAAACAAGCCCATAAAAGAACAAAGGGCAAGTATCATAACTTGCCCTTTGCATTTTTCAAAACTGAAAAATCAGTCGGAATGGTTTTATTCAGTGCTGTCGTTTTGAGATTTTGGACGATCGAGCAAGCCAAAACTCAAACGGTTGGTGAGGCTGCGTGATGGCTCTGCTTGTGCTTTAGTATCTGACTGTTGTGTTTCAGTGCTGCTTTGCGCTTCACGTCCGAAAATACCCAAAGTTGCACGGTTAATCCAGCTTGCGTCATGACGGGCAGCACGTAAATTCACGCTACCATCTGCTTTAACCAAATTTGGATAGTTCAGTTTCAACACATCAATATATTGCTGAGCTGTGGCTTGATCGCCCAGTTTGCCATAACCATAAGCCACCGTTGCCAACGCTTCTGGAATTTGCGGAGTTTGCGGATAATGCTCAACTACCCACAATGAACGCTCTACTGCAGCCACCCATGCTTTACGTTTAATGTTATAACGTGCCGCATTCATTTCGGCTTCCGCCAGTTCCTGACCAATAAACTGCATGCGCTGTGCAGCATCTACCGCATAAGTGCTTGATGGATAGCGACGGATAAAATCGACAAAGTTTTGATAGGCCAGTTTTAAATAGCTAACATCACGGTGTGATTGCTTGAGCGAGGTATAACGCAACAAACCATCATAGTTTTGTTCCATATTCGCCACACCACGTACATAGTAGGCATAATCGGCTTTAGGATGCTGCGGGTTCATGCGGATAAAACGATCTGCAACAGCAATTGCGCCTTCATAATCTTTTTGCTGGAATTTTGCATACAACAATTCAAGCTGCGCTTGCTGCGCATAATCACCCGTTGGATAATAGGTTTCTAAAGCTTCAAGATGCTTAACGGCATCGGTGTATTGACCACGATCCAGTGCTTTTTCTGCTTTTTCAATATAAACCTGTTCGCTAGATTGCGGACCAGTATCGACCACTTCTTTTTTTGGATTGCTGCTACAGCCCACAATTGCAGACGCAACGCCGAGTGAAAGAGCAAGCATTGTTATTTTATAACGTGGTAGCGACATAAAAATTCCTCTGTTAATACGGGCAATGAGCTACAATTGCGCTATTAAACCACTTTTGTCTGAATGAGCAAATGAGTCAAGCACAATCTACCCATTCCAATTTACCTGAAACTGAGTTCAATTTACTTGAAGATGCTGAGGATGCAGATAACCATACTTCAGACTCAACTGCAACACGTTTATCGTTGCAATTTCAATTGGATGACAGCCACTTAGGACTACGCATCGACCAAGTTGCAGCCATCATTTGGAGTGAATTTTCACGTGAAAAGCTAAAACAGTGGCTCAAAGACGGTCATTTGTTGGTAAATGGTAACACGGTCAAACCTAAATATAAGTGTGAAGGTGATGAGCTTCTTACCCTAGAAGTCGAGCTTGAAGCGCAAACCCGCAGCCTGCCTGAAGATATTCCACTGGATATTATTTATGAAGATGATGACATCATGGTGATTAATAAACCTGTGGGCATGGTGGTGCATCCGGGGGCGGGAAATAGCTCTGGAACTCTGGTAAATGCCTTGCTGCATCATTATCCAAAATCGGCAGAGTTAACTCGTGCAGGTTTGGTGCATCGTATTGATAAAGATACTTCGGGTTTGCTGGTGGTTGCCAAAAATCTGGAAGCACAGTTTGCCTTGACCAAGCAACTGGCGAAAAAGTCAGTTTATCGTTTATACGACTTGGTGGTGTACGGCAACATGATTGCGGGAGGCACTGTCGATGAGCCGATTAAACGCCATCCTGTAGATCGAGTGAAAATGGCTGTTTTGCCGGGCGGCAAAGACGCCGTCACACATTACAATGTTAAAGAACGCTTTCAGCATTTCACTCGTGTTCAGGCGCGTTTGGAAACTGGACGTACTCATCAAATTCGTGTGCATCTAAGTTATATTGGTTATGGTTTGGTTGGCGATCCTGTTTATACGCCACGTGTACGTGTGCCAGCAGGCGCATCGGCATTATTAAACGATACCTTGCGTAACTTTAAACGTCAGGCCTTACATGCCGTCAAACTCGGTTTGGTGCATCCACGTACTCAAGAAGAAATGATGTTTGAAGCGCCGTGGCCTGAAGACTTTAAACAATTGGTAGACGTGTTACGCAGTGAAAATGCTGCCTATTAATTGTTGCATAGACAGCATTAACAAGATCAACTCAGATACGGCAATGCCAGAAAACGACTAAGGATAGATTTATGCAATTTGTTCAAGGATTACCTGCAGGTGTGTATGTTGGGCAAACCCGCATACAACATGTGCAAGCTTTAGCGACAGACTGTGCCGATGTATCTGGTTTTAATCTGGCGCTGCATGTGCAGGATGATGCATGGCGTGTGCAGCAGCATCGTATGAGTTTACTGGCAGAGTTTGCTGAATATGGGGTCGATAAAATGACGTGGATGACGCAAACACATAGCGTGTTGTGTCAGACCATTAATGAGCAAATCACTTGTGAAGCTTTAGAAGGCGATGGTTTGGTCACTCAGCGTAAAGCGCATGCTTTAATGATGATGACCGCAGACTGTTTACCTGTGGTTTTGGGCAATGCCGAAGGCACTGAGGTTGCGAATCTGCATGCAGGCTGGCGTGGTCTTGCCAACGGTATTATCGAAAACACCATCGTCGAAATGCAAAGTGCTCCAACATGGGCGTGGTTGGGTGCGGCTATTAGTCAGCCGTGTTTTGAAGTTGGGGCTGAGGTGAAACAGGCATTTTGCGATAAATATCCTGAATTAGACACGGCTTTTATTGCAGGGCAGCAGCAAGGTAAATATCTTGCTGACTTGTATGCGATCGCGCGTTTTATTTTGCAGCAGCATGGTGTTACAACGGTCTTGGGCGGTGATCAGTGCTCGTATCAACAAGCCGATGATTACTATTCTTACCGCCGTCAAGCACGTACAGGACGTATGGCAACATTCGTGTTTATGCAGGCTTAGTGTTAAACTTGACTTAATTATTTGGTTTTAAACATTCTCATGTCAGTGACTCATTCAACATCTTCTTGCGCTGCTATTCGTGTGGCGGTGGTTTATCACAGTCCTTATGGTCATACTGCTAAGGTGGCACAGCATATTGCACAAGGTGCTGCGCAAATGGATGCTCAGGTGACTTTGATGGATGTGGCTGAAATTGAATGGGATAGCCTAGATCAAGCCGATATTATCATTATGGGCTGTCCAACTTATATGGGCAGCATTACTTCGGCTTTAAAACAGTTTATGGAGCAATCGTCTAAGCGTTGGTTGGCCAGAACTTGGCAGGGCAAACTGGCGGCAGGTTTTACCAATGGCGGTGGTTTAAGTGGCGATAAACTGGCGGTGCTGCAACAAATTAATTTATTTGCGATGCAGCATGGCATGTTGTGGTCAGGTTTACCGTTTATGCCGACAGGGCGTAGTCCACACGATATTAACCGCATGTCGAGCTTTTTGGGTTTAATGACGCAGTCTGATAATGCCAGTGTTGAAGTTACGCCACCCGAAGGTGATTTGGAAACTGCAGTCAAATTTGGTAAATATTTGGTGGAATTAAAACTTAAAGACTAAGCATTTTTAGTTTTAAAACTTCCATAAAAAATGCTCGAGATCAACATCGAGCATTTTTTATGGGCGGAATGTGCAAAATTATTTGTGCATCAAACGTGCTTTATCACGCTGCCAATCGCGGTCTTTTTCAGAAGCGCGTTTATCGTGCAATTGTTTACCTTTCACCAAAGCAATTTCAAGCTTCGCTAAAGGGCCTTTCCAATAACATGCTAAAGGTACGCAAGAATAACCTTTTTGATTGACTGCACCCATCAACTTTTCAATTTCACGTCGTGAAAGTAAGAGTTTGCGGGTACGGGTCGCTTCAGGCACTACATGCGTTGAAGCCGACAAGAGTGGTTGAATTTGTGCACCAAATAAAAAGGCTTCATTGTCACGAAACAGGATATAACTTTCGGTAATAGTCATACGTCCTGCGCGCAAAGATTTGACTTCCCAACCTTGCAAAGAAAGTCCTGCTTCAAATTTTTCTTCAATAAAATAATCGTGGCGTGCACGTTTATTCTGTGCAATTGTTCCGCCCGTATTTTTTTTAACTACAGTTAGCTTCGCCATATTCAATTACTTCCAAACTTATGACTATTGTGCCTCAAACCAAGGCTTGCTGACAAATCAAAATCATCACAACTGTTGGCTAAACTGCTTTGATATTTCATAATTTGGTAGACTTTAGTTCACTAAAATTTTTTGTATTTGTTAAACTAACTTTGACAAAACCAACTAGAGCATAATGGATGTCTAAAACTCGCGTAATTTATCCGGGCACCTTTGACCCGATTACTAATGGTCATATTGACTTGGTGACACGTGCTGCAAAAATGTTTGATGAAGTCGTGGTCGCAATTGCCATTGGACATCATAAAAATCCAATTTTTACTTTGGAAGAACGTGTGGAATTGGCACAGGCATCTTTAAAGCATTTGCCTAATGTTGAATTTGTCGGATTTGATGGTTTATTGGTTAATTTTTTCCGTGAGCAAAATGCGACTGCAGTTTTGCGTGGTTTGCGTGCTGTTTCAGATTTTGAATACGAATTTCAGTTGGCAAATATGAACCGTCAATTAGATGCGAAATATGAAGCGGTATTTCTGACTCCTTCAGAGCAATATTCATTTATTTCTTCTACATTAGTTCGTGAAATTGCACGCTTAAAAGGTGATGTGACTAAATTTGTTGCACCTGTTGTGGTCGAAGCCTTTGAGCGTAAATTACGACAAGGTTGGTAGCGTGTCTTTATATATTACCGATGAATGTATTAACTGTGATGTCTGTGAACCTGTATGCCCAAATGAGGCAATTTATATGGGTGAGCTGATTTATGAGATTAATCCAGCATTATGTACTGAATGTGTAGGACATCACGAGCAGCCGCAGTGTCAGTTATTTTGCCCAGTCGATTGTATTCCGCTCGATCCAGAGCATGTAGAAACACAGGAACAATTGCTGGAAAAATATAAAAAACTGATTGCTCAAAAAAGCGCAAGCAATTAACTTATAATTTTGCTAAAATGCGCCTTCGAAGTGAACCAGACGATCGCTGCTGTGGAGGTCTCCGTGACTGAAACAGGGGAGGAAAGTCCGGGCTTCATAGGGCAGGGTGCCAGGTAACGCCTGGGCGGCGTGAGCCGACGGAAAGTGCAGCAGAGAGTAGACCGCCTTCGTATGGTTTCTTTTTCGGAAGAAATTGAAGGTAAGGGTGAAAGGGTGCGGTAAGAGCGCACCGCATGGCTGGTAACAGTTCATGGCATGGTAAACCCCACCAGAAGCAAGACCAAATAGGAATCCTGAGGTACGGCCCGTACTGGATTCGGGTAGGTCGCTTGAGCGTATGAGTGATTGTACGCCTAGAGGAATGATCGTTCTCGACAGAACCCGGCTTATCGGTTCACTTCACCAAATTTTAAGCAATTGATGCGTGATAAGGCTTGACGTTGCCTAGATTACAGCAGATAATGCGCGCACAGTTTTTGGCTATGTAGCTCAGTTGGTTAGAGCACCGCACTCATAATGCGGGGGTCACAGGTTCAAGTCCCGTCATAGCCACCATTTTTCAGACCACGTTCACTAACGTGGTCTTTTTTTGTTTAAAATTTATTTGTGCAATCTATTTGAGCTGTATCTAGTTGAATCTGCATTTGTTGGTTTTGAATCTGTTGCCAATTGGCTTGTTGATCAGAGTGAGCAAAAATTTTGGCATCGACCTGATTTAATTTTTTTAGCGAAATGTGTTGTGATGCACAATAACGCCCTACAGCACGCTCATAAGCCAGTTGTTGCTGCGCTGCAGCATTGAGTTGATGTGCCGTTAAAATCTTTTGCTGCCCTTTGGCATAAGCAACCAAGACACGTCGGTCTGCGATGCTATAACTCATTTTAGAATTAATAAATTGCGCAACATCACGCCGTACACCGTTGTAATCTACAAAAATAGGTGAAACCAAAGCGCAGGAACTTAAGCCAACAACAAGGCTACTCAGTATTATAGACTTCAAGATCATGGTTGAATTTATTCTCTTTTTTCTGTGTGACTTGATATAGATTTTGCTGCAAATATTTAAGAATCTCCGTAAGAAAATAGTAATTTGATTAAAATTAAACAAATTGCACTGTTTTTGCTTAAACTGTGAGCGTTTGTAAATTAAAATACTTGACGATGCAGGGCTAAGTTTAGATAATGCGCACACAGTTTATGGCTATGTAGCTCAGTTGGTTAGAGCACCGCACTCATAATGCGGGGGTCACAGGTTCAAGTCCCGTCATAGCCACCATTTTTATAGACTAAGCTCTCAGCTTGGTCTTTTTTTATGTCAAAATTTTAGGCTACTTTTTGCAGCATTGGTTTAATGGCAGGTACAAAAAAACCAAGCCGTAGCTTGGTTTTTTATATCTTTGTTTAAGCAATGCTTTAGCGTTAAATCCCTGCTTTCCAACCATTGACGAGCGGATAGCGACGTTCACGACCAAAAGCGCGTGAACTAATACGTGGTCCTAATGCACCTTGGCGACGCTTGTACTCGTTGCGATCAACCAATTGAATGACTTTCTCGACCATCGCGCGTTCAAAGCCTTTGCTAATGATGTCTTCTTGGCTCTGATCTTCTTCAATATACGCATACAAAATCGCATCGAGCACTTCGTATGGTGGTAAAGAATCTTGGTCTTTTTGGTCTGGACGTAATTCTGCTGAAGGTGGGCGGGTAATCACACGTTCAGGAATCACAGGAGTATCAGCGATGCTGTTACGGTATTTTGCCAATTCAAACACAATGGTTTTGTACACATCTTTGAGTACCGCATAACCACCGACCATATCGCCATAAAGCGTGCAGTAACCAACTGCTAACTCAGATTTGTTACCTGTAGAAAGCACGAGGTTACCAAACTTATTCGATAGACCCATTAAGATTGTGCCGCGTGCACGAGCTTGTAAATTTTCTTCTGTGGTGTCGCTAGGGCTGTTACCAAAGAAAGGATACAGCGTTTGCATAAAGCTATTTACGATCGGGTGAATTTCAGCAATACCAAAAGTCACGCCTAAAGTTTTGGCTTGTTCTGCAGCATCTTCCACACTAATTTGCGCAGTATAAGTGTACGGCATCATTACCGCTTGTACCTTGTCTGCACCAATTGCATCAACCGCAATGGCAAGGGTAAGTGCTGAATCAATTCCACCCGACAAGCCTAGAATTACACCTGGAAAGCCAGAGCGTTGCACATAGTCACGGGTTGCTAATACTAAACCTTGATAGATTTCTGCAAGGGTGTCTAAAGCTGGGCTAATTTCGGCAGTTTTAAAGTGCTTCTGTGCAGCGTCATATTCTGCGTAGAATAAACCTTCTTGGTAGGTTGGGGCTTGTAATGCAACATTGCCTGCTTGGTTAATCACAAAGCTCGTACCATCGAAGATTAAATCATCTTGACCGCCAACTTGGTTTACATACACCACATTGAGATGTAATTGTTTTGCCAGTTCGGTCATGGTCTGTACACGATGCTGCGGTTTACCCACTTCATAAGGCGATGCGTTCAAGACCAATGCAGTTTCTACATTCAACTGTGCCAATTGCTGCACGGTTGGCAAAGACCATAAATCTTCGCAAATCAAAACGCCAAATTTATGACCAAGGTATTCAAAAACTAAGTGTTGATGACCTTCATCAAAATAGCGTTTTTCATCAAATACAGCATAATTTGGTAAATTTTGCTTGTTGTAAATACCTAAGATGTTGCCATCTTTCATGACGGCAGCCGAGTTAAAGCGCTGACCATCTTCAGTTTCATTGACAAAGCCGAAAACTAAAACAATATCTTTAATTTCACGTAATTGTTCAAATGCTTGTTGTGTGCGTTGATTCAAGCTTGGGCGCAGTAATAAATCTTCTGCAGGGTAGCCCAAAATTGAAAGTTCAGGAAAAATAATCAAATCTGCATGTTGTTTTTTCGCTTCATTTGCTTGTTCAAGCATTTTTTGCGCGTTTGCTTCGAGATTGCCAATGTGTGGAGAGAACTGTGCAAGGGCAATTTTAAAAGATTTCATTTAAATTAAGTCCTATTCCTATAGGTGTAGAATACACGTAAGTGGCTGATGATTATTGTTATAAAAATTTCAGCGTAGTGTATTGTGGATTAAACGACTGCCGAAAGGCACAAATAAAAACCATTTATTATCTAACAGATAAAGATCTTATTTTGCAGTGCAAAAATGGAGACTTTTGCTATTTTATCTTAATTTAGAATAGATGCTAGCATCGAATACACTTTATTGTCTTGTCTGCAAGAATATCATTGAAATGTGACAGAATTTTTATGCTATTTATTTGAAAAGCATTATATTTTTAGGTTGTATGATGCATGTGTTTTTCGTGAAATAAGCATGTACCAAGATGAGTGAGCTAAGTCGAGCGGTGCGGGCTGTTTAAAATAATATTGTCTATTTTTTTAAGAAAAATATCTTTGGCAATTTCACCTTGTTGCTCAATGTTGTAAGCAAAAAAAGGTTTCGCTTCAATTAAGCGATAATGATATGGATTGTAACGCTTAAAACTCAAAAAATACGCGGTTTGCAATACCGCACCACGCAGTAAGACATTGATGTGATGTTGATGCTGTAAAATGTGCGCCATCTCATGAATAAAGATCGCTTGATAGCCACGGTGTGCTTGGCTGTAGTCGGCTAGATAATGCCGATTACGCACATGAATATAGCCACAGGGGGCCATAAAAATGTGCTGTGGCTGCCAAGGCAAATAAGGATGGTTCATGACTTTGACTTGGCTGTAGTCAATCAGATTGCCAAACACAGATTGGCACAACTGTATTTCCATTGCAGTTAGGCTTCGACATCTAAACTGATCTAGTTTGAGCAGTCGCATCAATAAGCTGAGAATGAATAAATGCAGTTGTAGCATGGAAATGAGTCGTAAGTGGCAGACATCAAAAATATAGCCTAAATCCGCAATGATCTAAATTTTATTTTACGTTTTGGTTGTGGTTTAGGACAAACCAAACAGAAATGAGTTTGGTGAGCTAAATAAAAGCAATAAAAAAACCACCCGAAGGTGGTTTTTTTGTCGTGTCGTTTTACACGCTACAACGCAGACCGAATTAACGGTTGATGTCGCGTTGAGTGTGGCCAGTGTAAAGCTGACGAGGACGACCGATTTTGTAAGGACCGCTGTGCATTTCTAACCAGTGGCTGATCCAACCAACTGTACGTGCAAGTGCGAAAATTACAGTAAACATTTCTGTTGGGATACCAATCGCTTTAAGGATGATACCTGAGTAGAAGTCTACGTTCGGGTATAAGTTACGCTTGATGAAGTATTCATCAGATAACGCAATACGCTCAAGTTCCATTGCAAGAGCGAGTTGTGGATCGTTGATACCTAAGTCGTTAAGTACTTCGTCACAAGTTTGCTTCATTACAGTTGCACGTGGGTCATGGTTTTTATAAACGCGGTGACCAAAGCCCATAAGTTTAACTTCTTTAGTCTTCACTTTTTCCATGAACTCAGCAACGTGTTCTACAGAGCCGATTTCATCAAGCATCTTAAGAACAGCTTCGTTCGCACCACCGTGAGCAGGACCCCAAAGTGCAGAAATACCTGCAGAGATACATGCGTATGGGTTAGCGCCAGTAGAACCAGCTAAACGTACAGTTGAAGTAGACGCGTTTTGTTCGTGGTCAGCGTGAAGCGTGAAAATACGATCCATTGCGCGAGCGTGAACAGGGTTTACTTTGTAATCACGGTCTGCTGGTGTAGCAAACATCATGTACAAGAAGTTTTCTGCGTAGCTTAAGTCGTTACGTGGGTAAACAAATGGTTGACCAACAGTGTACTTGTAGCTCCAAGCCGCTAAAGTAGGAATCTTCGCGATTAAACGAATCGCTGTGATTTCACGGTGGTTAACATCTTCGATGTCTAAGTTGTTGTGATAGAACGCAGATAACGCACCAACAACACCTACCATGATTGCCATAGGGTGAGCGTCACGACGGAAACCGTTATAGAAACGTTTTACTTGGTCGTGAACCATAGTGTGGTTACGAACTTTAGCGTCAAAATCAGCTTTTTGTTCTGCAGTTGGAAGCTCGCCATTTAATAATAAGTAGCAAGTTTCTAAGTAGTCAGCTTTAGTCGCTAATTGGTCAATTGGGTAACCACGGTGTAAAAGAATACCTTTGTTACCATCAATGAACGTAATTTTAGACTCGCAAGACGCTGTTGCCATAAAACCAGGATCAAAAGTAAAGTGACCTGCCGCCAACACATCCTTAACGTCAATTACATCTGGGCCTAATGTGCCGCTGTAAATTGGTAATTCAATTTCTTTTCCATCAAGCTGTAATACGGCTTTTTTGCCAGTTGCTTCAGACATTCAATAGATCTCCTGTCCTGGTGAATGTTGATCTGACTCGAAGTATCAATCTTTTAATGCGCAAGTCAGACGGATTAAAAATTAGCTCTAAGATTAGAGAGTACTGAAATTTTGTCAATTATACTTATGGATTAAGCAGACGACTGTTTATAGAAAAAGTCGAAAAAATTCCAGTAAAAAAAACAATCAAATCACAGCACAGCCGCCGTATCATAAGTCAAAATTTGTCGGATGTGCAGAAAAAAATCATCAATACGGATTAATTGTAAGCAATTTTAAATACTAGTTTTGATGTGCTATTTCTTTAGCAGGATTCAGTCCAATACTTAAATTTATCTAATTCTCATAACTTACACGTTTTTACATACATGGTAGGGTGGTCAGATTGTTTGTAATAGGCAGTAAGTCTGGTATTTAAATTCGATATTGATTGATCAAAAAATGACTGATTAAACTCCTGAAAATAGCCATAACCCATCATATTTTGAGTGGGAAATGATGAAATCTTTGTGAATAAAGCGCGGTTATTTATCCATACAGATACAAAAAATACTGGATAAGTCATTCATTCGCATGATGATTATCATTTTTAATATTTATTTAGGTGTGGTGTTTAAAGTAAATATAAGTTGTATAAATAGATTGAGGTATGTGCCGACATTAAAGTTTAATCCATGATCAGGTGTACCTTGACCAAAGCAAAGTGATGGGCTGTCTGGATCTAAGAGTCTTGTGTTGTGGTTGTAAATTGCTGCAAACAGTGGAGTACACACATATATAGTGCTGCTACTTATATATAAGTATGTGAAAACCCGAAGAACATCAGAAAATCAAAGTACAAATTTATCTTTAGTCTAAATATTCTAAAGCTGTTTATTGCGCTTCTAGGAATTTTTATTTTAATAATTGATTTAAAAACAAGGTTTTATGTTTTCTTGTGTGGCTATTGATGGCGAGTGGTTTACTTTTATACTTGTTAATGATTCTTATTTAAAGGATTTTTAGCCAAAAAGCCGAGTAGAGTTGTTTGTATTTTAACAGTTGACGTTTTATAATTCAGTGTCGTTTTAAGGTTAGGCATGAATTTGCCTAACAATGCCAGCTTTCCTTCGAATTTATTCCAACAAACTCCGGATGGAGTTTTTACTTACAGGATGCCCGCTGTGAAAAGCAACAGACCTGTCAATTTGTCCATGGGTCAAGTTTTAGAAGTAAACTTAAAATCGCCCGTGGCTATTGCATCAATTCTACACCGTCTTTCTGGTGTCATCGTATTTTTACTCGTACCGGTACTTTTATGGTTGTTAGACAAGTCTTTGTCTTCACCTGAAGGTTTTGCTCAAGTTCAAGAAATTTTTAACGGTTTCTTTGTGCGCTTTATCGTATGGGTATTTGTAGCCGGCTTAATCTATCACTTCATTGCTGGTGTTAAGCACTTACTTGCTGACCTTGGTTTTGCAGAAGAACTGCAAAGTGGTCGCATTGCAGCTACTATTTCATTGATCTTGTCTGCTATCGGTATCGTTGCAGCATTTGTATGGATTGTAATCTAATGAAAAGTGCTACAGGTTTAACGGGTTCAGGTTCTCGCGATTGGTTTATCCAACGTATTAGTGCTGTTGTTCTTGCTGTTTATACCGTTGTGGTATTTGGTTGGATTCTTCTTAACGGTGGATTCAACTTTGAACAGTGGTACGGCTTTATGATGACATTACCAATGAAGATTATGTCTTTATTGGCAGTCTTATCTCTTGTTGCACATGCTTGGATCGGTATGTGGCAAGTATTCACTGACTATGTGACTACTCGTCAAATGGGTCCTTCAGCTTCAGGTTTACGCCTAGTGCTGACTTCAGCAGTGATTATTGCTGTTTTTGCATACGCAATCTGGGCAATCCAGATTTTCTGGGCGAATTGATAGGAAAATATCATGGGCGCGATTAACCCTAAAGAAGATTATACAAATATTCCACACCAATTCTTTGACGCAGTCATCGTTGGTGGTGGTGGTTCAGGTATGCGTGCATCTTACCAACTTGCTCAAGCAGGTTTGAAAGTTGCGGTATTGACCAAAGTATTCCCTACACGTTCACACACTGTTGCAGCGCAGGGTGGTATAGGTGCATCTCTTGGTAACATGCAAGAAGATAACTGGCACTACCACTTTTACGACACAGTAAAAGGTTCTGACTGGTTGGGCGACCAAGACGCGATTGAATTCATGACGCGTGAAGCGCCACAAGTGGTTTATGAATTAGAACACTTGGGTATGCCATTTGACCGTAACGCAGACGGTACAATTTACCAACGTCCATTCGGTGGTCACTCTGCAAACTACGGTGAAAAAGCGGTTCCACGTGCATGTGCTGCAGCTGACCGTACAGGTCACGCACTTCTTCACACGCTTTATCAAAGCAACGTGAAAATGGGTACTCAATTCTTCGTAGAATGGATTGCTCTTGATTTGATCCGTAACGAAGCTGGCGATGTACTAGGTGTGACTGCAATTGACCAAGAAACAGGTAAAATTGCAGTATTCCAAGCGAAAGCGACATTGTTTGCTACAGGTGGTGCAGGTCGTGTGTACCGTGCATCTACAAACGCATATATCAATACTGGTGACGGTCTTGGTATGGCTGCGCGTGCAGGTATTCCATTACAAGATATGGAATTCTGGCAGTTCCACCCAACAGGTGTTGCGGGCGCGGGCGTATTGTTAACGGAAGGCTGTCGTGGTGAGGGGGGTATCCTTCGTAACGATTCAGGCGAGCCGTTCATGGAGCGTTATGCACCAACTTTGAAAGACTTGGCGCCACGTGACTTCGTATCACGTTCTATGGACCAAGAAATTAAAGAAGGTCGTGGTTGTGGTCCAAACAAAGACTACATCTTGCTTGATATGACGCACTTAGGTGCAGACACAATCATGAAGCGTCTTCCATCTGTATTTGAGATTGGTAAGAAATTCGCGAACGTTGACTGTACTAAAGAGCCAATTCCTGTTGTTCCTACAATCCATTACCAAATGGGTGGTATTCCAACCAATATTCATGGTCAAGTGGTTGTTCCAGAAAGCCGTGAAACTCAAGAGTTGGTTGCGAACTACAACGCAGAAACTGATACATATACAACCAACGCGGGTGACCGTGACTTTGCTAAACCAGTAAAAGGTTTCTATGCAATTGGTGAGTGTTCATGTGTATCTGTACACGGTGCAAACCGTTTAGGTACAAACTCATTGCTTGACTTGGTTGTATTTGGTAAAGCTGCGGGTCAACATATCATTGAGTATGTGACTAAGCAACACGATGGTGAGTACGAACCACTTCCAACAACTGTACTTGAAAACACTGTGAACCGTATTCGTAAACTTGACGAATCGACTTCAGGTGAAAACGCTCAAGAAGTTGCTGATGCAATTCGTAACATCGTTCAAGACCACGCAGGTGTATTCCGTACTTCAGCATTGCTTGATGAAGGTGTGAAACAAATTCTTGCGCTTGAGCCACGTGTTCGCAACATTCATTTGAAAGACAAATCTAAAGTATTCAACACTGCACGTGTAGAAGCATTAGAAGTTGAAAACTTGTATGAAGTTGCTAAAGCGACACTAATCTCAGCTGCTGCACGTAAAGAATGTCGTGGTGCGCATACGGTTGTAGACTTTGAGTTACCACCAGATCACCCAACTTATTCTTATGGTCGTCGTGATGATGAGTGGATGAAGCATACTTTATGGTTCTCTACAGATAACCGTCTTGAGTACAAACCAGTACGTTACAAGCCGCTTACTGTAGCTGCTATTCCACCTAAACCACGTACATTCTAATTGGGAGAAGTAAGATGAGTAGAGGTACTCGTACATTTAATATCTACCGCTACGATCCTGATAAGGATAAAGCACCGTACATGCAAACTTTTAAGCTTGAATTGACTGATAAGCACCGTATGTTGCTTGATGCACTTCTTGAATTGAAGGTACAAGACGAATCTTTGACATTCCGTCGTTCATGTCGTGAAGGTATTTGTGGTTCTGATGGTGTAAACATCAATGGTAAAAATGGTTTAGCGTGTCTTTGGAACCTAAACGATTTACCAGAAGTGATCACAATTCGTCCGCTTCCAGGTCTTCCTGTAATTAAAGACTTGGTTGTAGACATGAATCAGTTCTACGATCAGTATAACAAGATTCATCCGTTCTTGATCAACAACCAACCTGCGCCACCAAAAGAGCGTTTACAATCTCAAGAAGAGCGTGAGCATCTTGATGGTTTGTATGAATGTATTCTTTGTGCATGTTGTTCAACTTCATGCCCATCATTCTGGTGGAACCCAGACAAGTTCTTGGGTCCTTCAGCGTTGTTGAATGCATATCGTTTCATTATCGATTCGCGTGATACTGCAACTCAAGAGCGTTTGGCTCGTCTTGACGATCCATTCTCTTTGTTCCGTTGTAAAGGTATTATGAACTGTGTATCTGTATGTCCTAAAGGCTTGAACCCAACTAAAGCAATCGGTCACATCCGTAACATGCTTTTAGATATGGCTGGCTAATAGACTGCGTGATCAGTTGAGAAAAGCACACCTAGGTGTGCTTTTTTTTGTGCCAAAATTACGATAAAAGTCGTGTGATAAGTTGCTTGTTTTTGATGAGTACGTAAATGAAAAATGTTGCATGCAAAGAAGTGATTAAAAAGTGAGTATTTGATATTTTTTAGGTATAACTGTTGGATAAATAGACAAAAACAGCATTTAGCCGACTAAAGTTGCACACAATTGTAATCCAGTGCTGCTATTTTGTTGTAAAGCATGGGCAAATGCCAAGTTTAGCTGCAATATTTATTTTTAGATGTTATCATGTAACGTGTAAGTGAGAGGGCAGATTGAGAGATGTGCTCTCTTTTATTTTATCTGAAATAGCGGTGTTGGACTTTGGTCTAAATTGCATCTGTTTTTTAAATAAAGCACCATATGTTAGATGAAAATAGAATCAGTGTATTTCGCCAATTTATAGGAGGTATGTGTCAAAAAAATCAATTGCATTTCTGAGATCATGTTACGATTAACAAATGACTATATCTGAAAAATGTTGAATTTTTGTACATTTTATCAACATTTTAAGTGCAAATGATGTGTTATTAAATCAGGACTATTGCAGAAAAGTCGTATTAGAAAAGCTAAGACTGAGCACTTATTTTTTCTAAAACGATTTTGCAAAAAATTGCTCGGCTTGGGTCGAGTATATAAATGAGTGATGATGCCAATGAGGGCGTTATGATTCATAAATGACATTGGGTTTTCCTAATGTAGTGATAACGCCTCATGACATATGTCAACTGGGGACTAATGTCATGTTACCAATTTGACATTATCAATCATGGGTTTTGCTTAAAAAGCATCCTGGAAAATGTTTTTGCAATAGGAAATGGGTCCACAAATGCAAGAAGTTGCTGACGCACTGCGTCTTGACACTGAACTTTCCGCTGATAGTGCAGCGTATATTGAAGAACTTTACGAGCATTATTTGACGTCACCGGAATCAGTCGGTGCTGATTGGCGCGAATATTTCGATAAATTCCCGAAGGGTGATCAACCACACAGTAATGTACGTGAGCAATTCCTTTTATTAGGTCGTAATTCAAATCGCGTTCAAGCCATTGTTCAAGGTTCAGTGAGTTCTGAACATGAACAACGTCAAATTGGCGTGTTGCAACTGATTGCTGCTTACCGTAACCGTGGTCACCAAAAAGCAAAATTAGATCCACTAGGTTTGGCAAAACGTGAAGACGTGCCAGATCTTGATCTTGCTGCACATGGTTTAACCAAGTCTGATTTAGATACTGTTTTCCATACAGGTAATTTGGAAATTGGTAAGTCTGAAGCAACACTAGGCGAAATGGTTGATGCCATGCAGGCGATCTACTGCGGTTCAATTGGTGCAGAATACATGCACATTGTTGATACCAAAGAAAGACGCTGGATTCAACAACGCTTAGAAAGCGCACGTGGTAAGTTCACATTTACTGCAGATCAAAAGAAACACGTTCTTGAACGCTTAACAGCAGCTGAGGGTCTAGAAAAATATCTAGGTAATAAATACGTTGGTGCGAAACGCTTTGGTGTAGAAGGCGGTGAATCATTTATCCCGATGGTGAATGAAATCATTCAACGTGCGGGTGCTGTTGGCTGTAAAGAAGTCGTGATTGGCATGCCACACCGTGGTCGTTTGAACCTGCTTGTGAACATCATGGGTAAAAACCCTGCAGACCTATTTGGTGAATTCGAAGGTAAGAGCTTGCATAAAAAAGGTTCTGGCGACGTAAAATATCACCAAGGTTTCTCATCTAACGTGATGACTCCGGGTGGTGAAGTGCACTTGGCACTTGCGTTTAACCCATCGCACTTAGAAATTGTTGGACCTGTGGTTGAAGGTTCTGTACGTGCGCGCCAAGTACGTCGTAAAGACATTGGTGGTGATGATGTATTGCCATTAATCGTTCACGGTGATGCCGCATTTGCAGGTCAAGGTGTTAACCAAGAAACCTTCCAAATGTCACAAACTCGCGGTTATACCGTAGGTGGTACAGTTCACATTGTGATTAACAACCAAGTTGGTTTCACAACATCTGACCCACGTGACGCACGTTCTACTGAATACTGTACTGACATTGCAAAAATGATTCAGGCGCCAATTTTCCACGTGAATGGCGATGATCCTGAAGCGGTGATTTTTGTATCTCAATTGGCACACGATTTCCGTCATACATTCCGTAAAGACGTTGTGATTGATTTGTTCTGCTACCGTCGTCGTGGTCACAACGAAGCGGATGAACCTGCAGCAACTCAGCCAATGATGTATCAAGTGATCAACAAAAAGACCACTACACGTACTTTGTATGCTGACCAATTGGTGCAAGAAGGTGTGTTGGATCGCGCAGCAGCAGATCAAATGATTGAAGATTACCGCGCAGATTTAGAAGCGGGTAATCACGTTGCGAACGCATTGGTACTTGAGCCAAATACTAAAATGTTTGTAGATTGGTCGCCATACTTGGGTCACGACTATACAGACGTTTGGGATACAACTTTCCCTATCGAGCGTTTGAAAGAACTTGGTCAAACCATGCGTAAACTTCCAGAAGGTTTCGTGATGCAGCGCCAAGTTGCCAAAGTGATTGACGATCGCTTGAAAATGCAAACAGGTGAAATGCCACTAAACTGGGGTGCAGCTGAAACTTTAGCTTACGCATCTTTGTTGGATGAGGGTTACCTTGTTCGTTTGACTGGTGAAGACGTTGGTCGTGGTACTTTCTCGCACCGTCATGCAAAACTGCATAACCAAGTCGATGGTAAAACTTATATTCCACTTTGCCACATCAAAGAGAACCAACCACGCGTTGCAATCTACGACTCATTATTGTCTGAAATGGCAGTATTGGCATTTGAATATGGTTATGCGACGACCCTTCCAAAGAGCTTGATTATTTGGGAAGCACAATTCGGTGACTTTGCCAACTGTGCTCAAGTGGTAATCGACCAGTTCATTTCATCTGGCGAAACCAAGTGGGAGCGTGTGTGTGGTTTAACGATGCTTCTTCCACACGGTTTTGAAGGTCAAGGTCCTGAGCACTCATCTGCACGTTTAGAGCGTTTCTTACAGCTTTGTGCGGAAGAAAACATGCAAGTGATGACACCAACAACACCTGCACAGATTTTCCACGCTTTACGTCGTCAGGCGATTCGTCCAATCCGTAAGCCAATGATCATCATGTCGCCGAAGTCTTTACTTCGTCACAAGTTAGCAGTGTCTAACCTTGATGAGCTTGCAACTGGTACATTCCAGACTGTGATTGATGAAATTGACAACATCAACAAATCAGACGTGACGCGTTTGGTATTGTGTGGTGGTAAAGTGTATTACGACTTGCTTGAAAAGCGTCGTGAATTAGAATTGAACAATACTGCAATTGTTCGTATTGAACAGTTGTACCCATATCCAGAACAACGTCTTGCTGAAGTTCTTGCTTCTTATCCAAACGTAAAAGAATTAGTTTGGACTCAAGAAGAGCCGAAGAACCAAGGTGCTTGGTTATTCATCGCGCCACGTTTATATGATGACGTAATGAAAACTGGTAAACAGATTCGCATTAGTTATGCGGGTCGTGAAGCATCTGCAGCACCAGCGTGTGGTTCACCATATTTGCATGCAAAACAACAAGCTCAGCTCATCAATGACGCGCTTGCGATCGTAGCTGAATAACAGGAGATTCGAAATAATGGCAACCGAAATTAAAGCACCGGTATTTCCAGAGTCAGTTGCAGACGGTACGATTGCAACTTGGCACAAACAACCAGGTGAAGCAGTTTCACGTGATGAAGTGATCTGTGATATTGAAACCGATAAAGTTGTTTTGGAAGTAGTCGCTCCTGCTGATGGCACAATCTCTGCAATCATCAAAAACGAAGGCGATACAGTTCTTTCTGACGAAGTAATTGCTCAATTTGAAGCGGGTGCTGTTTCTGGCGCTGCTCAAACTCAAGCAGTTCAGTCTGAAGCACAAGTAGAGCAAGCTGCGGCGAAAACTGAAGCAGGCGCTGCGCCAGTTGTTGAGCGTGCACAACCAGTTGCTGACCAAGCACCAGCAGTACGTAAAGCGTTGACTGAAACAGGTATCAATGCTGCAGACGTTTCTGGTACAGGTCGTGGTGGTCGTATCACTAAAGAAGATGTTGCAAATCATCAAGCTAAACCTGCTGCTGCAGCTGCGCCATTAAGCGTTGCGGTAGGTGAGCGTATCGAGAAACGTGTTCCTATGACACGTTTACGTAAGCGTGTTGCAGAGCGTTTACTTGCAGCGACTCAAGAAACTGCAATGTTGACAACATTCAACGAAGTGAACATGAAGCCAATCATGGAAATGCGTGCACAATACAAAGACGCATTTGAAAAACGTCATGGTGCACGTTTAGGCTTTATGTCTTTCTTCGTGAAAGCTGCAACTGAAGCATTGAAACGTTACCCAGCAGTAAACGCTTCTATTGATGGCGAAGACATCGTATATCACGGTTACTACGACATCGGTGTTGCGGTTTCTTCTGACCGTGGTTTAGTGGTTCCTGTATTACGTGATACAGACCGCATGAACTACGCTGAAGTAGAAAACGGTATTCGTGACTATGCTTATAAAGCACGTGACGGTAAGCTAGGTATTGAAGATATGACTGGCGGTACATTCACCATTACTAACGGTGGTACTTTCGGTTCATTGTTATCTACACCAATTCTAAACACGCCACAAACTGCAATTTTGGGCATGCACAAAATCCAAGAGCGTCCTATGGCGGTAAATGGTCAAGTTGAAATCTTGCCAATGATGTACTTAGCGCTTTCTTATGACCACCGTCTAATCGATGGTAAAGAAGCAGTCGGCTTCCTTGTAACAATCAAAGAATTGTTAGAAGAGCCAGCTAAACTCATCCTTGACCTTTAATTCTAAAGAATAAATCAGTGGGCTTGGAGCGATCCTCTAAGCCCATTTTTGGAGATAAAAATGTCTCAACAATTTGATCTTGTTGTTATTGGCGGTGGCCCAGGTGGTTATGAAGCGGCAATTCGTGCGGCTCAACTTGGCTTTAAAGTTGCGTGTATCGAAAAACGTATTCACAAAGGTAAACCATCTTTGGGTGGTACATGCTTAAACGTGGGTTGTATCCCATCTAAAGCATTACTCGATTCTTCACATCGTTATGAAGATACGGTTCATCACTTGGCTGATCATGGTATCACTACAGGTGAAGTACAGTTTGACCTTGCGAAGCTATTAGCACGTAAAGACAAAATCGTTGACCAATTAACTGGCGGTATTGATCAGTTATTAAAAGGTAACGGTGTTGAGTGGTTAAAAGGTACGGGTAAATTGCTTGCAGGTAAAAAAGTTGAGTTCGTTTCTCATGAAGGCGAAACTCAAGTTTTAGAGCCTAAGTATGTGATTCTTGCGACTGGTTCAGTTCCTGTAAATATTCCTGTTGCTCCTGTAGATCAAGACATTATTGTTGATTCTACTGGTGCATTAGAATTCCCAGAAGTGCCTAAGCGTTTAGGTGTGATTGGTGCAGGCGTAATTGGTCTTGAACTTGGTTCAGTATGGCGTCGTCTAGGTGCAGAAGTTGTTGTATTTGAAGCAATGGATGCATTCTTACCAATGGCTGACAAAGCTTTGGCAAAAGACTACCAGAAACTATTGACTAAGCAAGGTATGGATATCCGTATCGGTGCGAAAGTTTCAGGTACTGAAGTTAATGGTCGTGAAGTGACTGTTAAATATACCCAAGGCGGCGAAGACAAAGAACAAACTTTCGATAAATTGATCGTTTGTGTAGGTCGTCGTGCTTATGCTGAAGGTTTATTGGCAGATGACTGCGGTATTAAACTGACTGAACGTGGCTTAGTTGAAGTAAACGATTGGTGTGCAACTTCTGTTGAAGGTGTATATGCAATTGGTGACTTGGTACGTGGTCCAATGCTTGCACACAAAGCAATGGAAGAAGGCGTAATGGCAGTTGAACGTATTCACGGTCATGCTGCACAAGTCAACTACGACACAATCATTTCAGTAATCTACACACACCCTGAAGCGGCGTGGGTTGGTTTAACTGAAGAGCAAGCGAAAGAAAAAGGCCACGAAGTGAAAACTGGTCAATTCGGTTTCGCGGTAAATGGTCGTGCTTTAGCTGCAGGCGAAGGTGCTGGTTTCGTGAAGTTTGTTGCAGATGCAAAAACAGATCGTCTACTTGGTATGCACGTGATTGGACCCGCTGCGTCTGACATCGTTCACCAAGGTATGATTGCACTTGAATTTGTATCTTCAGTTGAAGATTTACAATTAATGACATTTGGTCACCCAACCTTCTCTGAAGTGGTGCATGAAGCCGCTTTAGCGGTAGATGGGCGTGCGATTCACGCGATTCAGCGTAAACGCAAATAACACTAAAAAGAGCGGCTTAGGCCGCTCTTTTTACATTTGATGGTTGTGTTTGTGGGAATAATCATCTAAAAATAAAGAGCATAGAAAATAGCACCACCATGGAAGACCAAGATCAAACCCAGATTTGATGCGGGTGGTGAGAACTGAATAAAAGAAGTAGTAAAAGGTTAGTCAATGAATTTACATGAGTATCAAGCGAAAGCGCTATTAAAAAAATATGGCATGCCTGTTCAGGAAGGAATCTTGGCCACGACAGCAGTAGAAGCTGTGCAAGCCTTTGAGCAACTGGGCGGAAAATTTGCCGTAATGAAGGCGCAAGTACATGCGGGTGGCCGTGGTAAAGCGGGTGGTGTAAAAGTGGTGAAATCTGCACAGGAAGCTGCAGACTATGCCAATGAAATTATTGGTACACGCTTGGTCACTTATCAAACTGATGCTTATGGTCAGCCGGTAAACAGTATTTTGGTTGCAGAAGATGTCTATCCTGTAGAGCGCGAATTGTACTTAGGTGCTGTGGTAGATCGTTCAAGCCGTCGTGTCACCTTTATGGCATCTACCGAAGGTGGGGTTGAAATTGAAAAAGTCGCAGAAGAAACCCCAGAAAAAATTATTAAAGTAGAAGTTGATCCATTGGTGGGGTTATTGCCATTTCAGGCGCGAGAAGTTGCTTTCGCCTTAAAACTAAAAGATAGCCAAATCACTCAGTTTGTAAAAATTATGACTGCAGCTTATCAGGCATTTATCGACAATGATTTTGCTTTGTTTGAAATTAATCCACTTTCAGTGCGTGAAAATGGCGAGATTTTATGTGTCGATGCTAAAGTCGGAATCGACTCTAATGCGTTGTACCGTTTACCTGAAGTATTGGCGCTGCGAGATAAGTCACAAGAAAATGAGCGCGAATTGCGTGCTTCAGAATTTGATCTGAACTATGTGGCATTGGAAGGTAATATTGGTTGTATGGTCAATGGTGCGGGGTTGGCAATGGCAACGATGGATATTATTAAGTTGTATGGTGGCCAGCCAGCGAACTTCTTAGATGTAGGTGGTGGTGCAACCAAAGAGCGTGTGATTGAAGCCTTTAAAATTATTTTGGCAGATCACTCAGTCAAAGGCGTGTTAATCAATATTTTTGGTGGAATTGTACGTTGTGACATGATTGCAGAAGCAATTATTGCAGCGGTTCAGGAAGTAAATGTGACGGTACCTGTAGTGGTTCGCCTAGAAGGGAACAACTCAGAGCTAGGTGCTAAATTACTAGATGAATCAGGACTAAAACTTATTTCTGCAAATGGCTTGTCCGATGCTGCAGAAAAAATTGTTGCTGCAGTGAAAGCTTAAGGAGAATCAGGATGAGCGTATTAATTAATAAAGACACCAAAGTATTGGTACAAGGTTTCACTGGTAAAAATGGTACTTTTCACTCAGCACAAGCACTTGATTATGGAACTAAAGTGGTGGGTGGGGTAACGCCAGGAAAAGGTGGTCAAACCCATTTGGAATTACCTGTATTTAACACCATGAAAGAAGCTGTACGTGAAACAGGTGCAGATGCATCGGTGATTTATGTGCCTGCACCGTTTGTTTTAGATTCGATTGTAGAAGCAGTCGATTCTGGAGTAGGTTTGATTGTGGTGATTACGGAAGGTGTGCCAACCATCGACATGCTCAAAGCCAAGCGTTATTTAGAAACCAATGGCAATGGTACACGTTTGGTGGGACCAAACTGCCCAGGTGTGATTACACCAGGTGAATGTAAAATTGGCATCATGCCAGGGCATATTCATCAACCAGGACGAATTGGCATTATTTCACGTTCAGGTACTTTGACCTATGAAGCTGTGGCACAAACCACCAAATTAGGCTTAGGGCAATCGACCTGTATCGGGATTGGTGGTGACCCAATTCCAGGTATGAACCAAATTGATGCTTTAAAATTGTTCCAAGACGACCCAGACACCGATGCGATTGTTATGATTGGTGAAATTGGTGGTACGGCAGAAGAAGAAGCTGCGGAATATATCCAGTCGAATGTTAGCAAACCTGTGGTGGGTTATATTGCAGGAGTGACAGCACCTAAAGGTAAGCGTATGGGACATGCGGGTGCAATTATTTCAGGCGGTAAAGGCACTGCGGAAGAAAAATTTGCAGCCTTTGAGCGTGCTGGAATTGCTTATACGCGTAGCCCTGCTGAATTGGGTTCTACCATGTGGCAAGTATTAAAAGATCAAGGTTTGCTTAAATAACAAATTTTGAAGATCTTGATTTTATTCAGTACTCAATCCCCAATTTTGGGGATTTTTTATGTTGAAAAATTAGCCACATTTGAGAGATAAAGTATATGATAAGAGTTAATTTGGTATTGCTTTGTTGCATAAATATGTAAGCATCTGATTTAAATAAATTTAATTTTGTATCAAAAAATAATCAAAACTTTTAAATCATATAGTTATGAAATCTTTGTGCGACAAAGCCGTTCAAGTAGTTTTTGCATCTCGGGAAATTATTTTTATTGTTGTACAAGCTGTATAAACAGCTGATTCAAATAAAAAAAATACGCAATGATTGGGGTGATCATTGCGTATGAAAAACGAATCTGCTTTCACAGCTTCGATAACGGAGAAATGTTATGAAATTAGGATTGCTCCTAAAGCATGTAAGTATACTAAACTGAGAATGAATACTATTCCGCAGTATTCAGGTTACGTGATGTTAAATCACGTAAGTAATAAGTGTTTTTTGTGAGTCGAGTCAGCTTGTGTTGATTTTTCACTCAAATAAAAAGTCTCTTATTCATGTGAATAAGAGACTTTAAAATATTTGTATCTACAAAATGCTTAGAAGCGGAATACACCCAAGCCAGCTTTCACTTCATCTAAAGTTTGCTGGGTAATATCACGGCATTTGTCGGTGCCTGTTTTCAAAATATCCATAATGTAGTCAGGATCTTTAGCAAGTTCGATACGACGTTCACGGATCGGCCCAATCAATTCTTTTAGAATGCCTTCCAAACGCTTTTTCACCGTACCATCGCCCAAACCACCACGACGATAATGCGCTTTCAGTTCTTCAAGTTCTTCTTTGTTGGTATCGAAGGCATCTAAATAAGTAAATACTACGTTGCCTTCAACCTGACCTGGGTCTTCGATACGCAGGTGATTTGGGTCGGTGTACATTGCATTGACAGCTTTTTTAATGTCTTTGTCTGTGGCATCTAACACAATGGTATTGCCCAGTGATTTTGACATTTTCGCTTTACCATCAAAACCAGGTAAACGTCCGACATTTGACAACAATGCCTGACATTCAGGTAGCAAGTCATGACCAATTTGACGATTCACCCGACGCACAATTTCATTGGTCTGTTCAATCATTGGAATTTGGTCTTCACCTACAGGAACGACCGTTGCTTTAAATGCAGTAATATCGGCTGCTTGAGCTACAGGGTAGCACAGGAAACCTGCAGGAATATCACGCTCAAAACCACGCATCTGAATTTCAGATTTAATGGTTGGGTTACGCTCCAAACGTGCCACAGTCACGAAGTTTAAATACAACATGGTGAGTTCGTTTAATGCAGGCAGGCAAGATTGCACGCAAATGGTGGTTTTTGTTGGATCAATCCCCACCGCTAAATAATCGGTTGCTACCTCAATAATATTACGACGGACTTTTTCAAAGTTATCGGCATTGTCAGTTAAGGCTTGAGCATCGGCAAGTAACAGGTGTTGATGATGTGAGTCTTGTAAACCTACACGTGAACGTAAAGAACCCACAAAGTGACCTAAATGTAGTTGTCCAGTTGGACGATCGCCTGTCAAAATCACAGGACGATTATCTTGATTACTCATTTTTTATTCCAAGTCGTATCTACGACATCTATGTACCGATGAATTGCTACATTGTAAGGCATAACATTTTTCAATGTCACTTCCTTAAGTGAGTTGAATAGAATTTGCTGTAAAAAATTTTGCTGTAAAAATTAATGAAGTAAATACAGACCCTATATAAATTCAGTTTTAAAATAACTTGAAAATCATATAAGGATAACAACGCAATGGCGAGCAGCTTATTACTTTTATTAGATGACATTGCAACAGTTTTAGATGATGTGGCAGTTATGAGCAAAATGGCTGCAAAAAAAACCGCAGGGGTTTTGGGCGATGATTTGGCGTTGAATGCGCAGCAAGTCAGTGGTGTACGTGCAGAGCGTGAGTTGCCTGTGGTATGGCGTGTGGCTAAAGGTTCATTCATCAATAAGCTAATTTTAGTACCGCTCGCGTTATTAATTAGTGTCGTTGTGCCGTGGTTAATCAATCCTTTATTGGTGGTTGGTGGTCTATTTTTAAGTTATGAAGGTGTGGAAAAAATCATGCACACCTTACAACACAAAAAAGCCCAAACGGCTAAAGAAGCGCAACTTGAGCTAATTCAAACTGAGCAAGACCTTGCGGCTTATGAAACCGAAAAAATTAAAGGTGCTGTGCGTACTGACTTTATTTTATCGGCGGAAATTGTGGTGATTTCTTTGGGGACTGTGGCTGCGGCAGGCTTTCTAACCAAAGTGACAGTATTAAGTTTAATTGCGATTGCCATGACGGTGGGTGTCTATGGGTTCGTTGCGTTAATTGTCAAAATTGATGACATTGGTTTATACCTCACAGAACAAGCTGCCAATTTTAAACAACGTATTGGGAGTGGTTTACTGGCATTTGCTCCAATTTTAATGAAGACTTTATCTGTGGTGGGTACTGCAGCGATGTTCTTGGTTGGTGGAGGAATTATCAATCATGCTATTCCTTTTGTGCACCATTTCACAGAAGATACGGTAGAGTATGTACAAGATATCCCAACGATGGGCAGTATTGTAGGTTCAGTCACGCCAATGTTGATGAACCTTGTCGTGGGTATTTTGGCAGGCATCTTGGTGGTGATTGTGGTCGCACTTGTTCAAAAAGTGTGGTCAAAGTCTAAATCGGCTTAATCTATTATCAGAGTTTAAGAGAAGGATAAGAATAATGCGTTGGAAAGGTCGTCGAGTTAGCACGAATGTAGAAGACCGCCGTGGTGGCGGTGGAGCAAAAGCGGGCGGTATCAGTATTTTGGGCTTAGTGGTGGCCTTTGTTGCATGGAAGTTCTTTGGCATCGATCCGCAATCGGCTTATCAAGCGACCAAGCAAGTCACCTCACATGCGCAAAGTGCTGAAACTAAAGGTTTAGACAATCCAAGTCCTGAACAACAAGAGGCAATTGAGTTTGTGGGCACTGTTTTGGCCGATACGGAAGATACATGGTCACAAGTGTTTCAGCAGCAGTTAAATAGCCAATATGTACCGCCTAAACTGGTGTTATTTACAGGTGTAGTTAATTCTGGCTGTGGTACAGCACAATCGGCAATGGGGCCGTTTTATTGTCCAGCCGATCAAAAAGTATATATTGATACTTCATTCTTCCAAGCCATGCGTCAGCAAATGGGTATTGGTGGTGAACAAAATCAGACTGAATTAAGCCGAGATGATCAGGCAGGTGATTTTGCCCAAGCCTACGTGGTGGCACATGAAGTTGGGCATCATATTCAGACCGTTTTAGGAATTTCAGAGCAAGTTCATAAAGCACGTCAGCAAGTCAGTGAAGTACAGGGCAACCAGCTTTCGGTGCGTCAGGAATTGCAAGCGGACTGTTTATCGGGAGTGTGGGCGCATCATAACCATCAACGTACTCAATTCCTCGAACAAGGTGATATTGAAGAAGCAATGGATGCGGCACATAAAATTGGCGATGACTATTTACAAAAACGTGCACGTGGGCAAGTCGTGCCTGATAGCTTTACGCATGGTACCAGTGCACAGCGCGTACAATGGTTCCAGACTGGCTTAAAATCAGGCTTGATCAGTGATTGTGATACATTCAATGCCGCAATTTAACTGACTTAAAAATCAAGTTTTATAAACAAAAGGAGTGCTGCCAGTCGCTCCTTTTTTATAGGCTAAATGAATGCGAGTGGATAGATGCAAACAACGTTAAGCCGTAAACCGAGTGATGAATTAGCACACATGATTTTGAACGTGGTGTGTTTGATTCCAGCAGGTCAGGTTGCGACCTATGGGCAAGTGGCACGCCTAGCGGGTCTGCCCAAACATGCACGTTTGGTCGGTTATGTCCTCAGGCATTTATCGGCAGAACATACTGTGCCGTGGCATCGGGTGATTAATGCGCAAGGAAAAATTAGCCTAAGCAAACTAAACGCCCAAGGAGAAAATATACAAACTTTAAAATTACAGGAAGAAGGGATTGTGGTAATTGCAGAGAAGGTGAATTTAAAACAATACCAATGGCAGAATTAAACTGAGCTGCTAAATCGAGCGTTTAATATTGAGATATGGTGATACTGAGAAAATTTGCTGAATAGAGTGCTGCAAATAAAAATTTTAGAACAAACAAAGAAATTTAAATGAGAGGGGAAGTTCCTCACTTCCGTAGAAATGAGGAACACGCAATCTTATTGACGTACAACCAATACAGGTGTTGTACCTTCACTTAGGATGCTTTGCGCAACGCTACCTAAGAATAATTTTTTCAAGCCAGTGCGGCCATGTGAACCAATCACGATAAGGTCAGCATTTAAGTCTTTTGCAGCATTGGTAATTTCGCGTGCAATTACTTGACCTTCAAGTAGTTTAGTTTCAGCTTCAACACCTTGTTCAGTGAATTTTTGCTTTGCTTCTTCTAAAGTTTTTACGATAGAAGCGCGAGCGCGTTCAATCAAGTCATTGGTTTGGTTTGCAGTGATGTATTCTGCAGCAATATACGGGTCAAGTGTAAGTACTTGTACCACAGTGATTTTACTACCAAATGCTTTTGCAAGTTCAGCAGCTTTTGCAACAGCGGCAAAAGAAGTTTCAGAACCGTCCACTGGTACGAGGATGTTTTGGTAAGCCATGAGTGTTTCTCCTTATTGTAATTTCAATACTTTAATAAAATATTCGCTCTGAGTCCTGTCTTATCTTACGCTGAATTCATATAGAATAAAACCCAGTAATTTCATAAAGATAATTGAGTGCTGTAAGTCCTTATTTCACCTTAATTTAGCATGAAATTATGAAGCTGTGCTTTCAATTCAACTAAAGTTTTAGTCATTTTTTGTTTGCGTGTTTGTCAAAAAATCGATCAGTTGATTGACATCATTACTCTGCAATTGTTCGCGGATTTTCAGTAAATATTTTTCATCAAAATCATACAGTTTTAGCGCCAAAAGTTGAGCAATCTCTGTTTCACTAAAGCGGTATTTAATTACTTTGGCAGGCACACCTGCCACAATAGCGTAAGGCGGTACATCTTGCGTAACCACTGCACCTGTCGCCACAATTGCACCTTCGCCTAGTTCAACACCTTGCATAATCATGGCGCGACTGCCAATCCAGCAGCCATCGCCAATTGTGGTATCACCTGCCGCAACAAAACTGCGAGTATCAAACGGAAAAGCCGAAACCCAGTCACTGCGATGCAATTGATTGCCACCCATCATAATCACGCATTCCGCACCAAAACAGACAAAATTGCCAATATGTAATTGATCAATTGGCTTGTCTGCTGTTGCAGGTTTGTCATGTAAATAACGCACCACACAACGTTCAAAACCCTGATCCCAATAGGCTGAATAATAAGAGTAATTGCCTTTGATGTGGATGTTGGGGTTTTTCACAGTTTTGGAGATGAACTCAAATTCGCACCAGTGTTTAACAGGGGAATTAATCAGCGTTTCGGACATGGTTTTTTCGTGTGGAGAGATGAGGGGATTATATCTGAAATTTTGAACCTCTCCCTAGCCCTTTCCTAGAAGGCATAGGTATCTACACATCTTTAGGTACCTAGTGCAATGGTTGCGATTTCATTCAGTTCATCTATTGAATATTCTGAGAGCAGTTGAAGAGTATTTAGTAAAATCGAGAGTCCTGCCAATATGGCAG
>NZ_VPAP01000013.1:0-81914 GCF_013419195.1 Acinetobacter sp. YH12099 | reverse complement strand
GACTGGCAGTACTTTTATAATCATGAACGACCTCATATGTCAGTAAATGGTTGTCCACCTATTTTTAAACAATAACAAGGCTTTAGATTTTCTACCCATTAATTCAATTAAAAATGGGGGTATTACCCTAGGAACAAGCAATGCTTGAAATTCGCCACTTAAAAACGCTATCAGCCCTGCGTGAACATGGTTCTTTGGTTGCTGCCGCCAATGATTTATGTCTGACGCCATCTGCCATTTCTCATCAACTCAAAGAACTAGATCATTGGTATGGCGTAGAAGTGGTGAATCGCCGTAGTCGTCCTGTGACATTTTCCAATGTTGGGCAGCGTTTATTGAAACTGGCGGATGATGTCTTGCCACAAATTCAAATTACCCAAACCGATATTACCCGCATTGTGCATGGGCAAACGGGGCGGATTATTTTTTCTTCGGAATGTCACAGTTGTTTTGACTGGTTGATGCCGCTGCTGAATCAATATCGTCAGCAATACCCTGATGTAGATTTAGATTTTGCTTCAGGTTTTGAAGCCAATCCGCATGAATTATTGCAAAACGCAGAATTTGATTTATTGATTACCGCAGACCCGATTGCCTTAAAAGGTATCGAATATTTTCCAATTTTTGAATATGAATCGCGTTTGGTGTTGTCAAATACTCATCCTTTAGTACGTGCCGAGCGCATTACCGTACAGGAGTTGGCAGAAGAAACCCTGATTACCTATCCTGTCGATAAACACCGTTTAGATATTATGTCTAAGCTATTCATTCCAGCCAATATTCAGCCAAAAGCTATTCGTACTACAGATTTAACCCAAATGTTGATTCAACTGGTGGCGAGTGGGCGAGGGATTGGCGCATTGCCAGATTGGGTGGTGAATGAATATGAGCAAAAAGGCTGGGTAACTTCACGTCGTTTAGACTGCGTTGCTGCGGGAGGATTACGCCGTACCTTGTATGCGGGTTATCGTAGCGAAGAAAAAGAAAAGTGCTATTTTGAAGGCTTTTTGAAGCAATTAGAGAAATTTTCCCAAAAACGCACGCAGTATTATTCAAGTTAAAAATCGTACGATCAGCATCGTAAAGAGAATGCTAATTTATCGCTAAAAACACTAAGCTCATCTAAATCTCCACTAAAAACAGTGAGATGTTCTTGCTAAGCTTGCCTTGCGAAAATTAAGGGAGAGCGCAGTGAGTTCGGTACGTTGGCTGACAAAGGATTTGTGGATTGTTGCTGCGGGTTTTATGGCAGCAATGCATATTGGCAAGTTGCCACCGACTGTACCCATCCTACAAGCTGAACTCGGAATTAGTTTGGTTCAGGCAGGTTTTTTGCTGTCTTTGGTACAAGCTGCGGGCATGTCTTTGGCGTTGTTGCTAGGCAGTTATACCGCAAAAATTGGCTTAAAACGCTGTGTACTTTTGGGTTTGTCTTTATTGGCAGGTGCAAGTTTTGTTGGTGGTTTTGTACATAGCTTTTCCGCACTATTAAGTCTGCGTGTAATTGAAGGTTTTGGCTTTTTACTGATTACACTCAGCGGCCCTGCATTTATTCGTCAACTGGTTGCAGTGGAGCAGTTGCCTGCCAAAATGGGGCTGTGGAGTGCCTATATGGGCGGTGGGATGGGTATTGGTTTACTAAGTACGCCGTTTTTACTGCCCATCTTGGATTGGCAAGGCGTGTGGATGTGTTTGGGATTGTTATCCTTTGCGCTCGCAATCATCATTTATAAAGCCGTACCAAGTGTGCAGATCAGCACGCAAGCCATTGCCATCTTTGAACTGATTAAAAGCACTTTGAGCCATCCACCCGCATGGATATTGGCTTTGGTTTTTGGTGTTTATGCAGGGCAGTGGTTCAGTTTGGTGGGTTTTTTGCCGACCATTTATCAGCAATATCAAATATCTTTACAAACCGCAGGTGTGCTCACAGCTATGGTTGCAATGGCAAATGCGGTGGGTACATTTGTATGTGGGTTGTTATTACAGCGTGGGCTGAGAGCGCAAGTGTTGATGCAAATGGGTTTTGCGGTATTGATGCTATGCGCACTGAGTTTTTATATTTTGCGTGATGTTTTACCATTCATTGTGCAGTTTTTATTGGTCATCCATTTCTCTTTATTTGGTGGTTTAGTCGCAGCTGTGGTATTTGCGCAAGTACTTAATTTTGCACCACAACCGATTGCGATTAGTACCACCGTAGGTTTGGTGTTGCAGTGCTCGGCAATTTCACAATTTTTATTGCCGCCTGTGGTCGCAGCTATCGTATCTGCCACAGGAACATGGCTTTGGGTTGGTATTTTAATGGCCGTTTTATCTGCAATCGGAATGATATTAACATCTATCTTGTTTCGCAAAGTGGCTTAGATTTGGATGGTTTTTATTGAAATTGGTTGATACAAGACGATGAATTCAAGCAAAACCATCTAAACCAAGCGTCCCTAAATCTATGTTAAGAATAGCCAATAAACAAGGTGAGAATTCCTGCTGCAATCAGTGGTCCCACAGGCACGCCACGTAGCACAGCAACACCTGCGACTGTACCAATCAATAAGCCTGCGACCACATCAGGCTGATTGGTCATGAGCTTGACACCACGCCCGCCTAACCATGCCACAAAAACACCAATTGCAATCGCAAGTAAAGATTTCCAACTCAGGAAAGATTTTAGAATTGCTTCGCCTGGAAGTTTGCCACTGGCAATGGGTGTCAGTACGCCAATGGTGAGAATGATAATGCCCAGATTTAAGCCATGCTGCTGCAATAGTGGGAAAAATTCACTTAGCGGCGTAATTCTAAAAACAATCAGTACTGCTGCGGCAATGGTCACAGCCGTATTTTGGCTAAAAATACCGCATGCGAGTAGAACGATCAGCACCATCAGGTTAAGGTCTAATTGAGAGAGCATGGTGATCCATAAAAGGGGAAATAAATTGGAAAAGTGCAGTTATTGTAACTGTTTTGAACTACAAGCGGGCAAGGTACGCAATGTGTTCAGAATTTACGGTGTATTTGGTTTAGAATAGCAGCAAATATATTTATACTTTTTATCATTAGGTCGCTCATCATGTTGTTGGAAAAAATGTTGCAATCACAAGGCTTTGGATCACGTAAACATTGCCAACAACTCATTAAAAATGGTGCAGTCACCATTATGGGCGAAACCCAGACCAATCCTAAATTCGCGATAAAAATTGCGCCTGAAACGGTTTTGCAATTTTCGGTGTATGGGGAAAATTATCAATATCGTGAAAAGGTCTATATCGCCTTACATAAACCACAAGGCTATGAGTGTTCGCATCAGGCGACCCATCATTTTAGTGTGTTTGACTTGTTTGATGATGTATTGCTGAATCGTGGTTTGCAGTGTGTTGGACGCTTAGATCAGGACACCACAGGGCTGTTATTGCTGACGGATGATGGACAGTTTTTACAAGCATTGACCCATCCTAAAAAGCATGTGGCAAAAGTGTATGCTATGCACACCGCAGACCCGATTAATGCAACACAAATCCAGCAACTTGAGCAGGGTGTCGCATTGCGCAATGAATCAGGGACATTTGCTGCAACAGAGGTACAACAGCTTGCTGAACATGAATTGCAGATGACCATTCATCAAGGTGTTTATCACCAAGTTAAACGTATGCTGGCAGCAGTGGGCAATAAAGTAGAACAATTACATCGTCAGCAAGTTGGTGCATTAAACTTGACTGATTTGGCTTTAGATGTGGGTGAATGGATGTATTTAAGCCCTGAACATGTCGAGTTGGCAAAAAGCCGTATGGAATAACATGAGTTTAGCTGAGCTTTCATCAATAGCTTATGAGCAATGGCTTGGGCTAGGTTAAATTTAAATCCATTGTCTAACTCTGCAATCGTCAGATCAGATGACTATTTTAAAAAGCAGTGATAGGTTTGAAATTCATCATCTTTGACAAAACCCATCTTTTCATACAATTGGTGGGATTGGTAATTACTTTTCTGTGTTTCAAGGCTAATCCGTAGCGCATTTTCATGTCGTGCAAATAAAATTGCAGTATCAATGAGCTGTTTGGCCGAACCTTGTCGTCTAAAAACAGGGGTGACATAAACGTCATCTAAAATATAGTAGGTCGAGCAGGCAACCGAAGAAAAGCCTAAATAAAGTAATACAAATCCAGTGATTTTTTGATCTTTGATATGAATGAAAATCACACTTTCCTGATTTTCAAAACGCTGTTTTAAGAATGCTGCTGAAAGGCTTAAATTCGAGGATGCACCATAAAACTGACGATACTCATCGAACAATACAGCAAGCTGGTCTAAGTCTTCTAAAGTGGCACGTCTTACAATCATTACGATACTCCATGCTTTTTTATTGTCCTTGCATGAAGCATAGCTAAGTTTTTAAAGTAAATTTTTAAAGAATTGTTTAAAAATGCAACACTGTTAATTTTTGTCAGTTTCACCCAAAATTGCATTGAGTTCATCAAACAAGTCTAGATGTTCATCATCCAGTTCAAAATCTTCAACACTATTATTGCCAGTTACAGATGCTTCATTGCTTGGGGTTGCATCCACTAGCGTTGCTTTTTGCTCTTGTTTTAATTTGCGTAACTTAATCAATTGTTCCAGATTAATATTCTGATTTTCAATTGAAAAGGGAATTGATTTAGTCAGCACGACTTGCTTAAAAAACAAACGTACCGCTTGCGCAGGCGTAATCCCCAACTGTTTAAACACAGCAAAGGCTTGTTTTTTCTCTTGAGAGTCCAAGCGTACTTGATAGACTTCAGTTTTTCTCATAATTTTTAATAGAAGGAAGTAGATTTAAATTTTAGCAATATTGTAAACAATTCATTTGTAATTTCAATATGACTACAACGAAAATCCACTATTTTGTAATGACAAACATATTACAATGTCAATTCTTGCTGTGCGCTAAAGTGGAATTGTTGCTGGCTAATCGGGTCAAAAAAACTTAAATGCTTGGCAAGCAATTGTAGCGGTGCAGAAAAATCATCTGCTTGTTTGTGCTGTAAAATGGGATAAAACGGGTCGTTCTTAATCGCAATACCTAAGCTATTTAAATGCACACGCAGTTGGTGCTGCTTGCCTGTTGTAGGCTTTAATTCATATTTTGCCCATGTTTGATTATGTTCAAGCAAACGAATTTCTGTTTCGCTGTTAGGTGTGCCTGCCACGACGTGCATCAAATAAAAAGGTTCACCTTTTTCCATGCGTAATTGCACAGTACATGGTAGTGACAAATTAGCTTGATAAGGCGCAATGGCATGGTAGGTTTTTTGCACCTGACGTTCTGCAAATAATTGCTGATACACCGCCCGAGTTTCTGGTTGTTTGGAAAACAGCACCACACCCGCAGTTTCGCGGTCTAAACGATGAATAGGCGTGAGCTGCTCATTCTGTGTTTGTTTTTTTAAGCGTACTAACAGGGTTTCTTGCACATATTGTCCTGTAGGACTCATAGTCAAAAAATGCGGTTTATCTACAACCAATAAGTGTTCATTTTCAAATAAAATTTGATGTTGAAAAGGCACAGCAACTTCATGTGCTAAAAAACGATAATAAAAAATATCCTGATGCGCGCTATAAGGTGTATCTAAACTTAAACGCTTGCCTTCGG
This sequence comes from Acinetobacter sp. YH12099, assembly GCF_013419195.1. Lineage (NCBI taxonomy): Bacteria > Pseudomonadati > Pseudomonadota > Gammaproteobacteria > Moraxellales > Moraxellaceae > Acinetobacter > Acinetobacter sp. YH12099. The sequence continues at coordinate 76,288 of NZ_VPAP01000013.1, read as the reverse complement.
CATCATAAACCAGACCATCCTCAAAGCGTTGCAGCCATTCCTGTGCAGAAATATGGGCAAACTGGGCACATAAATAACGAAAAATTGATTCAGGCTGTGTGCTTAATTTGGGTAAATGCAATTTGCTGGCGCTCACACCATCTAGCATGGGTGGAACAAAGGTGTTGGGATGAGTCGACTTCATCTGCAAATTGCTCATATTCAGGTGGGAGAGTTTCTTTTTCATCATATTGAAAATAGCCTAAGCAGTTTGGGTGCTAAGCTTAACAATCTTGATTCATTGCCTTGTCTAAACTTGTTATAAATTGTCCACATTTACACAGTTTTATCCATCAGTACATAGGCTTTAAAGCAGTGCGATGCTATCATAATTGGTCTTTTGAATCATGTCGTGAGCGTTATGCAGTATTCATTTAATTTGGCTTTAAATAATGAGCAAGATACCCAAAATCTGGCGCAGGTTTTGGCAACGCATTTTCGGTCGGGTGTGATTTATTTAATTGGTGATTTAGGCGCAGGAAAAACCACTTTATCGCGTTATTTTCTACAGCATTTGGGGCATCAGGGCGCGGTTAAAAGCCCGACTTACACCTTGGTGGAACCTTATCAAATACAAGGACAAGATATTTTTCATTTTGATTTATATCGTTTAAATGATCCTTATGAATTAGAGCTGATGGGCATTCGTGATTATTTAGAAACCCCAAATGCCTTGTTTTTATTTGAATGGCCATCAAAAGGTGGCGATGAAATTCCGCCCGCAGACCTGATCATTGAAATTAAAAAATCGGAAGATGAATTAAGCCGTACTGCAACGCTAAGTTCGTCTTCGGTTGCATTACAACAAGCTTTGGAGCAACAATTTAATCATGCCTAATGATGTGTTAAATCTACGTCGGATCCACACGCTTGAACCTGCCTTAGCCAACCAAATTGCTGCAGGTGAGGTGATTGAACGTCCTGCCTCTGTGGTCAAAGAACTACTAGAAAACTCCATTGATGCAGGTGCAACCGAGCTAATTATTCGGGTGGCACAAGGCGGCAGTACACTCATTGAAATTATTGATAATGGTCGTGGCATTCATGCTGAAGATTTGCCTTTGGCGGTGACTCGTCACGCGACCAGTAAAATTCAAACGGCTGATGATTTACATGCTATTGTCAGTTTAGGCTTTCGTGGTGAAGCACTGGCATCAATTGCAGCAGTATCGCGTTTGACTTTGGTCAGCAGCCAAACTGAAGATGGTGTTGGTTATCAGGTTGAAGTCAATGGCACTGCCTTTGACCATCAAGATATTCAGGCTGTTGCTGCACAAAAAGGCACACATATTCGGGTGCAGGATTTATTTTTTAATGTGCCTGCACGACGTAAGTTCCTGAAAAAAGCAGGTACAGAATTTGGACATATTGAAGAAATTGTCCGTCGTTTGGCGCTGACACATTTTGATATTCGTTTTGTTTTGGAACACAACGACAGCATTAAACTGAATTTACCCATTGCAGACAGTGGCGAATTGCGTTTTCAGCGCGTGCAGCAACTTTTAGGACGAAACTTTGTCGAAAATGCCTATTGGATTGATGCTGATAGTGTCACCATGCGCTTATCGGGTTGGTTGGGGCATCCTTCCGATGCACGTTCACAAGCCGATTTACAGTATGTGTATGTGAATGGACGTATTGTAAAAGACAAGACCATCTCCCATGCTTTGCGTATGGCATACGAAGGTATTTTGCATGGACATCAACATGCTGCATATTTGCTATTTTTAGAAGTAGAACCTGAAAATATTGATGTCAATGTGCATCCGACCAAGCATGAAATTCGCTTTTTAAATCAGCGAGAAGTTCATGAGTTTGTAAGACATTACGCCAAAGAAACCTTAGCGCAATTTCAAACTGCAACTGCAGATTTAGCTACAGCCATGAAAGCCGATCCTATCGAACAAGCTGCGCCTTATGTGGTACAACCGCGTTATCAGGAACAATTTTTGCTGCACAAACATGCCGAGGCGAATCCTCACAACTCTGTAGACGATGCAGCAGCTGAATACACGATGCAGCCTGATTCACAAGCGGGAAGTGAGCTACTTACCGATTTTAATCAGAGTCAGCCGCAGACAGTTCAATATAACCGACCTGTGCAGAGCAATTATCAAGGTTCGCAACAGCTCAACAATGCTTTAAAAAGCTATCTCGCGCCTTTACGTGATCTAGATCAAGACTCAGCCAATCTTACGCAAACAAACACAACACCTGCGGTGGATGAGCATCCGCTCGGTATTGCAATTGCGCAATTGCATGGTATTTACATTCTGGCGCAAAACAGTGAAGGCTTGATTATTGTAGATATGCATGCCGCCCATGAACGAATTGTGTTGCAACAGATGAAAGCCGCTTGGGATAAACCTGAGTTTTGGACTTCGCAGCAATTGCTGATCCCCAAAGTTATCAGCATTAGCCGCATGCAAGCCATGCGGGTGGATGATTTAAAAGAACAATTGGCACGACTGGGCTTGGAAATAGACCAATATGGCGATGAACAGGTCATTGTGCGCGGTGTGCCCGCGATTTTGCATAAGGCAGATTTTGCCGAATTAATTCCTGAATTACTTGATGATTTAGACCCAAATGATGAAGCGCAGGCGTTACTGCAAAAGCGTGATCATATTTTGGCGGGAATGGCATGTCATAGTGCAGTACGTGCACATCGGATGTTAAGTCTTTCTGAAATGAATGCCTTATTGCGTCAAATGGAACAAACCGAATTTGCTAGCCAATGTAATCATGGTCGCCCGACTTGGCGTGCCTTTCCATTGGCACAACTAGATAAACTTTTTGCTCGAGGAGAGTAGCGTTACATGTCAAATCAATTGCCGGTCATCAATTTAATGGGACCAACTGCAAGCGGTAAAACTGCTTTGGCATGTGAGCTGTATGAAATGGGGCATTTTGAGCTGATTTCAGTCGATTCTGCGCTAGTTTATCGAGATATGGATATTGGTACAGCCAAACCAACTAAAGCGGAACAGGCGCGTTATCCGCATCATTTGATTGATATTATCAGCCCGCTTGAAGTTTATTCTGCTGCACAGTTTGTGGAAGATGCTTGTGCCTTAATTGATGATATGCACGCGCGTGGCAAAACCCCAATTTTAGTGGGTGGAACCATGCTGTATTTTAAAGCTTTGCTTGAAGGACTATCTTCCAATTTACCCAGTGCCAATTACGACGTCCGTGCAGAAATTGAAGATAAAGCTGCACGCGAAGGTTGGGAAGCGGTCTATGCAGAGTTGTGTGCAGTAGATGCACTGGCGGGTGAAAAATTTAAGGTATCAGATAAACAACGTATTATTCGTGCACTAGAAGTTTATAAATTAACAGGAACGCCAATTACCCAGCTTCAGGCGGAACAACCCAAAAATGTACCATATCGTTACACTTTTCATAACCACGCCTTGATGCCTGATCGGGTAGAATTACATCAGCGTATTCAAAAACGCTTAGAGATTATGTGGGAAATGGGTTTTTTGAATGAGGTGCGACATCTTATTGAAAATTACGATTTAGATGCTAATTTACCCTCTATGCGTTCAGTTGGCTATCGTCAAGCTTTAGAGTTTTTGCAAAACGGTGATGAAAGTCGCGAAAAAATGCAGGAAATGGAGGATAAGGCGCTATTCGCGACACGACAACTCGCGAAACGTCAATATACTTGGCTCAGATCGTTGCAAGAATCGCATAAATTTCACACATATTTTACGATAAAGCAGGCTCAAGAAGACTTGCGAAACTGTTACGGATAAAGCAAAATTTACCTACTGTCTTTTTTATAATTTTTAATTGAAAAATAGAGATAGTTTTTGCGCTGATTTTTAATTATTTTTGGAGTTATAACATGTCTAAAGGTCAAACTTTACAAGATCCGTTCTTGAATTCTCTCCGTAAAGAACGTATTCCTGTTTCTATCTTCCTTGTGAACGGTATTAAGCTACAAGGCCATATTGAATCTTTTGACCAGTATGTTGTTTTATTAAAAAATACGGTAAGCCAAATGGTTTACAAACATGCAATTTCTACAGTTGTTCCTGCACGTAATCCACGTCCTGCTGGTGCACCTGCTGGTGGTCAAGGCGCTGGCTTTGGCGGTCAAGGCGGTGGCTTCGGTGGTCAAGGTGGTGGCTTTGGTGGTCAAGGCGGCTTCGGTGGTCAAGGTGGTGGCTTTGGTGGTCAAGGTGGCGGTTTCGGTAGTCAAGGTGGCTTTGGTGGTCAAGGCGGTGGTTTCGGTGGTCAAGGCGGCGGCTTCGGTGGTCAAGGTGGCTTCGGTGGTCAAGGTGGCTTCGGTGGCGGTCAAGCAACTGGCGGTTTTGACAACGATTCTAAATTTGAAGAATCTTCAGAAGACGATAACAACCGTTAATTGATCTTCTTAAAAAACCTCTCGAAATGAGAGGTTTTTTTATGTCTATGGTTTTTTTATCAAAGTCGTATTTTGGTAGTGGCTAAGATGAAGTGCATATGGTAAAAAAGCATAAAAAACCAGTGTTGCTACACTGGTTTTAATTTTGGAAATAGCAGAAAACTTAAGCTTAGTTTTTCTTGCGGTCTAAGCTTGGGTCTTTAATTTCTACAAAAGCATTGTTACGTGTTTCACGTAACCAGCTATCCAATTCAGTATCAAACTGGCGTTCACCTAGTATTTGACGTGCCATACGTTCTTGGTATTCACGAGTCATATCTTGCTGGCGTGTATCGGTCACTTGCAGTACATGCCAACCAAACTGGGTTTGGAATGGTGCGCTAATTTCACCTTTTGCAGTATTTTTCATTTGATTTTCAAATTCTGGCACCATCACGCCAGGATTCACCCAGCCTAGACTGCCGCCATCACGTGCAGAGCCAGCGTCATTAGAGAACGTCGCTGCTAAGGTTGCAAAGTCTTCACCCGCTTTTAAACGGTTGTGAATACTGTCAATCATGTGTTTCGCATTTTCAGGGCTTACGACTTCACTTGGCTGAATCAAGATATGTCGAGTTTGATATTGTGGAACTAGTGCACGTTGCTCAGTACTTTTGCGCTCCAGTAATTTTACGACATGAATACCATCACGGACTTCAATCAGTTCACTGGTTTGCCCCACATCTAATGGCGTAATACGTGCAGCAAGTTCCGCGGGAATATCGGTCAAGTTACGTAAACCCATGTCTGCAGACTGAACGGTTACACCATTGCCTGTATATTTTTTACTAATGGCTTGAATGTCATTGTTCTGCGCCAATTCAGCTTTGACTTGTTGCGCAACTTGTGCGGCATTTTCTGCTCCAGAAACACGCACATGCAAAATATGTACTTGATTGCCTAAGGCAGCCTGACCTTGTGGTGTTTTCAGGAAATTATCAACATCTTGGTCGCTAATTTGAATACGTGACATTACGACTTGCTGACGTAAGCGATTCATTGCCAAATCTTCAGCAATACGGTTACGTAAAAACGCATAACTGCCTGGTGCAGATTTATCTAATTTTTGCTGAAAAGTTTCTAGGCTGTTTGCGCCATTTTGCTGTGCAACTTTTAAAACTGCTTCATTTAAAGATTTTTCATCAGCTTTAATGTTGTAGCGTTTGACTTGCTCTAATTGCGCTTGGCGTACAATCAGTTGTTCTAAAGCTTGTTGTTCTAAAATGTGTTGTGGTGGAACAGGGCGCTTTTGCATCTCAAGTTGTTGTTTGAGTTCAACCACGCTTTGCGCTAAATCACTTTTTAAAATGACACTATTGTCAACTACAGCCACAATTTGATCATTCGCAGCAAATGCAGGCAGCGCTGCTGTCATGCAAAGTGCTAAGGTTGATGCTTTTAAAAATCGTTTTAACTGTTCTGTTTTCATTAACGTTGTGTCCAAGATTGATTAATTTTATTAAAACCTAAAATACGGTTTTCAAGTAAAGATGCAAGTTTATTATTGAAACTGCCTAAACCTTTTAAATTTAACTCTGCCATAATGGCACGTTTGGGTTTAACGCCCGCATCCGTCACATCATCCAAGTCGTTATAGTAAGAGCGTCCATAGACTGAAATGCCCCAACAGCAAGATTCATAATTCACCCCTAGCAAATATTCACGGGCGACGCTATGGTCTAGGTCGTATTGCGCATGACCTAAAATACGCCAGTTGTTGTGAATCGGCTGAATAAACGATGCCACAACTTGATCATAATGATCTTGACGGTTTGGAATAACACGACGGTTAATATAACCAAAGCTATATAAGTTGCCTTGATCACCCGTGTAAAGCATATTGACACTGCGCTGTGCATTGTCGCCATTTGACATCCATGCAGCATTGGCACCCACACTGAGGTTTTGACTTAGCTGACTGGTTAAGCTCACAATTGGCCCAGTACGGTTTTCCGTATTAAATTCGTCTTCGGTATTATCCAGCGTGACACGACGATCTTCAAAGTAAAAACTTTGACCAATTCCTGCTCTAAGGCGTTCCAAACCAATTTCATCAAATAGGCTATAGTTTAAACCCAAAGACAAAAAGTTGTTGTCTTCTAAACGGTCATGACCATAGAAACGGTTTGGACTGAACAACTGGTCATAATTAATCGAAGCTGTTGCAGAATCAAAGTTAGGGTGATCATTTTGATTTTTATACGGTGCATAGGCATAGAATGCACGTGGCGTAATCGTTTGTAGGAAGCGACCATTTTTTTCAAAGGTAATCCCTGTGTCCAATGTAAATTGTGGCACAGTGACGGATTCACTCTCACTAGATGAGTTATATCGAGTGTCTTTGTCATAGAAGGTGTTAATGTTGCGTAAAGACACTTCTGGAATAACAAATGACCACGGATTGCGGTAGTTATAACGCACTGCAAAGTCGTTATAAATACGGGTGCCGCTTGGTTCGCCTACATCTAATGCACCAATGTCTTTTTTGAAGTAAGCCGTGTCGTTATTAAACTCGACTTGGAAACCTTGAGGATTACCTGTTTTATAATTCAACAAGAATTGTGGTAAACGTGCATAAGGGCGTTTTTCATAGGCAATAGATTGATCCAGCGTTTGGAAATCTTCAACTTTGAGCTGAGCTTTTAAGCCAGGAATACCATTGCGATAGTTAAGTTCCCAAGCACGACGTAAATTAAGATCGGTTTTAGAGTTCGGGTTGTTATTTAAATCGGCAAAGTAGTCTTTGTCCGATGCATAGTTATATTCTAGGTTGGTTGAAAATTGCTCGTTAATTTGCCAGCCGTGTAAAAAATGTAGATCTTTACGGTCTTGATCAACATATTTGGCATCCGATGCTAAATAACCGCCCCAAATTTTACCTGAACCAAAATTTTCAGTTAAATAACGGAATTCACCTTCTAGCATCGCGCCACGATCGGCAATATAACGCGGGCTAACGGTTGCATCAAAATTCGGTGCAAGGTTTAAATACACAGGCACAGACAGCTCGACACCACCATCATTGGTAAAGCCAAAACTAGGCGTCAAAATACCTGTGGTACGGCGGTCATCAATTGGGAAATTGAAGTAGGGTACAGCTAAAACTGGTACATTTTTCACATACAATTTGGTGCCGCGTGTTTCACCGCGTCCCGTTTCCTGATTCAGCTTAATTTCATTGGCTTGAATTTTCCAAGTCGGGGCTTGTTCAGGCGGGCAAGTACTGTAAGTGGCATTATTCAGCACCATCGTATTGGTTGAGGTGCGTGCAATTTTTTCTGCCATGCCGTGTGCATGTTGTTCTTCGGCAATATAAAAACTGTTGTTTAAGTCACCTTGCTGGGTTTTTAGGTTGTAATTAATTTCATCACTTTGCGCCAGTAAACCCGCTTGCGCCATTTGTACCCGACCTTCGGCTTTGGCAAAGGTCTGAGTTTGATCAATGGTAATTTTATCGGCACGAATTTGACGACCTTCTTGGTCAATCACCACGTTGCCTTCTAAGACTGAATCACCATTTGGGTCATAGTGCCCATAATCGGCAGTCACTGTAGAAGTGGCATTTGCAGCATCTACCGCAACAGTACCTGAGCTGATCGGCGTTAGCCACGCACCCTCACAATAGGCAGAACTTTGGCTGTGACCAAATTGTTGTTGTGCTTCAGGTGCAGCTTTATCAACATAATATTGCTCAAAGAACTGCTGCCCAGGATAAGCTTCCTGAATGGTGTGTTTAAGCTGTTGGTTATTGAGATTTGTGACAGATGAAGTCTGATCTGTGGTCTGCGCATAGCTGGAAACAGAGTGACCACATAACAGAGTTAAGACCGCAGTCGCTAAAGGATTAAATTTAAACTGATGCTTCATTTATCTCATCAACCAAGAATGCTTAATCGCAATTAATTATTGTCGCATCATAGAGAAAAAGCGCAGAAGTAGCTACACTTAGCACTTTAAAAACTCAGCCTGTATTAGAATTTATTGCAAATGAATACACAACGCGAACAATTGATACAAACATGGATAACATCTGTACTTGGTTCAGATCAATTTGAAACTCATTTTTTAGCAGGTGATGCAAGTTTTCGTCGTTACGCACGAATCAAGTTGAATAATAAAACATTTATGCTCATGGATGCACCACCAGAAAAAGAAGATTGTGGTCCTTTTGTGACGATTGATGAATTTTTTGCTGCCCATGGCGTGCGCGTGCCAAAAATTGTAGCCAAAGACCTGACACAAGGCTTTTTGTTGCTTGAAGATTTTGGTGATGTCTTATTATCTACCTTGCTGAATGATCAGACTGTAGATGACTACTATGCGCAGTGTTTTAAGCAGTTAATTCAATTACAAGATATTGATGGTACGGCACATTTCCCTGAGTATTCCTATGACAAACTCATCAGTGAAATGGAATTGCTCACCGATTGGTTATTGCCTGCCTTACAGATTCAGCCAAGCGCAGAAGAAAGTGCCTTAATTAAACGTACTTTTGCTATTTTAGCCAATGCAGCTGTGGCACAGCCGCAAGTGATTGTGCATCGTGATTTTCATAGTCGTAACTTAATGAAAGTAGGCGATGACACGGAACTTGGTGTGATTGATTTTCAGGATGCGGTCATTGGTGCAGATACATACGATTTAATTTCGATTACCCGTGATGCTTATGTGCAGTGGAATGCTGAGCATGTGTATCGTTGGTTTAAAATGTTCTATGACTTGTTGCCAGAAGTATCTAAGCAAGACCGTGATTTTGAACAATTTAAAAAAGATGCCGATATGATGGCGATTCAGCGTCATATCAAAATTTTAGGTATTTTTGTGCGTTTATTTGAGCGTGATGGTAAATCGGGTTATCTCAAGGATTTACCGCGCGTAATGTGGTATTTACTTGAAGAAAGTAAACCTTATCCAGAATTACAACCATTTATGCACTTTATTCACACGACAGTAATGCCAAAATTTACTGCCAAATATGGTCAGTATGAGGTGGTTGCCTAAATGAAAGCCATGATTCTTGCCGCAGGAATGGGCAATCGTATGCGTCCTTTAACACTGCATACGCCTAAACCTTTATTGGAAGTCGGTGGAAAACCTCTAATTGTGTGGCACATCGAAAAATTACAAAAGTTGGGTGTGCAGGAAATTGTCATCAATACGGCATGGTTGGGTGAAAAACTTGCAGATACTTTGGGTGATGGTTCTCAGTTTGGTGTGAAAATTTTGTGGTCGCATGAAGGCGAAGGCTTAGAAACTGCAGGTGGCATCATCAATGCGTTGCCATTATTGGGCAATGAACCTTTTATATTGGTGAATGGCGATGTTTGGACCACCATGGATTTCGCACCTTTGTTGAATGTACAACTGCAGGATGCTTTGGCACATTTGGTTTTGGTTGAAAATCCCGTGCAGCATCCACAAGGTGATTTTACCTTGTCTGAAAATAAGGCTTATACCTTTGAACAAGCACAGTCAGGTGAAAATCTGACTTACAGTGGGGTCGCGGTGATGCATCCACAAATGTTTGTTGGTTTAGAATCTGGCAAGCGTCCACTAGCACCATTATTGAAACAAGCCATGCTGCAAGAAAAAATTTCTGCACAGAAATTGCAGGGCGTTTGGGTGGATGTTGGCACTCCTGAACGATTAAATGCGCTAGATCAACAAATTCAGCAGGGTGTGTACGCTTAAGTGCATATTCACTAAGCATTCGCCCCTATGACTGCAACTATAAATCGGTATACTTCCATTAACTTTTTCGAGATGTGAATTGTGATGCATTCGTTTTTTCAGGAACTCAAGCAAGGTAGTCAGGCTTTAGGTTTAGAGCTCAGTGATGAGGCTTTAAATTTATTACTCAAATACCAAGATGCTTTGGTGCTATGGAACAAAGCGTACAACCTCACTGCAATTCGTGACCCGAAAGAAATGCTGGTGAAGCATTTGCTAGATAGTCTGAGCATCCTCAAAGATTTGCCTGCAGGTCGTTTACTGGATATTGGTACTGGCGGTGGTATGCCGGGCATGATTATTGCCTTGTGTCAGCCTGAGCGCGATTGCGTGTTATTGGACTCGAATGGTAAAAAGATTCGTTTCTTAAAACAGTTTATTGCCGATTTAAAACTGAAAAACGTCGTGGCAGTTCAGACCCGTGTTGAAAATGAAGACAGCATCCGCGAGTTAGGTCAGTTTGATGTAATTACCAGTCGTGCTTTTGCATCTTTAACTGACTTTGTAGCCGCGTCAAAACCATTTATGCATGAGCAAAGTATTATTGCATCTATGAAAGGTTTGATTCCTGCCGATGAAGTAGAGGCATTGAAAGATGAATTCAGCTGTGAAATTATCGAGCTTAAAGTTCCGCGCTTAGACGAACAACGTCATTTACTTTTATTAAAACGTATTTAATTTTTCAAAGGACTGGGGTGATCATGGCACAAATTATTGCGATTGCGAACCAAAAAGGTGGTGTCGGAAAAACCACAACCGCAGTAAATTTGGCAGCATCTTTAGCTGTTTTGAAAAAGCGCGTTTTATTGGTCGATATGGACTCACAAGGCAATGCCACCATGGGTTCAGGCATTCAAAAAAATGATTTGCTGTATTCAGTGACCGATGTATTGTTGGGCGAAGTGCCGATTGAAACCGCAATTAGCAAGGCAGAAGTTGGTTATAAAGTCTTGGGTGCCAATCGTGATTTGGCAGGGGTTGAATTGGTGATTGCTGAGCAAGAAGGGCGCGAGTTTATTTTGCGCAATGCCTTGCAAGAAGTTGCCAAAGACTTTGATTATATTATTGTCGACTGTGCACCAAGTTTAAGCTTAATTACAGTAAACGCTTTAGCAGCAGTGCAAAGTGTAATCATTCCAATGCAGTGCGAATATTATGCACTTGAAGGTTTGGCAGACCTGACACAAACCATTGATCGTATTCAACAAGCACTCAATCCTGATTTAGAAATTATTGGCGTATTGCGTACCATGTATGATGCGCGTAATGCCTTAACCCGTGACGTGTCTGAAGAATTATCGCACTATTTTGGTAAAAAATTATACGATACCGTGATTCCGCGTAATGTACGCTTGGCAGAAGCACCTGCACACGGTTTACCCGTCATTTATTTTGAAAAAAGCTCGAAGGGTGCAGTTGCCTACCTGAATTTAGCAGCTGAAATGTTGAAAAAAAGCAAAGTGAAAAAAGGAAGTAAAGCATGACCACAAAAAAACGCGGATTAGCCAAAGGTCGTGGTTTGGATGCCTTATTGGGGTCAATCCAGAAAGAAAAATTACAACTTGAAGTGCAATCTTTAGATCATGGTCAGCTAAAACAAATTGATGTCAATTTATTAAAACGTGGTGAATATCAACCGCGTCGTTTTATTCAAGAACAAGATTTGCAGGAACTGGCGGCATCTATTGAAAAACATGGTGTAATGCAGCCAATTGTGATTCGTCCTATTGATGACGAACTACATCCTTATGAAATTATTGCAGGTGAACGTCGCTGGCGTGCTGCACAGTTGGCTGGTTTAACTGAAATTCCAGCAATTGTGCGTGATTTGACCGATCAGGTCGCGATTGCTTTGGCATTAATTGAAAACATTCAGCGCCAAGATCTTAATCCGATTGATCAGGCAATGGCGCTGCAACGCTTTCACGATGAGTTTGGCTTGAGTCATCAAGAAATTGCGGAAACAGTAGGTAAAGCACGTACCACGGTCAGTAATTTATTGCGTTTACTCACTTTGGCTGAGCCTGTTAAAGAGTTGATGCAGCAAGGCTTGCTAGATATGGGTCATGCACGTGCTATTTTAACTTTGAAAGCTAAAGATCAGCTCAAAGTCGCGCAGCATGTAATTGAAAAGAATTTATCGGTACGTCAAACCGAACAGTTGGTACGTGACTTTAATGCGCCAAAACAAGAAAAGCCGAAAACGGCTATTGCGCCTGATATTCAACAACTCACGCAACGTCTTTCTGAGCGTTTTAGTGCAGATGTTAAAATTGATTATAACAAGCAAGGTAAGGGCAAAATGACCATCAGTTATCACTCTCTGGAAGAGCTGGATGGTATTTTAAATATTTGCCTGTCCGATTAATTTTAATTCGTATTTTATTGGGGAAAAGCGAATGTGGGAATTGGTAAAAGCAGGTGGCTGGCTGATGCTGCCGTTGGTATTGTGCTCGGTATTTACCGTTGCAATTACCATTGAGCGTTTTATGCGTTTAAAGAGAGCAGGTATTTTGCCCAATGCGTTGTTGCTCAACCGCGGGCAAAGTTTAGCGACTGTGTTGCAACAACTGAATCAAAGTGCCAACTTAAAAAACAGTACATTAGGCCGTATTTTTGAGGCGGGTGCGCGTAACAAACAACAATCAGAACACTATGCGCGTGCACAAATGGAAGCGACAGCTTCACAAGAAATTGGTTATTTAGAAAAAAATATCAACTTCTTGGGTACGCTCAGTGCAGTTGCGCCATTATTGGGTTTATTGGGTACAGTGCTTGGGATTATTGAATCATTTTTAGTGATTGATGTGGGTGCAAGTAATCCAACCTTAATGATTCCAGGGATTTCTAAAGCCTTAATTACCACTGCTGCAGGTATGTTAATTGCAATTCCAGCCTTATTTGCCTATCGTTATTTTCAGCGTTTGGTGCAAGAATATACTGCTGAGTTAGAGCAGCAAGCGACTTTGTTTCACGCAGGATTATTTCATCAGAGTCAACCTCATCAGCTTGATGCGGATGTGCAAGATGTGAAAAAAGTAAGCTAAGGTGAGTTTATGAAATTCAAACGCTCGCAAGTTGAAGATATTCATATTAACCTGACTCCAATGATTGACTGTTTACTGTTCATCTTGGTGTTTTTGTTGCTTTCGACCACATTTAACCAATTTAGCCGTATGAATTTAACTTTGCCAGATGCGCAAGGCGTACCACCAAAATCTTATGAACATAAAATTGAAGTCGTGGTAGATTCTTCAGGGCATTATTCTGTCAATGGTCAGGCACTTTCGACTAAGGAAGTGGCAGATTTAAGCACAGCAATTAAACAAATTTCTCAAGATCGACGTGATTTAATGTTTATCATTGCTGCAGATGCCAAAGCCACTCATCAAGATGTGATTCGAGTGATGGATGTCGCAGGACAACTTGGTTTCGTCAACATCAATATCAGTACGAAAGTCCCAACTCGAGGTTATTAGTGAAGAAGGATTTACAGGTCTATCGCCGTCTTCTGAGATATTTGCTCCCATTTTGGGGCTTGGCAATCTTGGTGATTATCGGTTTCGCCATTAATGCAGCCACAGAAGTATCTGTGGCAAAACTCTTGGAAAAAATTATTAATGCCATTCAGGAGCGTGACCAATCTTTCACCACACTATTTCCGCTATTAGTCATTGCACTGATGTTTTTCCGTGGTTTGGGAACTTTTATTGGCGGTTACTATACCGCAGTGATTTCACGTAATTTGGTATTCAATATCCGTCAGGAAGTCTTTGCTAAATTGCTGCGTTTACCTGCACAGTATTACTTAGATAATACCAGTGGGCACATTACTGCCAAAATTATGTATAACGTAGAGCAGTTGACCGCTGCATCTACAGAATCGCTGCGTACATTGGTACAACAGGGTTTGATTACACTCGGCTTGCTCGGCTATTTGCTGTATACCAACTGGCGTTTGACCCTCTGTATTTTGGTATTTGGCCCATTAATTGGCTTGCTGATTCGTAAAGCTGCAAAACGCATGCGTCGTTTATCTATTCAAGTACAAGACACCATGGGGGATGTAAACCACGTGGTGCAAGAAACGGTGAATGGTAATTTGGTCGTCAAAGGTTTTGGTGGTCAGACCTATGAACAAAGCCGATTTAAAGAAAACTCTTTAGAAAACCTGCGTCGTGGTTTAAAGATGGTGGCAGTGCAGCAATTGAACAGCCCTGTGGTGCAGTTCATTATGTCCATTGCTTTGGCAATTATTATCTGGATTGCCTTACGCCCAGAAATTCTACGTGATATTTCAGCAGGCGAGTTTGTAGCCTACATTACTGCCGCAGGTATGTTGAGCAAACCAATTAAAGCCCTTACCGATATTAATGAAAAATTACAACGCGGCTTGGCAGCAGCACATTCAGTCTTTGAATTGCTCGATATGCCTGAAGAAGACAATCACGGGACGCTTACACCAGACCTAAAAGGCAATTTGCAATTTAAAAATGTGAATTTGGTGTATTCCGATGGACACCATGCCATTCATGATTTCAATCTAGATGTCAAAGCAGGCGAGACAGTGGCTTTGGTCGGTCGTTCAGGTGCGGGTAAAACCTCATTGGTCAATCTGTTGGTACGTTTTCAGGAAGTATCTTCAGGGCAAATTTTGTTTGATCAGCATGATATTCGTGACATTGAGCTGAATAGCCTGCGTTCACAAATTGCTATGGTCAATCAGCAAGTGGTATTGTTTAACCGTACGGTGCGTGAAAATATTGCCTATGGTCAGCTTGAAGGTGCGAGTGATGAAGCAGTGATTGCTGCAGCCAAAGCGGCTTATGCACATGACTTTATTATGGCTTTACCGCAAGGCTACGACACAGCATTAGGTGCGCAAGGTTTGAATTTGTCGGGTGGTCAGCGACAGCGTATTGCCATTGCACGTGCAATCTTGAAAAATGCACCGATTTTAATTTTAGATGAAGCCACCAGTGCTTTAGACAATGAATCTGAATACTTTATTCAACGTGCATTTGATGCGGCCATGCAAGACCGTACCACCATTGTCATTGCACACCGTTTATCTACCATTGAAAATGCTGACCGTATTGTGGTGATGGATCAAGGATGTATTTTAGAACAAGGTACTCATCAGGAACTCATAGCGCGAAAAGGTGCGTACTTCCAGTTGCATCAACGTAACTTCGAGGAACATTAATTCATGTCTTTGGCACAATTTATTCAGGACGCTTGGCAGCAACAAGCCAAATGGCTGGTTGTGCTTAGGCCCTTGTCTTTATTGTACCGTGGTGTGAGTTTGCTCAATCAAAATTTATATCGTTCAGGTATTAAAACCGCTTATACCGCGCCCGTACCTGTGATGGTGATTGGCAATATTACTGTGGGTGGCAGCGGCAAAACCCCTTTGCTGATTCACTTGGTCAAATATCTACAAAGTTTAGATGTTCGTGTTGGCGTGATTAGCCGTGGTTATGGCGGAAAAGGCCCATTTCCAGCCTATGTCAGCATTGACGCTAATGTTGACGTAGTGGGCGATGAACCGACTTTGATTGTGCAATCTACAGGCGTACCGATGGCTGTGGGGCCAAATCGTCAAAAAAGTATTGAATTGTTACTTGCACAGCATGAATTGGATTTAATTATTAGTGATGATGGTTTGCAGCATTTGGCTTTAAACCGTCAATTGGAATGGATTGTTTTAGATAATAATCGTGGTTTGGGTAACGAGAAAATATTGCCCGAAGGTTATTTGCGTGAACCAAAATCTCGATTAGAGCATGCCACGGTGATTGAACATGCAGCGCAACCGAGTTCTGAATTAAATATGCATTTGGCCGTTGCAGCGCCATACTTATTGCATCCTGCACAAGAATTAATTTTTGATCCGACCCAAAATTTTTATGCTGTCGTGGGCATTGGCTTTCCTGAGCGGTTTTATAAAACTTTAGAGTCGATGGGTGTGACCCAATTTCAATGCCATGAGTTTCCAGACCACCATGACTATGAAATTACCGATTTGCAGTTTGAAGATTCGCAACCGATGATTACCACAGAAAAAGATGCAGTAAAGTTATTGCCTCTGTTAAAACAATATCCAGATTTTCAGCGTGAAATTTGGGTTGTACCTGTAGATGCAGTATTGTCATCGGCCTGCTATGTCACCTTACATCAACAATTGAAACAATTGGGTTTAAACCTGCCTGAAAGACCATGATAAGGAAAATTATGAAGCACATTGTTATCCCTGCACGTTATGCTAGTTCACGCCTGCCAGGCAAACCTTTACTGGAAATTCATGGTCGTGCCATGATTTTACGTGTGGTTGATCAGGCAAAAAAAGTGGCAGGTTTTGATGACTTGTGTGTGGCGACCGATGATGCTCGTATTGCAGAATTATGCCGTGCCGAAGGTGTAGATGTAGTGCTGACTTCGGCAGACCATCCATCAGGTACAGATCGTTTAAGTGAAGTGGCGCGCATTAAAGGTTGGGATAAAAACGATATTATCGTCAATGTGCAGGGCGATGAGCCACTTTTGCCTGCGCAATTGGTGCAACAAGTGGCGCAGTTGTTAGAAGCTCAACCTGAATGCTCGATGTCTACGCTATGTGAGCCGATTCAGCAACTAGATGAATTTACTCGCGACAGCATTGTTAAAGTGGTCATGTCTAAACACAATCAGGCTTTGTATTTTAGCCGTGCCACGATTCCTTATGACCGCGATGGTGCGAAAGCAGCGACACCACAATTGCATGCACATGCGTATCGCCATTTAGGTTTGTATGCGTACCGTGTGGAATTGCTGCAAGAATATGTGACTTGGGAAATGGGAACATTGGAAAAGCTGGAAAGCCTAGAGCAATTGCGTGTCTTGGAAAATGGACATCGTATTGCCATTGCAGTTGCAGAAGCCAATTTACCACCGGGTGTAGATACCCAAGCAGACTTAGACCGTTTAAATGCAATGGATATTGCCCATTTTGAGTAAGTGAATCACCGACCATGCAACGTGATGTAATTGGACAAGTATATCCTTGGCAGCAACAAGTTTGGGAAAACCTGACAGGGCGATTTCCTAAAATGGGGCATGGTTTATTGTTTTTTGGCAAACAGGGTTGTGGTAAAGAAGCCTTTGCACAGCAATTTGTGGCTTGGATTTTATGCCAACAGCGTGATGTGCAGTCACAGCCTTGTGGTGAATGTAGCAGTTGTCAGTGGTTAAAATCAGATACACATCCGAATTATGTCTATATCAGCACCGATGAAGAGAATAAAAAGCAAAACGCGAAAATTAAGATCGAGAAGATCCGTGATTTATTACCTTTTGTCCAGCAAACGGTAGATGGCTGGCGGGTGATTGTGATTGAACCTGCTGAAGCCTTAAATATTGCATCTTCCAATGCGTTGCTGAAAACCCTCGAAGAACCGGGTGATCGCATCGTGATTATTTTGCTGGCAGATCATTATCTTAAATTACCTGCAACCATTCGTAGCCGTTTGCAGCATTTTGCTTTAGACCGTATTGATGCTGCACAGGCTACGGCATATTTGCAGCAGCATTTGCCCGATTTAGATGCGAACAAACAGCAATTGTTGATGAATTTGTCTAATCAAATGCCATTGCAGGCTTTGCAGTTGGCACAGGCAGAATGGCTGGAACAGCGTACAGATTTTCTGAAAGACTGGTATAAACTGGTGACGCAAAAAAATATGCCGATGGCAATCGCAACCAAGTGGAACAAGGCGCTGAGCTTTACTGATTTTAGTCAGATGTTTGAATACTTGTTGTGTGATTTAATTTGTGTCAAGCTAAATCAAAGCATTAAAAATTTGGATTTAAGCACCGCTTTGCAGCATTTGGCTGAACAATATGACTTAGAAAGTCTGTTTGGTTTATATGCAGAATTACAGCAAGCCAAGCCAATGCTTGAGCAAAACGTGCAAAGTAATCTAGTGCTTGATCAGCTATGTATTAAGTTAATGAATATTTAAGGGGAACATGATGCAACCACGTATGGGCGGTATTATTCAGGCCAATATTCCTGATGTCGAAACGCTATATTTAAGTTATATGCCATACGTTGTGGGTGGTGGCTTATTTGTACCCTCAAAACAACCTGTAAAAATGGGTGAAGAAATCTTCGTACTTGCAACTTTGCCTGAACAATCACAAAAAATTCCACTTACAGGAAAAGTCATCTGGATTTCGCAAAAGCAAAATGGCATTAAATTGCAGGGCTTTGGCATTCAACTGAGCGGTGAAAAAGGCGTTTATTACAAATCTGAAGCCGAAAGAATCCTTGCGGGGCTTAAGTCTGACAACCGTAACAGTTACACTATGTAGGTTGTTTGCTTTTAGGAAAAAATCGTGTTTGTAGATACACATTGTCATTTAACGATGCTGGATTTAAGCCCTTATGATGGTGACTTAGACGCAGCAATTGCTCAGGCACGCCTAGCGGGGGTGTCTAAAATTATGGGTATCTCTGTCGATTTAGACGATCATATTGCATTGTCAAAAATTGCAGCACGTCATGCCGATGTCGGTTATAGCGTGGGTGTGCATCCTTGTGAAAACGCTGAAAATATGGCACGCGCCACCACCGAGCAACTGATTGCTTTGGCACAAGCAGACAAAGTCTGGGCTTTGGGCGAAACAGGTCTAGATTATTTTCACAGTACCGATTTTGTCGCAGAGCAAAAAGCCTGTTTTGCACGGCATATTCATGCGTCACAAGCTGTAAAAAAACCTGTGGTGGTACATACCCGTGCTGCTAAGCAAGATACGGTAGATATTATCCGTGCAGAAAAATCGACACATGGTGTATTACATTGCTTTACTGAAGACTGGGCAACCGCCAAAGCGGTGTTAGATT
Source organism: Acinetobacter sp. YH12099 (assembly GCF_013419195.1). Classification (NCBI taxonomy): domain Bacteria; kingdom Pseudomonadati; phylum Pseudomonadota; class Gammaproteobacteria; order Moraxellales; family Moraxellaceae; genus Acinetobacter; species Acinetobacter sp. YH12099. The sequence continues at coordinate 57,218 of NZ_VPAP01000013.1, read as the reverse complement.
GCGGTTATTATGTGTCGTTTTCAGGCATTGTTTCCTTTAAAAATGCACAAGATTTACGTGATGTGGCTAAGCAAGTACCTTTAGACCGTGTCTTAATTGAAACTGATAGTCCATATTTGGCACCTGTGCCATATCGCGGTAAGACAAATGAGCCAAAATACGTTCCGTATGTAGCCAAAGCCCTAAGTGATGTATATGATAAGTCCTTAGAGGAAATGGCTTTCATAACAACACAAAACTTTGAAAACCTGCTCAAAGGACATTAATTTGCATAGTGGAATGATGCAAAAATTTAATGTTCTGGTGATATTAAAAATTTCCATTGATTGAATAGTGAAAAGAGAGTTTATCGGGTGAAGATGGATCGTCAGGCTCAGTTTCGAGCAAGAGAAACGTTAATTTTCCAAGTGGCAGAGCAGTTGCTTTTGGAAAATGGTGAAGCAGGAATGACCCTTGATGCTTTGGCAGCAGAACTGGATTTGGCCAAAGGTACTCTATATAAACACTTTCAAAGTAAAGATGAACTATATATGTTGCTTATTATTCGTAATGAGCGCATGTTGCTAGAAATGATTAAAGATGCGGAAAAACAGTTTCCTGAACATCTAGCATTTTTTATGCTGCATCACTTACATCATCCTGAACGTACTGTGCTTTTTCATCAAATTGAAGAACGCCTTTCTACAACGGGTGTTGGCATTGGCTTGTTGTTTAGTGAACTATATCAGGTTCGTAAAAGCCGATTACGCATCATTATCCGTATGACTGAACAATATTTGGAATCTATTAATAGTCACATGGAAGTGCGTGATTATCTGGCTTCAATTTGGGCACTTACGCATGGTGCGGCAGCCATTTTAAACTCAAGTTTCTATCAGCGTTATTTAGGTTCCCGGGATACTTTACGTGTGGCCTATATCGATCAAGCGTTGGCGATGCCCAAACAAGCACAATCTTTCGAGCAATTGAATTAATACGCTATGAACACACCACTATCTTCGGTTCGCGGTTTTACGCTCATTGAATTGATGGTGGTGATAGTCATTATGGCGATTATGGCATCGCTGGTTTTAATGAATATCGGTGGTGTTGATCAGCGTAAAGCCATGCAGGCGCGGGAAGTGTTTTTATTGGATTTGCGTAAACTGAATCGTGAAGCCAATGATCAAGCGCGTATTTTTGCACTCAATTTGCATCAAGCAACCGATGTTTCACCTGCGCGATATGATGTACTGGAATATCAGCCTTATGCTTCAGAACAACAATTAACCCTGCAAAATAATCAAAAATGGCAAAACTATGGCGAATTTAAAAGCAGAACGTTGCCTGAACAAGTTTCTATCCAAATTTTATCTTTAGAACAAAGCTATCCGAATGCTAACAATAGTGAGTTGCTGCAAGGTAATGCACCCGCACTGATTTGGCTGGGCAATGGTGAAGCCAAACCTGTGCGTATTCAGTTCTATTTAGAACAGCGTCCTGTAGGTGCGGAAATAGAGGTCGATCATTTAGGAAAAATCCATGAAAGCTAAAGGATTTACACTACTTGAAGTTATGGTGGCTTTGGCAATTTTTGCAACAGTAGCTATGGCAATGACCAAAGTGGCGATGCAATATACCCAATCCACCGCCAATGCAATTTTAAGAACCAAAGCACAATTTGTGGCTTTGAATGAAGTGGCATTGATGGAAATGAATCGGCAATGGTTAAGTGGAACAGAGTCAAAGCAAGTGACACAACAGGGCGAAACATGGCAAATTGACAAGTCCACACAGCCAACCATTAGCCCGAATGTGCAACGTGTTGATCTCCAAATCAGTTTATATAATCAAGACACGGGGCAAGTTGAAGCAGGGGTGACTTCTTTGGTGTTTTTTAATGCCCGTGAGCAGCAATCATGAGTACAAAGAGAGGCTTCACTTTAGTTGAGTTGCTAGTCGCTATTGCAATTTTTGCAGTGCTGTCTGCTTTGGGTTGGAAAGTATTTGATTATCTCGCCAAAGTCAAAGATCGCAATGCGATGCATGAAGCCAATTTAGAGCAGTTGCAAGAAAGCTATCAACAAATTTTACGTGACACGATGCAGGCTGTTCCATTAACGGCCAATGTTAAAGGGCAGCAACAACCTGCTTTAGTTTTACAAAATGGACGCTTTAATTTCAGTAAAACAGGGGTGACCGATCCTTTGCAGCAGGGTATTTCACCCCATGAGCGTGTTGAATATCAATATCGTGCCGATGAAAAAAAATTGTATCGTTTAAAATATCGTAATTTGCATCAAACGGGCAATGATCAGCCTGAGTCGAGCGTGATGTTGGATGAAGTTGAAGCCTTTGAGATTATGGTATTGAATCCAAATGAATTAAGTAGTTGGCCTGAAAGCAATATTGATCCTCAGCAAACTGAACAATTAAGGCTACTCCCGAAAGGAATAAAAATAAATTTAACCGTGCGTGACGTGCAATATGAATGGATATTTAGCTTATTGCAGACTGATTTTTTAAAGAAGAAAGACAATTAAAGGCACAATGGCAATGTATTCGAAATCGACTCAGCGCTTAGGTAGCATCATCAAATCACAACAAGGCATCGCCTTGATTACGATTTTGATGTTGGTTGCTTTAGCCACGATTTTGGCAGCGACCATTGCCAAGCGGCAAATGTACACCAGTGAAAATACCGCGTATTTGATGCGTCAAAATCAGGCATTGTTATATGCCAAAAGTGCCGAAGTATTTTTTGCAGAATTACTGCAAGATGATGCTGAAAATGCTGGTCAAGTTGATCATTTACAAGAGAACTGGGCAAAACCGATGCCGCCATTTCCAGTCGAAGATGGTTATGTATCGGGCGTATTACAAGATGAGTCGGGGAAATTTAATTTAAATAGTTTGCTGACAACCGAAGATCAAGTGAACGAAAAAGCAAAAAAATATTTTGAAAAGCTGTTGCAGCGTGTTGGGCTACCTGCTCAATTAAGTGAAGCCGTGATTGACTGGCAAGATGCAGATGATGAGCCGAGTGGTGCAATGGGTGCAGAGTCGAGTTATTACCAAGGTTTAGCAATTCCTTATTTACCGCCCAATAGCTTATTTCACAGCGCAGAAGAATTAAAACAAGTCCGTGGTTTTGAAGGTACGAAGTATCAGCAAATTGCGCCTTATGTGAGTGCCTTGCCAAAACGGGATACCACTATCAATATTAATACCGCACCTGCTTTGGTTTTGGCGAGCTTAGATGAAAAACTGGATGTGGTTGTAGTGCAAAATCTATTTGATCGTCGTAATGCCAATTTGGAACACTTTAGCAATGTAAACGCTTTGTGGGAGTTAGATGGCTTTCAAGCTGTCGATAGCGCGATACGCAATGAATTTACAGGTTTATTGGGTGTACAATCACATTATTTTAAAGCCAAAATTGAAGTGGTATTGGGCGAGCGCAAACGTCAATTTAGCAGTGATTTGGTGCGTAGTGAAAAATCTGTCAATGTTAGTGGGCGAAGTCTGACGCCATTTTAAGTATCATCATTAACCTTGTGCTGCTATTTAGATGTAAATGCATTGCATGTCTGTGCTGAAACTGATCATTACGATTTTTGTCTGGCAATCTGTGGGCTAAAATTGGCTTATTGTTCACGTTTTGCATTATACTTAAAAAGAATATCCCCCAAATATTTTGATGACGTTAAGACCCATGTTAATTCGAAAGTTATTTAAGTTTGAAAATGCGCATATTGTGCGTAATTGCACTTCAGACCGCTGTAAGCGCTCGATTCATGGTCATAGCTATAAAGTAGAATTGTTACTGAAAGCTTCAAAACTCGATCATGGACAAATGGTGTATGACTTTGGTTTGCTTAAAGGTGTAATCAAAGAATTATTTGATGCTTTTGATCATGCCATTTGTTTTTGGGAGCAGGACGATCCTGCATATATTCAAGCCTGCAAAACGTTCAGCGCACGTTGGGTTTCTTTACCAGTATCGCCATCGGCAGAGCAGTTTTCACGTATTTTCTTTTATTTGGCACAGCAAGTTTTGGCATCGACCATCACACAAAATGGGGAGGGTGATGTAGAGGTCTATTCTGTAATTGTGCATGAAACTGATACAGGCTATGCACAAAGCTTTTTGGAAGATATTGAAAATGCGCAGATGGGATTGCTAAGTCTGGATCAAATTCATTTCTCTGAGCAAGTACAGACAGAATGGTCAGACCCACAAATGTATGAAAAATTAAAACAGGGGATGACATTCCAAAACCCGAATGTCGAGTTACAAGTTAAACTTTAAATCACATCATTAGACATCAACAAGGATTGATAGCGGTATGTCTTTTACTGAGCAGCAATATGCGAGCTTAAATAAAGTTCAGTTAGATGAGAGTTGGAAATACAATCTAGCTGAATTTTTATTGAGTCCACAAATGGATGCGCTACGCGATTTTTTGTTGCAGGAAAAACAACAGAATAAGGTGATTTATCCACCAAGTTCACTGATATTTAATGCTTTAAATACCACGCCTTTAAATCAGGTGAAAGTCGTGATTATTGGGCAAGACCCTTATCATGGACCTAATCAGGCACATGGACTTAGTTTTTCTGTACAAAGAGGGGTTGCATTGCCACCATCTTTGCGTAATATTTTCCATGAGTTACATACAGATTTAGGTGTGCCTATTCCAAGACACGGTGATTTAACGCATTGGGCAGAGCAAGGGGTATTGCTGCTCAACAGCGTGTTAACGGTAGAAGCAGGACAACCAACCTCGCACCAAAAGCAGGGTTGGGAAGATTTTACAGATCATGTGATTGATGTGTTAAATCAACAACGTGAGCATATTGTGTTTATTTTGTGGGGCGCGTATGCACAACGTAAAGGACAACGTATAGATCCAAATAAACATCTGATTTTGAAGGCAGCGCATCCATCCCCATTGGCAGCAAACCGCGGTGGTTTTTTTGGATGTAAAGTATTTTCAAAATCAAATAATTATCTTAAACAAAATGGCATTGAGCCTATAGACTGGCAGCTGGACGCATGACACATTCTCCCATTTCTAAAGAATATCATCCGGATTTAATTGTCGAAGAAGCAAATAACGGTTGGCGCATTGTACGTTTGAATCGCCCAAAATCTTTGCATGCTTTAGATGAATCTATTGTTTCTGCATTATTGGCAGTATTTGAAGACTTTCATACCGATGATAGCGTAAAAGCAATTTGGCTAGATTCGACCACACCAAAAGCATTTTGTGCAGGCGGTGATGTGCGTAAATTACGTCAGCTTGTCATTAATGATGAGGTTGCAACTGCCAATAAATTCTTTGAGCAAGAATATGCGTTGGACTTGTTGCTACATAACTATGCCAAGCCTGTTTTAGTGTGGGGTGAAGGTTATGTCATGGGTGGTGGCTTAGGTCTATTTATGGCTGCACCATTCCGTTTGGTGACACCGTATTCACGTTTAGCTATGCCAGAAATTAACATTGGTTTATACCCAGATGTAGGGGCAACTCGTTTCTTGGCTGACCGTGGTGCGATTGGCTTGTTCACAGGTTTAACGGGTTCAATTATGACTGCTGCAGGTGCGTATGGTATTGGTTGGGCAACCCATATTTGTGATGCACAACGCGCTTCTGTATTAGAAAAAGTCATTAATATTGACTGGAATCATTACCCTGCAGGTGACTTCCGTGCCATTGATGATACCTTGAACAGCATGCACCGTCCTGTAGGGCCTGGGCCGCTACAGAATTCTTTGGATGTGATTCAAAGCGTGTGCCGTGGTGTGAGTTTTGAAAGTGATTATGAATCCATCATTGGTCTAAGCGATGCACGTAGCGATTGGTTACGTCAAGCCAGTGAAAACTTGCAAAAAGGTTCACCAACCACAGCAGCTTTAACGTGGTTACTATGGCAATGGGGTAAGAAGGTTCACGCTTGGAATGAAGTGTTTGAACTGGAAACGCAAATTTCAGACTGGAAAATTCGCCACGCAGATTTTGTCGAAGGTGTGCGCGCACGTTTGGTCGATAAAGACCTTGCACCAGCTTGGCAGCAAAATGGGCCAGTGCAGCTCAAAACCATTTTTGCAGACAATCCACCTGTGACGAGCATTGAAAGCTGGAATGAGTTATTGAAACAATACGAGATTATTTAATTCGTATTGATTTTTACTCATATTTAAATGTCAGAACAGAACTATAGTGATGAAGACTGGATGCAGCTTGCCTATGCGCAGGCTGCTTTGGCTGCAGCACAGGGGGAAATTCCTGTGGGGGCTGTCATCGTTAGTCAAAATCAAGTGATTGGCGCGGGTTATAACGCGCCTATTTCCTTACACGACGCAACCGCACATGCCGAAATTGTGGCAATCCGTGCAGCATGTGATCATATTCAAAATTATCGTTTGCCTGAAGATGCCACGCTTTATGTCACACTGGAGCCTTGTACCATGTGTGTGGGTGCGCTCATTCATGCGCGAATCAAACGTGTGGTATTTGGAGCAACTGAACCCAAAGCCGGCTCATTGATCAGTGCTAGAAAGCTTTTAGAGTCAGGCTATTACAATCATATTTTTGAGTATCAATCAGGTTGTTTAGAGCAGCAATGTTCAGCCCAGTTGAGTGATTTTTTTAAGATGCGCCGTGCGCAAAAGAAACAACAAAAGCAGCAATAGTTGATAAATGACCTCCATGATCAAAACCAGTTCTGAGTTTTAGGCTTGATTTGCGTTAAACTAAATCAAACACAACATAGCATTCATCATCAGGGCAAACCATGCACGCTATTCAAATTAAAAAAGAATTTAATGCGCCAGTTGCGCAAGTATTTGAATTACTTTCTAAACATGCAACTTATAATATTGCGTTTGCACCAATGCAAGTGGTGCGCATTAAAGACTCTGCTGACCCTGAACGTCCAGATGGTGTAGGTTCGGTGCGTCGTATGGGGATTGGGCCAATTAAACCTTTGCAAGAGCAAATTACCGTGCTTGAACCGAATCAGCGGATTGAATATAAAATCATTAAAAATCCATTGATCAAACATCATTTGGGTACCATTGAATTTCAGCAAGTGGCAGATCACAAAACCTTGGTCACGTATAGCATTGAGCTACAAGCGCGAGTTCCGTTTGTGAGCAAAGCTATTCTTGCGCAGTTGAAAACTGCAATTAAAATTGGTTTATCCAAACTCGCAAAATCTCTCTAATCATTTCGGAAACAGCATGACGGTTCAAATTATTACCATTGATGGCCCTAGCGGTTCAGGTAAAGGCACACTCGCGGCAAAATTGGCAGCATATTATCAGTTTCATTTACTCGACTCTGGTGCGTTGTATCGTTTGTTGGGTTTGGCGTTACATAAGCAGAATTTGCTAGATCAACTTGATACTGAACTGAGTCAATGCGTTGCCATTGCAACACAGCTCAATATTCAATTTGTGACCCAGCCAGATGGCACACAAGTGTTGCTTGATGGTGAAGATGTCACGCAAACCATACGTACCGAACGTGTGGGGGAATATGCCTCAAAAGTTGCGGCAGTACCTGAATTGCGCACAGCATTACTTGCACGTCAGCATGCCTTTGCCCAAGCACCAGGCTTGGTTGCAGATGGACGCGATATGGCGACCAGTATTTTTCCAAATGCGCAGGCTAAAATTTATTTAACTGCTTCGGCAGAGTCGCGTGCACAAAGACGAGTAAAACAGTTGCAGGGTATGGGGCTGGATGCTAAAATAAGCGACATTTTAGCGAATATACAGGCTCGCGACAAACGAGACATGGAGCGCACAGTTGCTCCGCTCAAGCCTGCAGAAGATGCTTACATCATTGATAGTTCTGAGTTGAACATTGATGAAGTATTTGCATTAATGACAGCTTATGTCGATCAGAAGCTTGCTATTTGCCGCGCTTAACCGCGTGAAATAAACCTATTCAGCGAACGCATAGCTTGATCAGTTCTATACGGACTATGTAGACGCTTAACTAAACCGGCCTTGTCTGATCCAAGACCGCTGACTTTATCAGGTATATCATGACCGAATCTTTTGCAGCCCTCTTTGAAGAAAGCGAATTAAACCTCAACGTTGAAAAGGGTGCTGTCATCCAAGGCGTTGTAGTAAGCATCGACTCTGACTGGGTAACAGTTGATACTGGCCTTAAATCAGAAGGCGTTGTTGACCGCGCTGAATTCTTAAACGAACAACGCGAACTTGAAGTTCAAGTTGGTGACACCGTTGATGTTGTTGTTGAAGCACTTGACAACGGTATGGGCCAAACTGTTTTATCACGTGAAAAAGCGAAACGTGCTGAAACTTGGACTAAACTTGAAAAAATCTTTGAAGACGGCGAAATCGTTACTGGTGTTATCTCTGGTAAAGTTAAAGGCGGTTTCACTGTAGACATCGGTCCAGTTCGTGCGTTCTTACCAGGTTCTTTGGTAGACACTCGTCCTATCCGTGACACAACTCACCTTGAAGGTAAAGAGTTAGAGTTCAAAGTTATCAAACTTGATGCTAAACGTAACAACGTTGTTGTATCTCGTCGTGCAGTTATGGAAGCTGAATCTTCAGCTGACCGTGAAGCGCTTCTTGCTCAGCTTGAAGAAGGTCAAACTGTTACTGGTACGATTAAGAACCTTACTGACTACGGTGCATTCGTTGACCTTGGCGGTATTGACGGTCTTCTTCACATCACTGACATGGCTTGGAAACGTATCAAGCATCCATCAGAAGTGGTTGAAGTGGGTCAAGAAGTTACTGTTAAAGTACTTAAATTTGACAAAGAGCGTAACCGCGTATCTTTAGGTCTTAAGCAATTAGGCGAAGATCCATGGTTAGCGATCATGAGCCGTTATCCTAAAGGTTCTATCGTTAAAGCTCGCGTAACAAACTTAACTGACTACGGCTGTTTCGCAGAAATCGCTGAAGGCGTTGAAGGTTTAGTACACGTTTCAGAAATGGACCACACTAACAAAAACATCCACCCATCTAAAGTTGTTCAGATTGGTGACGAAGTTGACGTTATGGTTCTTGAAGTGGACGAAGAGCGTCGTCGTATTTCTCTTGGTATCAAACAAACTCGTGCTAACCCATGGGAAGAGTTTGCTAAGAACCACGACAAAGGTGAAAAAGTTTCAGGTACAATCAAGTCAATCACTGACTTCGGTATCTTCATCGGTTTACCAGGCGGTATCGATGGCCTAGTTCACTTGTCTGACATTTCTTGGAACGAGCAAGGCGAAGAAGCTATTCGTCGTTACAAGAAAGGTGACACTGTTGAAGCGGTTATCCTTTCTGTAGACGCTGAAGGCAACCGTATCAGCCTTGGTATCAAGCAATTGAACAGCGATCCATTCAACGATTTCTTAGCTGCTAACGAACGTGGTGCTTTGGTTAAAGGTACTGTAACTGCTGTTGATGCTCGTGGCGCAACTGTTAAGTTAGCTGACGAAGTTGAAGCAACACTTAAAGCATCTGAAATCAACCGTGATCGCGTTGAAGATGCAACTAAGTTCTTGGAAGTTGGTCAAGAAGTTGAAGCGAAAATCATCAACGTAGACCGTAAATCTCGCTCTATCAACTTGTCTATCAAAGCGAAAGACGAAGCTGAAGAGAAAGAAGCTGTTGCTAACTTGAAAACTGCAACTAGCGGTCAAGACAATGGTCCTAAGACAATTGGTGACTTGATCAAAGCTCAAATGGGCAACTAAGTTGCGGGTAAACTGTATGGTTAATGTAAATTAGCACATACTTTTTACACAAATACTGTAAACGGTAGCGTAGTATTCAATTATTACGCTACCGTTTTGTATTTAAACAGGTTATTATCAGTTTAGGTAAAAGTAGCTTGATAATTAAAGAGGTCGCAGATGACTACTGAAGCACTTAATAAGTCTGATTTGATAGAACGAATTGCTTTGAAAAATCCACATTTGGCTGAGCCATTGGTGGAAGAAGCTGTGAAGATCATGATTGATCAAATGATTGCATCACTATCGGCAGATAACCGAATTGAAATTCGTGGATTCGGTAGTTTTGCATTGCATCACCGTGAACCACGTGTAGGTCGTAACCCAAAAACAGGTAAGTCTGTAGAAGTTGCGGCTAAAGCTGTACCGCACTTTAAACCGGGTAAAGCACTACGTGATGCAGTAAACGAGTCTGTAAATAAATAAAATTCCTAGGGGTGTTTATGCGTTACGTTCTAGTCGCTATTTTAGTTATTCTATTTGGATATTCTCTGGCATTGGTTTTGCAAAACGGCACTGAACTTTCAGTTGACCTGTTATTTACTCAAGTGCCTGCAATGCGTTTGGGTCTATTGCTACTGATTACATTGGCACTTGGTTTGGTGCTAGGGTTATTGTTGGGCGTGCAGGTTTTCCGTGTATTCCAAAATAGTTGGGAAATTAAGCGACTACGTAAAGATATTGAATACCTACGCAAAGAGCAAATTCATGCAGCTCAACTGGCTGCTTCTGAAGCTGCTGCGCATACTCGTCATGAAAAAACGGTATTAGATGTGCATACTGAAGATCGTTCTTCTAATGCACTTTAATTTGCTCTGTTGAGCGAATTGATCATCAACACCTCAAGGTTATCTTGGGGTGTTTTTTTATGTGTGCCTTTGACGAATGGCTGATTATCGCTGCGATGGGGGATAAGCTGTCTTTTTGACTATCTGCTTGGCACGAATCACTTTATAATAGCGACTCTTTGTCAAATCCATAGGTAATTCTCTTGAGTATCATTGTTGCCCTCGATGCTAAAAGCCAATATGACGCCTTAACCATTGCAGAACAATTAGACCCTGCATTATGTCGAGTAAAAGTTGGTAAAGAGTTATTTACCCATGAAGGTCCTGCAGTCGTGAAAGCCTTGCATGACAAAGGTTTTGAGGTTTTTCTAGATTTGAAATTTCACGATATTCCAAATACAACGGCTCAGGCTGTATGTGCTGCAGCAGATTTAGGCGTATGGATGGTCAACGTGCATGCCTCAGGTGGTCGTAAAATGATGGAAACCTGTGTGGAGCGTTTAAAAGCAGGGAATTATCAGACTCAACTGATTGCAGTGACTGTACTAACCTCTATGGGGCGTGAAGATTTAAAAGATTTAGGTTTAGATATTGAGCCTTTTGAGCAAGTTCAGCGTTTAGCTAAACTCACTCAAGAAAGTGGTTTAGATGGTGTGGTGTGTTCTGCGCAAGAAGCCAAAATGTTGCGTGAAATCTTAGGGCAGGATTTTGCCTTAGTAACTCCAGGGATTCGTCCTGAGGGTTCGAATGCAGATGACCAGAAACGTATTGTGACACCTAAACAGGCAATGCTGAACGGTTCAACACATTTGGTTATTGGTCGTCCTATTACACAAGCTGCTAATCCAAATCAGACTTTAAAAGATATTTTAGCGACGTTGTAATTGTTGTACTTTTACTTTGTCACATGAGTGCGAAAAGCCTTTTTTAAGAAAGGCTTTTCATTTTGAATATAGTGTGATTTTATGAGATTTTTTTAATTGAGGATTTTTTCATGTCCCCTGAATTAAATACGGAAGATTTACAACAACAAGCCGAAGAAATTGTACAACAGTTAGAAGAAACCGAACAACAACAGGCACCTCAAAGTCAGAGTACAGATTGGACATCGGGCGTGGATGTGATTGAAATTGGGGCAGATATTTTGGATTTTTTGGGTGATGTTTTAAGCAATATTGATATTAATTTCTAAGATCAAGATGTCATAAAATGGGGGCAACTTATGGTTGCCTCTCATTTGCGTTGCAATACCATTTAAAACTTCAAATTTAAAAATAAACTAATCAATAGTGGTGCGAGTAGCGAAAGAATTAAGCCACTCATCATGGCATGTGGCACATAATGCGTGCCACATGATTGCTTCACCATGGCCAGGGTAACATCCATTGAAGTTGCTTAATTTTTTATTTTATCCCAGTATATGATTCATCCATTATGCCCAGATAAGTGCTATACAAAATATCAGCAGATAGATATGGAGGAGGGACTAAATGCAAGTTAAATCTATATTTTTCTTTTTATGCTGTAGTGTGGGTTTACTTGCTTGTACCCCAGTTGTACAGGAGCCAAAAAAGATTTCAGTAGATCCAGAGAAAATATTAACTTCATATTTTTGGCAATATCAACCCCCAAATGAGAATCCTCCAATTAAATTAATCTTTGAAAATAATAGTGTTGGGGTGAATACAGGGTGTAATGCTGGGGGTGCGCCTTATAAAATTCAGGGGAAAAAATTAATTGCGACAGAAGATTTTATGCTAACCGCTATGGGATGTTCTGATGAATTAGCAAAACAAGAAGTATTAGCGACAAATTTATTTGATCAAGACAAGCAGGCTATATTTACCTTGGATTCAACCAATATTGCTCAACCAACCTTAACATTTAAAATGTTAGATAGTCAGCAGTATTCATTTGTAGGAAAAATGACACCTGAAACAAAATATCAGTCTAAACCTGAAATTTTAACATTTGAGGTTTTTCCTCATTTCGTATCTTGTGAAAATAACAGCGCAGCTTCCGATCGACCACAATGCTTAAAGATTCGTGAAATTAAAGAGGTCGGATTATGGGAAAATCGGGAAAAAGGACAGTGGCAAATTATTAAACAAGATCAAATTGAAGATTATCAGCATATTGAAAATACGTATGCCATGATTTTAGTGAAACGTTTTCCCCTAAAAGATCACAAGCGTTCGTATGTGGATGTTTATTACACCATACCAAGGTCAGGTAATGGCGATTATTACGAACCTTAAAACAATAAAGGAGAGGATCATAAATTATCCTCTCCTTTATCATTACAATTTAAGCGACTTGTTTTTTTGATTGCTTAGCGTCATTACTCATAAAATTATAATCAGCAACATTGGCTTTACGCGTTTCTAACCAGTATTTCCAGGTATAAGTTGGCCATAGAGAGAAGTTTTTGCCATCCGCTGCCTGATACCAACTACTACAGCCACCTGCTTGCCATACCGTACCTTTAAGCTGTTCCTGTACACGTTCGTTGAACTGATCTTGTACATCATGCTTGATTTCAATCGCCTGAGTAGCAGTTTTATCCACGGTCTGGATCAACTGTAGAATATAGTTCACTTGTGATTCAATCATGAAAATCACAGAGTTATGACCTAAGATTGTGTTAGGACCAAGTAGCTGGAACAGGTTCGGGAAGTTCTTGGTGACAATGCCATAATAACTCTCAGCGCCATCTTTCCATGCCTGTTTCAGCTCAATGCCATTACGACCGACACAATCAAAATGCTTTAAGTAGATACGTGGATCGGTAATAAAACCTGTACCATAAATCAGGCAGTCAATCTGACGTTCTTTACCATCTTTGGTGATGATGCCATTTGCAGTAATTTCCTGAATAGCATCTGTAACCAGTTCAACGTTTTTACGGTTAAAGGTTGGAAAGTATTTGTTGGAAATCAAAATACGCTTACAACCCATGACGAAATCAGGAGTTAGTTTCTTGGCGAGTTCTTTATCTTTCACCTGAAAACGAATAAAGGCTTCTGCAAGCTTTTGACCATATTTCATGATCTGAGGTTGTACAATCGGCACGACACGAGACTCATTGGTCCAGTACAAGCGGGTACGATGGATTTGGCGATAAATATTCGATGCCTTGAACAAAGTCTTGCTGAGTTGTGAATATTTACGTTCATCGCGTGGAATGACCCATGCAGCCGTACGTTGCATCACATATAGTTGTTTGACTTGGGGTGCAATTTCAGGAATGTATTGAATTGCGCTGCCGCCAGTACCAATGGATGCCACAACTTTACCATTTAAGTCGTATTGATGATCCCATTGTGAGGAGTGAAAAACCTTGCCCTGAAACTTTTCAATCCCTTGAATGTGAGGGATTTGCGGCACATGTAGTGGACCAGAAGCAAAGATTAAATATTGACAACTCAATTGTCTGCCATCTTTTAATGTAACGTGCCACAGACATTCTTTTTCATGGTATTCCGTATGCACCACTTCGCTGTTAAATTGGCAATATTCACGCAGATTAAATTGTTGCACCACATCTTGAATATATTGAAAAATTTCTGGTGCTTCGGCATAGCGTTTTGACCAGTCAGTTTTGGGTGCAAATGACAATGAATACAGATGCGACTGCACATCACAAGCCGCACCAGGGTATTGATTTTCACGCCAAGTACCACCCACTTCATCAGACTTTTCTAAAATCACAAAGTTATGAATATTGCGTTGTAGTAAACGAATCGCCATGGCTAATCCGCCAAAGCCTGCACCAATAATTGCGACTTGATAATACGCTGCTGCATCCTGCATGAAGATATCCTTATATTTATTTTGTTTGATTTGAGTTTGTTTGAGTCAGGATAGAATAAGCCAGCATGCGGTAACATGATCGTGCTGACATAAAAATTGATATTTTCGGCAATTTCTATCTGTGGACGAATCGGGTAAAAAGGATATTCCGTTTCGCACTGTTCATTTTATGAAAAGATCCATACTTGGCTTAATGTATTTAATACAAGGCATGCGTAAAGCAGGCGTTGATGTCGATGCAAAATTGCAAAGTATCGGCTTGCGTGCAGATGCGCTAGATACCAGTTCAATCATTCATCCGAGTTTGGAATGGGATATTCTAAAAGTGATTGGTGAAGATGTAGAACCTGAAATGGGGCTGTTTATTGGACAGCATTATGCTTTGGCAGGTTATGGTCCTTTATTGATGTTATTGGTGACCAGTCCAGATATTGCCACTGCATTAGAAAAAGGGATTCAATATCAGGGATTGACGCATTTAAGCGGGAAACTAAGTTTACAACATAGCACGCGACATATTGCATTGTGTTATCAACCCAATGATTTACATAGTAGTTTAGGTGTATTACGTGCGCAGTGTGAAATTTCAGGCACATTCAAATTTATTCAAGACCTATATAAAATGATGGGGATGAGTGCGCCACGTATTCGCATAGAATTGCCATTTGTACAGCCGCAGCAAAGTGAAGTTTTGCAAACTTTTTATGATTATTACGGTCAAGATATTGTTTTTAATCAATCACAAGCAGCATTTTGGTTTGATGATGCAGTTCTCACAGCACGTATTCCCTCTGCCGATGCAGTCACTTTTAGCAGTTATGAAGCCAAGTGTGTGATTGAGTTAGAGCGACTTAAACTTGAAGATGATGCGCCTTCGGTAGTGCAGCGCGTAAAAGATTATTTGGAGTTACAACAGGGCAGTATGCCGAGCATGGCAGAAACAGCACATGCTTTGCAAATTCCTGAACGGACATTGCGCCATCAACTGCAACAACTTAACACCAGTTATAAACAAATTCGTGAAGATCTCATCAAAGATAAAGCATTGCGATTAATTGAATATCAGGAATATTCAATTGAAATGATTGCAGAGTTACTTGGTTATTCAGAACCCGCAGCATTTAATCATGCCTTTAAGCGGTGGTTTGGACAAAGTCCACGCCAATATACAAAATAGCCTAAGTATTTTGCAAACTATGCCAAAGTGCTATATCTCGTGATTCGATCTTCGTTATAATCTATTTGCCCAAATAAGTACTGATGAATATGTCTGATTTTAATTCGCCACAAACCACAGCCTTTACTCCATTATCGCCTGCGGAGCGTTATGCACAAGCGTTAGCCTCTGGACAATTTATGCCAGATGATGCGCAGGCGCAGGCTGTACACGAACTTGAGCGTGTGTGGCAGGAATTAATTCAACGCTATAAAGCATCAAAAAAAGCGTTCCGCCGTTTCCGCCGCCAAACAGCACCACAGGGTGTTTATATGTGGGGTGGTGTAGGTCGTGGTAAAACATGGCTCATGGATCAGTTTTACGACTCGATTCCATTTAGACGTAAAACACGTATGCACTTTCACCACTTTATGCAGCATGTGCATCGTGAACTGAACAAACTTTCAGGGCAGCGTAACCCGCTCGATTCTGTTGCAGACCAAATTTATAAAGATGCAGTGGTGATTTGTTTCGATGAATTTTTCGTATCTAACGTGACTGATGCGATGATTCTGAGTGACTTGTTCCAAAAATTATTCCATCGTGGCATTACTTTGGTGGCAACATCTAACATCGCCCCAGACGGTTTATATAAAAATGGTATCCATCGAGATCGTTTTATTCCAACCATTGAAATGGTCAAAAAACATTGCCAAGTGCTAAATGTCGATGCTGGTGTAGATTATCGCTTACGTGTTTTGAAACAGGCGCAATTATTTAAATCGCCTTTAACGCATGATAATCAAAACTGGATGGCACAGCGTTTCAGTGCTTTGAGTAATACACAACATTATTCTTCTGAGCCAATTATTATCAACCAACGTATTGTTGAAACAATTGCGCATACTGAAGATGTGTTGTGGTGTGAATTTTCAGAACTGTGCTTTAAACCGCGTAGTCCTGCAGACTTTATTGAAATTGCCAACATCTACAACACGGTTTTGGTGAGCAATGTACCGCATTTAACAGACTTCTTGTCTGAAGGAACACGTCGTTTTATTTATTTGGTCGATGAATTTTATGATCGTGGTGTCAAGTTATTACTGACTTCTGAAGATTCGATTATTGAAATTTATCAGGGCGAAAAACTGGCATTTGAAATTGAACGCACACGTTCACGTTTATTGGAAATGCAGTCTGATGATTACTTAAATGAAGAACATCGACAGATACAGGCCACCGAAGCCAAACATCAAATCAGTTGATCTTTTAAGCGCCTAGAACTAGGCGCTTTTTTATGATAGAAAAGATGTGACTGTTGGTTTTATCGACATTTTGTCATAAACATGGCTTAATCTTGAAGGGTTGCAATAAGACTGACGTCGATTTTTACAACAAAATCTGAACTTAAGTCTAATTTCGACATTTCAAAAACTTTATACACTGTAAAAGTGTATTTAGATGAGTAATAGTGTCGTGTTTCTGATCAGGATTTATGATGATTGTTGTCATTCATCTTGTAATAAATGATCGTTATTTTGAAATGTGATAATACTATTCAGCTAAATATAAATCAGTATACTAGAATCTCTTGTATAAAAAGTAGCAATATCAGGAAAGACAATGACTGCACGTATTCAAAAAGGCAAGTTAGCGATTGCTAAAGAACTTTACGATTTCATCGAAAATGAAGCATTACCAGGTTCTGGTTTGGACAGTGATACATACTGGAAAAACTTTGAGCAAGTCGTTGTCGATCTTAGCCCTAAGAACAAAACATTACTCGCAAAGCGTGATGAGCTTCAGGCTAAAATTGATGAATGGCACCGCAATAATACATTTGAATTAGAAGCTTACAAAGCTTTCTTGACTGAAATTGGCTACTTATTACCAGAAGTAGAAGATTTTCAAATTACCACCGAAAATGTTGATGAAGAAATCGCATTATTGGCTGGTCCACAGCTCGTAGTACCTGTACGTAACGCACGTTATTGCTTGAACGCAGCAAACGCACGTTGGGGTTCGTTATATGACGCACTTTACGGTTTTGACGTTATTTCTGAAGAAAATGGCGCAGAAAAAGGTAAAGGCTACAACCCAGTTCGTGGTGAAAAAGTAATTGCATTCGCGAAAAACTTCTTAAATGAAACTTTCCCATTGGCGCAAGGTTCACATGCCGACGCGACTCAATATGCTGTAGAAGCAAACAAACTTGTTGTTCGCCTAAAAGATGGTTCTACAACAACTGTTGCGGATAGCTCTAAATTCGTTGGTTACAATGGCGAAGCTTCTGCACCAACTGAAATCGTACTGAAAAATAACGGCCTGCACGCAGTCATCCAGATTGATGCAAACAGCCCAATTGGACAGACAGATGCAGCTGGCGTGAAAGATGTTGTGCTTGAAGCGGCTGTAACGACGATTCAAGACTTGGAAGACTCTGTTGCAGCAGTTGATGCTGAAGAAAAAGTTGAAGGCTACCGTAACTGGTTAGGCTTGATGAAAGGTACGCTTGAAGAGTCTATCGAGAAAAATGGCAAGACCATTACCCGTAAACTAAATGCTGACCGCACCTTCAAAAATGTTGAAGGCGGTGAGACCAAGGTTCATGGCCGTTCATTGATGCTGCTTCGTAACGTGGGTCACTTGATGACAAACCCGGCGATCCTTGTAGATGGCGAAGAAATTTATGAAGGCATCATGGATGCATTGGTCACTCCATTGCTTTCTGTGGCTGATATCCGTGGTGAGAACACGATCAAGAACTCACGTACCGGTTCTATGTATATCGTTAAGCCAAAAATGCACGGTCCAGAAGAAGTAGCATTTGCGGTTGAGCTGTTTGAACGTGCTGAACAAGCGCTTGGCTTACCTGCTAAAACCCTGAAAATCGGTATCATGGATGAAGAGCGTCGTACCTCTGTTAACCTGAAAAACTGTATTGCTCAGGCGAAAGACCGTACCATCTTTATTAACACCGGTTTCATGGATCGTACAGGTGATGAAATCCATACCTTCATGGAAGCAGGTCCATTTGTTCGTAAAGGCGAAATCAAAGGCCAAAAATGGTTCCCAGCTTACGAAAACCGTAACGTCATGGTAGGTCTACAAACAGGTCTACGTGGTAAAGCACAGATTGGTAAAGGCATGTGGCCAAAACCAGACATGCTGTTAGACATGTACAAAACCAAGACTGAACATCCTGAAGCAGGCGCAAGCTGTGCATGGGTTCCGTCTCCAACAGGTGCAGTGATTCACGCGATTCACTACCATCAAATTAATGTAGCAAACCGTCAGCAAGAATTGCTTGCAACTGAAGCATTGCCTTTAGATGATTTGTTAACTCCACCTCTTGCAACTGATACCAACTGGTCTGAAGAAGAGAAACTAAAAGAACTGGAAAATAACTGCCAAGGTATCTTGGGTTATGTTGTTCGTTGGGTTGATCTGGGTGTAGGTTGTTCTAAAGTTCCAGACATCAATGATGTGGGCCTGATGGAAGACCGTGCAACTTTACGTATTTCTTCTCAGCACGTTGCCAACTGGTTACGTCACGGAATTGTAACGCGTGAACAGGTTGAAGAAGTAATGCAGCGCATGGCGAAAATTGTAGATCAACAAAATGCGAATGATCCACTGTACAAGCCAATGGCTGCTGACTTTGACAACAGCATTGCATTCCAGGCTGCTTCTGATCTGATCTTCAAAGGTGGTGAACAGCCATCAGGCTATACAGAGCCGCTTCTACACGCAGCGCGTTTAAAACTTAAAGGTTATACAGGTGACTAATCCTGTAACTTAAAAAAAAGCCTCTTCGGAGGCTTTTTTTATTGCTCTTAAAAAAGATCTAAGGATAAAAATGTTCTTTTGGAAGGTAAACTAACTGACTGAACACCTAAAACAGAACAATGTCACAGAAGAAAACTTTAATAATAATTATCTGTTAAACAGTAGCTTTATATCTGCCAGTCGGTATTCCTATGAGCGTTTACAGCTCCTCATGCTGGGTAGTTGTAGAACTTTGGATCATGACATTTAAGACTCAATTTAATTCTCAATTTTTAATTTCTAAGAATCGTATTTTGGCTGATGTACTGGAAGATTTAGACAGCAAAGAATAAGATTCATGGATCAGTAAGTTTCATTCACTTAGAAAGCTCAAGATAAAAGCGTAACAATTCGTCGCTGTCACTTCCATCCTGAAATGGCTCTGCTAAAGTAAAAGCAAATCAATAAATTGCAGGGAAGAACAGCATGGCATATCAAAATTTGGATCAGCAGTTTATTGCGGGCCAGTGGCAACCTGGCCGTTCCCAGAAAATGATTCAGAATTTGAATCCTTATACTCAAGATACGATTTTTACTTTGCAGGCTGCCAGTACAGCAGATGTTGATGCGGCTTATGCGGCAGCTGATAAAGCCTTTCAACAGGGTGCTATTAAATCAGTTGAGTTAAGACAGCAAATCCTGCAAAAACTACAACAGGTGATTCAGGCATGCCAGGATGAAATTATTGACTGGTTAATTCTTGAGTCTGGAAGTACCCGTTTTAAAGCGGGTCTGGAAGTTGGCGCTGCTTTATCCATTATTCAGGAAAGTCAGAAATTTCCGGAGCAGATCAAGACTGAACAGCTGGAGAGCAAAGATCCCCAACGTAAAAGTCTGGTACTGCGTAAACCTTTGGGTGTGATTGGTGTCATTAGCCCATGGAATTTTCCATTTCATTTATCCATGCGTTCGGTAGCAACAGCGATTGCCTGTGGAAATAGTGTGGTACTCAAGCCAGCAAGTGATACACCAGTGACAGGTGGAACCTTATTAGGCAAATTGTTTGAAGAAGCTGGTTTACCCGCAGGTGTGCTCAATGTGGTTTCAGGTGCAGGCAGTGAAATCGGTGATTATTTTGTCGAACATCCGATTCCAAAAATGATCTCATTCACGGGCTCTACTGAAGTCGGACAGAATGTAGGAAGTAAAGCCTTAGCCAGCCCTCGAATTAAACGTCTGGCGCTGGAACTGGGCGGAAATGCGCCACTGGTGATTCTGGATGATGCTGATCTTGAGCTGGCAGTAGAACTGACAATCATGGGACGCTTTATGCATCAGGGGCAAATCTGTATGAGCACCAATCGGGTCATTGTCGATGCGTCTATTCATGATGCCTATGTGGAAAAACTTTTAGAGCGAGTGAAAACTGTTGCTGTGGGTGATCCAAATCTAGAAGAGACCATCATTGGGCCGATCATCAATCAGAGTCAGATCAAAAAACATCAGCAGATTATTCAAAGTGCAAAAGAGCAGGGTGCAGAGCTGGTATACGAAGGGGGGATAGAAGGTAATCTGGTCTATCCACATATTTTTACTGGGGTAGCACCTGAATCTCCACTGGCTCAGGAAGAAAGTTTTGGACCGATTCTGCCAGTACTGAAAGCTCGTGATGAAGCACATGCCTTAAAGCTGGCCAATGATACCCGTTTTGGCTTATCTAGTGCGGTTTGTACCTCGAATATTGAACGTGGTATTAGTTTTACAGAACAGCTGGATATCGGTATGACTCATATCAATGGTATTAGTGTGGCAGATCAGGCTAATGCTCCGTTTGGGGGAGAGAAAAACTCTGGGCTTGGGCGTTTTAATGGACGCTGGATTTTTGAGGAATTCACCCGCACGCATTGGCTGACATTGCCAGCTTAACGGTAATTATTTGTCCTGCGTTTTGTTTGAGTAAGAAGGAATGCGTGGGTGCGCACTTACTGTTCATGATCAAAACGCATAATATAGTGCGTGTGTCTAATCATCCAATTTGTATATGTGTGCCAATTTTAAACCAATAAGCATAGCGCAATTATCTGCATTAGGTCTGCCTGAAATTCCGTTTGAATATGCTGAAGAAGCGTATCCAAATTCGAGTGTGCCACTATTGTTTAAGTCTGAACAAGGTTTAGAGTGGCGCTCGGTGAATTTTGGCTTGATTCCCAAATGGGCGGAAGACAGAAGTATTGCGCAAAAAACCTATAATTGCCGTAACGAAACTTTATTAGAAAAACCAAGTTTTAGTGAAGCTGCTTATAAGTGTAAATTTGGCGCGATTGTTGTGTCAGAATTTTATGAATCCAAATATATAGACAGTAAACCGCAGCGTTGGGGTGTACGTCGTAAAGATGGACAGGCCTTTTTTATTGCAGCACTGTATGAAATTTGCCGTTTAAAGGATGGGCAAGGCACGGAAGAAATTGTCCGTTCTGCGAGTATGATTACCATGGACGCAATTGATCACGCGATGATGAAGGAATTTCATGAGCCTGGGCCAGTCAAACGTTCTGTTATTGTTATTCCACATGCACGTTTAGATGAATGGCTAAGTTTGAAAACACCGAACATACACAGCTTTGTGCAGGGCTTTCCTTTAGACGAGTTTGAGTGTTCACATGTACCAAAAGCAAAGATCGAAAAAGTAAGCCCCCAGCTCAATTTTTTCGATCTTTAAGTACATCTTGTGCTTATATAGGATAAGAACAGATGTGGAACAATAACGTGATGTTTAGCGTGCTAAATTATTAAAAATATGACGTAAACTTTCCATCATTTTTTCAATTTGTAGTGGAGTTAAACCATCAAATGACTGCTCTAAAACAACGCTAGTCAGATCATTAATTTTGTTGGTCATCTCATTACCTTTTTCAGTAAGCACGACACGAGTGATACGCGCATCATCATCACAAGAATAAGTTTCAACCAAACCTTCATCTTTTAAACGATAAACAATTTTAGTTGTAGTTGACATTTTTGACACCACCATGTCTGACAAATCAGACACACTCGCATGTGCTTTTGACCTTAATGCCAATAAAATACGACGGCGAGAATTATCTAAACCATACTTTTTAAGTGCCTGATCGACATTCTGTACATATTGAGCATGTACTTGTGTGACCCAATAATACGGAAATTGTTCAATATCATATTGGTCGGCGGATGGTAGAAATTTTGAATATTTCTTGGACATTGCATATTCCCTGCATTGTTTTAATTGTATTTTTGATATTTCACATTTTATGTGAAAACTCATGTGCTTAGCAAGATGCTTTCAGTGGCTAAAATTTGGTTGAAATCTGACGAAATATGATGAATCTCGATTTAGAAGCTGGCTTTGAAATGGCTATTTTTCCAAGCGCGTAGGCATTTGTTTAAGTTCAATCCATATTCATGTGTCATATCAATTAATCCTATAGAATTGTTTTAGTTTGGATTAGTAGTGAGTTATCTGGTTTTATAAGTTGAATTATCAATTTAACCATCAACTTAGGCTGCATTTTAGTTAAAAAAATACATTTGTACACTTGGCTTTTAGGTAAAAGTGCGGGTTATTGCGTTGAATTTTGCAAAAAAATTATAAGCTTTGGTCTAATCTTTTAACAATAGTTGTTTTTTATCAATATTTTAAGTTTAGATTAAAGTGTGGGTTGGCTTACAGTTGTAATCTATGACTAATGCGTCTAAAAATACATTACAATTCATTTGACATTTTTAATCCATTCTCACGGCTTTTGTTTGGCTGTCATCGCTCTAAAAAAATTAAGAATGTGAAAAATAAAGTAAAAACCTTCTTATAGATCGTACTGTTTAGTTTTATTCAAAAAAATTAAAAATTTAATTACAAATGTTCAAGATTGTGCATAATTAAGCTATCTATTGCTAAAAAGGTTACTTTTATGGATCCGTCGCCGTGCGCAGGTCTACTTTATATTTCGATTTCTGCTAACTATCTCGGAGCTATGAACTAATGGAGTTTTTATTAGATCCGGGAATATGGGTTGGTTTAATTACACTTATTATTCTAGAAATCGTATTAGGTATTGATAACCTAGTCTTTATTGCAATTCTTGCAGAAAAATTACCCCCAGAACAGCGTGATAAAGCCCGTGTGATTGGCTTATCTTTAGCGTTGTTTATGCGTTTAGGATTGTTATTTGCAATCTCTTGGTTGGTTACTTTAACCGAACCGTTAATTACCTTATTTGAAAAAACCTTTTCAGGGCGTGACCTCATTCTCTTGGGTGGCGGTTTGTTCCTCGTCTATAAGGCGGTAGGAGAGTTGCATGAGAAGATGGAAGGCAAACCCGAAGTCAAAGTCACGACCAATGTGGTTTATGCAAGTTTTGCCGCAGTTGTAGCACAAATTGTTGTTCTAGATGCAGTTTTCTCTTTAGACTCAGTCATTACCGCAATTGGCATGGTCGACAACATCTATGTGATGATGGTTGCCATGGTGGTTGCAATGTTGGTGATGTTACTTGCATCTAAGCCATTAACTGCTTTTGTGAACCGTCATCCAACAGTGGTGATTTTGTGTTTAAGCTTCTTACTATTAATTGGTATCAGCTTGATTGCAGAAGGTTTTGGCTTCCATATCCCTAAAGGTTATATCTATTCGGGTATTGGTGTTGCGATTGCTATTGAAGCGTTTAACCAATTTGGTCAGCGCAATGTTGCAAAACATGAAGCAAAAATTCCGTTACGTCACCGTACTGCAGATTCAATTTTAAAATTGATGGGGGGGCGAGTTGAAACCAGTAGCCCTGATTTGCATAACGAAGCGCAAGAAGCGTTTGCAGATGAAGAACGCTACATGATTGGTGGTGTCTTGACCTTGGCAGAGCGTTCAGTCGCATCAATTATGACGCCACGTAGCCAAATTTCATGGGTCGATATTGAAGATTCACCTGAACAAATCCGCGAACAGATTCTATCTGTACCACACAGCTTATTCCCAGTGTGTCGTGGTAGTTTAGATAAAGTCATTAGTATTGTACGTGCCAAAGAGTTGTTGGATGTATTGGACGAAGAAGAAGAGCTTAAAGCTTTAATTAAACGTCAGCGTCCAATTTACATTTTTGAAAAAATGAAAGTGATTGATGCGATCAATACGTTACGTACCTCTAAAGGTTCTTTGGTTTTAGTCAGCGATGAGTTTGGTAATGTTCAAGGTTTGATTTCACCGCTTGATGTGTTTGAAGCGATTGCAGGTGAATTCCCTGATGCAGACGAACAGTTAGATTTGGTTAAAACCAATGAAAACGAATGGAAAGCAACAGGTATGCTGGATTTATACCAGCTTGAACTTGAACTGGGTATGATGGATCTGATTGAAGAAGATGCAGGCTACATTAGCGTTGCAGGTTTGATTTTAGATAAAACCCAAGGTGAAGTTCAGGTCGGCACGCAGTTGGATTATCAAGGTGTGCACTTTGAAGTGACAGAACTTGATGGTAACCGTATTAAAACTGTGATGATTCGCTTACGCTAATTACTAAGCTTTGAATTAAATCACTCAAAAAGCTCTACCGAAATGGTGGAGCTTTTTTATGGTGTAATAAAAAGATTGTGATGTTTCATCCTGAAAATGTGTATCAGCGATAAGTCTGGATTTTAAAAGCTGAACATGAAATGTGGCATGGAATAGAAAAAAAGAAACAACCAAACAGGATTACAAATTTGGTTGCTTAAACAGGGAAAAGAAAAAGCGAGAAACTAAAACAAATGTTTAATTTGTATGTGACTTCGCCACTAAAAATTAAACTGCCAATTGATTTTCAATCACATTCCATAAATTTCGATGTGACTTTTTAAACATCGCCATATGCCCAATGGCTTTATGCTGATAACGCTTTGGTTTAAGTTCAATCATATTAGTCGATGCATGGGGATAGAGACGGAGTAAATCTTTCACATTGGCTTCGGTGGCAATCTCATCATCCGAACTCCAAATAGCAGTAATCGGGCAACGAATTTCATCGTGATAATGCTGTGAAACTGTTTTGCCTATAGCATTGATGACATAGCCGGGTTTGCTACAAAATTGTGCCCATTGTTGGGCCACATTTTTAGGTAGGTTTTCGCCCATGCCAATTGCATTGGTTGGGCCATAACCATGTGTGATTCTGGCAAGTGGAAAAATAACTTTAAACATCACAGGGGCAAGTAGGCGAGTACGACCTTTTAAACCTTTTGTGTGGCCTGTAGAGCCTGAAACAGCTACGACTTTTGCCACTTTATGATATTCAGGATTAATCCCCAGTAATTGTCCGCCTGCGCTGTGTCCCAATAAAACCACTTGTTCAGCTTGCGTTTTTTGCAGCAAAGTATTTACTGCTGCAGGAATATCTAACTGCCCCCAATCAACAATACTGGCTTCACATTGTTTCAATGGTTCGTGTAACGAATCACCAATACCACGAAAATCAAAACACAGCACAGCATAGCCTTGTTCATTTAGCCATGTGGCAAAAGCGTGATAAAAATTCTTGGTAATGCCTGTCGCGGGACAAATCAAGACGGGTAGACGCTGTGCTTGTGTATATTGATTTGGATAATAACGGGCAGCGAGGGCATAACCATCTGCACATATAATATTTAAGCTTTCAAATGTGCTCATAATGTTTTAAGGATGATGAGAATAAAGTTACTTTACACGAGTTCCAAAAAGAAACTTGTATTTATTCTGACTCTAAAGTCAAGCTTAGTAGTCTGCGAGTGTAGTTAAATAGCCACACGAAAAATAAAAGAGTGTTAAACATGGAAAGTTTATCTTTGGCAGTGCGCCTTGCGATTATTTTCAGTGGAATATTTTTGTGGGTGGGGATGCTTACAGGCGTGTGGAAATATTGGCAAATTCGTGCTTCTGCCCAAGCGCGTGCTCATTATTATGTGGATATCGCACATCGCAGTAGTTTGTTATATGCACCTGCAAGTTTAATTTTAGCGGTCTTGGCTTATTTTTGTATTTGGGATGCCACTGTAATTTTAATTTGTGTGATTCTAAATTTAGTATTTTTTAGCTTTTCTATTCTGAGTTATATCTTGCATGGATTGCTTAAAGATACCACTAATCAATTTAAACAACCGCATCAAATTGCAGCATGGACATTGCCAAGTTGGTGCATGAGTTTGGCGATGCTGTTATTGATTGTGGCTGAATTGGGTGGGACTAGTGTGTTATTGCTTGGCGCAATCTATGGATTGTTGTAATTCTAATTGCTCAGTTTAATTTTTTCTTGGTAGCCCGTAGAAGATTTTGAGATTTTTGTTGTAGATCAGGAATGATGATTAGAATCTACTTTTTGAGTTTGGCGGCAGAGGAGTGATCCATCTGCCGCAAAGTGAAAGCGAAAAAGCTAAAATGAGTGGGTGCTAGGGTATGATTAATGAACTTCTACGTTTTTATGTTCACGAAACTTTTGGTCAATGGATGTCCAAATCGCAAAGGCTATACATACCAATAAGGCATATAAAAAATAGGTTGGTTTCAAGTTGCCTTGAATTGAGCCTTGGAGCAATAGGGTCAGCATCAGTGCAAAAGTGGTGCTTAAAAAAGTAACTAGATTTTGGTTAGCCTTCAGAGCGTTAATGAAGACTTGCGTATTGAAATGTGAAAACATCTCCATCCCTCCTTGTTATAAATCACTAAAATCAGAGCATTTTAGTCAGATTGGTTTTATTGTTCTACCTTGTTTAGCAAACTATTTCAAGCCCTTATAGTCATATTTTGATAAAAAACATCATTTTCATATGAAATACTACTATTTGTTATCATTTATTTACAAAATAATAAAAAGTAGTGTGTTTTTTAAGCCATTTAAATACGATTTCAATCGTACTTGCATATTTTATGCCAGCTAATTTTGAGGGCGACTATACGACTTTAGCGTTAATTTGAGCTCTGCTTAAAATGGGTGAATGATTTATTTTGTTTTAGTTTTTTATTGAAAATATTTTAATTTCATTTGTTTATTTATACCAAATAATTATTTGGGTTGCTATTATCATGACTGATAAATTGCCTTAAAAAGAGGCAGTTTTAGCACAAGAAACAATAAGTGCGGGTTTGGGTAAAACCTGACAATTATTGTCTAACTTAAATTCGTATTTGGATAAAACACGACTTTAATACAATACAGCTCGAAAATAGAGCATGACTTGAAAAAATAGCCGAGCTCGAAGTCCGTACTGGCTATTTTTTCATTCGATCATGAATTGCAGCGAATACAAAAATCAGTAATGCAGGAATCAACCAAGCGAGGTTTTGTTCACTCAGGGGAAAATTGGTCAGTGTGGTTGGCAAGAATCTAGCTAAGTCTGCGGCCTTCATTGCATCAATGATGCCAAAGAGCAATGCAACTGCGGCAGTAGGTGCAATCACGCGGGTTGGAATACGGAATAATCCCCAGAAAAAGCTGAGTAGAATGACCACAATTGCAGGTGGATAAATCGCGCTTAAAATAGGCACTGAAACTGCAATGAGTTTGGTGAGTCCAAGATTGGAAATAACAAAGGCAAAGCCCACTAAAATAAATACCCAACGGCGATAATGAATTTTAGTAATTTGCTCAAAATATCCAGCACATGCGCATGTCAGTCCAATTGCCGTAACCATGCAGGCAATAAAAATCATTGCAGCTAAAAATACCGAGCCAAATCCGCCAAAAGCATGTTGCACATAGGCATGTAAAATGACTGCACCATTACTGGCATTGGCGGCAACATCGTGACTGCCCATCCCCAGTTTAAATAGGCTTAGATAAACTAACGTTAAACCAACCCCTGAAATTAAACTTGCCCATACTGCATAGCGGGTGATGAGTTTTTTATCAGTCACGCCACGTGAACGAATCGCATTAATAATCACAATCCCGAATACCAATGCACCTAAAGTATCCATGGTGAGATAACCATTAATAAAGCCTTCAGATACAGGACTGTTCACATAATTGTGAATGGCAGGTGAAATTGTACCTGTCGGAATAATAAATGCAGTGATGCCTAAAATTAGTAATGACAGAATTTTAAGCGGGGAAAGTACATAGCCCACTGTATCTAAAATTTTGTGTGGATACAGTGAAACTAACATCACCAAGGCAAAATAGATGGCGCTATAAATGAATAAGGTGTTCGCGGAATCGCCAAAATAGGCAGAGAAACCAATTTCATAAGAGACGGTAGCTGTACGTGGTGTAGCGAAAAGCGGGCCAACCGCTAAATAACAGACGACTGTTAAAATTAAGCTTGCGATTTTACCCAACGGCGAACTTAAAATTTGTATAGAACCTTCGACACGTGACAACGCCATAATGGTAATCACGGGTAAGCCAACAGCGGTAATGAGGAAGCCGAGCGCAGCAAGCCAGACGTGTTCGCCCGCTTGTTGTGCCACGATAGGTGGGAAAATAATATTACCTGCACCAATAAATAGCGCAAAGGTCATAAAACCCAAGGCAATAATATCCCGTGTGCGTAAATTCGTCATGGGAGAGAAATAAGATGTAAACAAAAGAAAGCGATTTTAGTAGATCGAGCTATGATTTTCTAATTTATTTTATAGGTCATATGAATATTTTTTATGATATGTGTTTGTAGGCTATTTTAATCTTCACTATAAAAATTAAATAACTTACTGTTTATCTGATGTATTTTTGAAAAATGCTGATCCCACATAGTATAGATGGCTTATCTAGTATAAGTTTTGGTTGCTATTTTAAATGCGCAGTTCTTAAACAAAACTGTTGGTCGCATGACGATGGATACTTGTTTGGCAGCTTGAGCTGATTTTACAAGCCGAAAGGGTTAATAACTGCTAGTTGAAATCTACCTATTTCTATATTATTATATACAAATGAGTAGATATGTTAGTATTGGCGTTGCAGCTAAAACACTGGGTGTTTCCATCCAAACCCTAAGAAGATGGGATGAGGAAGG
The DNA here is from genome assembly GCF_013419195.1 of Acinetobacter sp. YH12099. Taxonomy (NCBI): domain Bacteria; kingdom Pseudomonadati; phylum Pseudomonadota; class Gammaproteobacteria; order Moraxellales; family Moraxellaceae; genus Acinetobacter; species Acinetobacter sp. YH12099. Next base: position 27,953 of record NZ_VPAP01000013.1, on the reverse strand, counting down.
CACTTTAGTCGCAGATAGAACCCCAAAAAATCACAGACGTTACGATCTAAGCAAGATCACACCTGAACTTATCCATGATCTATCAATTCAGAACAGCCGAAAAACTATTGCTTATGCAAGAGTATCTAGTCACGATCAAAAGGCTGATCTTGAGCGACAAAAACAAGTTTTGGAAATGTACTGTGCCAAGCAGGGATGGACATTTGAGATTATTAGTGATTTAGGCTCAGGGATGAATTATCACAAAAAAGGGCTTAAGGCTCTTTTGGATGGAATTATTAATAATGAAATTGGTCGATTGGTTTTAACCCACAAAGATCGATTATTACGTTTTGGTGCTGAATTGGTTTTTGCTTTATGTGAAGCTCGGAATGTTGAAATTGTAATTATTAATCAGGGTGAAAATTTGAGTTTTGAGGAGGAACTGGCTCAAGATGTCCTGGAAATTATCACTGTATTTTCAGCACGATTATATGGAAGCCGAAGTAAAAAGAACCAAAAGCTAATACAGGCGGTCAAAGAAGCACTATGAGTCGATTTATACGAGGGCATATCATTGAATTGATGCCCAATAATAAACAAGCAAGCCATTTTGCTCAGGCAAGTGGTGTTGCTCGTTTGTCGTATAATTGGGCTTTAAGAGAGTGGCAGCGACAATACAAGGCTGATAAGGAATATCGAGATCAGTGTGAGTATTATGATGTTGCGGTGAATGAAATGCTTCTTAATAGACCTAAAGAGAGTAAATTAAGAAAGCACCTAAACACTTTTAAATTTGAAAAATATCCTTTCATGAAGAAAGTGACTAAGTGCGCACCACAGTTGGCGATTAAGCAGTTGGGTAGTGCTTTTGATAGATTTTTTAACGGCAAATCAGGATACCCCAAGCCAAGAAAAAAAGGCAAGGATGACCGTTTTTCATTATCAAATGATCAATTTAGCGTAAAGGGTCGGTCTATTAAAATCCCTAATTTGGGTTGGGTGAAAATGACTGAGAATCTGCGCTATAAGGGTAAAATTCTCTCGGCCAAAATATTTAAACAAGGTGGTAAGTGGTTTGTATCAATCGCTGTCGAACTCACCCAGATCGAAAAGCTTAAACCGAAAACAGGTTTAAGTATCGGTGTTGATTTGGGTGTCTCTAATCTTGCCACCCTTTCAAATGGTGAGGTTATTCCTTCTAACGCACCACTTAAAAGACAGCTTGCAAAACTAAGACGACTCAACAAGTCTTTTAGTCGTAAGAAAAAAGGTAGTCAGAATCGAGAAAAAGCAAAAGCCAAGCTATCTCGCCTGCACTATAAAATTGCCTGTCTACGCAAGAATAATCTTCATCAAGTCACAACGGATTTGGTAACACGTTTTGATGTGATTGCGATTGAAGATTTGAATGTTAAAGGCATGTTGAGGAATCGTAAACTCGCAAGAGCTATATCCGATATGGGTTTTTATGAGTTTAAAAGGCAGTTGATTTATAAAGCCAAACAGCATGGAAAATCGGTACTTTCGGTTGGTCGATTCTTCCCAAGTAGTAAAATGTGTTCGTGCTGTGGTGAATTAAATCAATCTCTCACACTTTCTGCGCGAGAGTGGAAGTGCTTAGTTTGCCAAACCATCCAAAATCGTGATGTTAATGCATCAATTAATATCCTGCGATATGCGGATAAAGATTTAATCACTGCATAAGTGGTGATTAAGGCGGTGAGTTACACCGTGACAGCCTATGGAATTGAGGTAATCCCTAAAGCAAATGTTTTAGGTTCTTGATGGTGAAGTAGGAATTAAACATCAAACCCACATTGAGTAGGTTTGAGTAGGTTTTAAATAACGGCTATAATCTCAGGCTTCAGGTCAGGAGTTCATCATGCGCGCCCTTAAAGTCAGCATTAAATCAGAGCAAGATATTGAGAAATTACGCATTTCGGGGCGTTTGGCTGCTCAGGTGTTGCAGATGATTGGCGAGCATGTCAAACCCGGAGTCACGACAGAATACTTAGATGATTTGTGTCACGATTATATTGTAAATACCTTAAAAGTCATTCCTGCCAATGTGGGCTATCACGGTTATACCAAAACCACCTGTATTTCACCCAATGAAGTGGTCTGTCATGGTATTCCATCATCCAAAACCATTTTAAAAGATGGCGACATTATTAATATTGATGTGGCAGTGATTAAAGATGGTTTTTATGGTGATACCAGTCGTATGTACTATGTGGGTCAGGTGAAACCAGAAGCGAAAAAACTGGTCGATACCACTTATGAGGCGATGCGCGCAGGGATTCATGCGGTGAAACCGGGCGCGACTTTGGGCGATATTGGCTATGCCATTCAAAGTGTGGCGCATCGTGAAGGGTTTAGCATTGTGCGTGAATATTGCGGACATGGTATTGGGCAGGTGTATCACGAACAACCAAGTGTGCTGCATTATGGTCAGCCTGGACAAGGCTTGGTGCTTAAAAAAGGCATGGTATTTACCATTGAGCCAATGGTGAATGCGGGCAAAGCGCGTGTGAAAGAACTGAAAGATGGCTGGACGGTGGTGACGACAGATAAATCACTTTCTGCACAATGGGAACATATGGTTGCTGTGACTGATACAGGCTTTGAAGTGTTATCGCCGTGGCCAGAAGGTACGGGGAGTTATCCTGAAATTTAATGCACGAATGCTTTCAGGTTAAGACTGATAGATAAAACATCTTAGACTTTAGTTTTAAACTATTTGTTAAAAAATGAACAATCGCTATAATTGAAGTCAAAGATACTTGCTGTAGTTTCTTTGTTTTAGCTTTCTTATTTTAGATTGTAGTTTTCAAAGCTTATCTGTCTTAGATAAGCTTTTTTTTTTGCTGTTTCGTATCTGAAATCAAAAGATCCTATGTGCTAACGAATGGTTAGCTTTTCGACCAAATAGTCGATAAATACACGTACAGCAGGTAATAAACCACGGCGTGATGGATAGACGGCATGGAAAATACCATGCGGTGCGTGCCAGTCGGGTAAAACACGAACCAATTCACCCGATGCAACATAATCTTCAACAATCGTGTCAGGCAACAACACAATGCCACAATTTTGTCGTGCCAATTGCGCTAGCATCATTAAATCTGAACCCATGACTGTAGGGTTGACCTTAATTTTTTTCGGTTGCTGTTGTTGATCATGCACAACCATGTATTGATCTAAATGCTCATCCGACATGCTTAAAATTTTATGATGACTTAAATCTTCAGGTTTTTTCAAATCGCCAAATTCATTCAAATAAGCCTGACTGGCAAATAGATGTTGTTCGATGTTGCTGAATTTGCGAATCACCAAACTTGGATCATCATCTAAATTTGAGCGGACACGCAGGGCAATGTCGATCCCTTCGTTGACGATATCGACACGACGGTTGCTGACAATTAGCTGTACTTTAATTTCAGGGTAGGCTTTCAAAAACTCAGGCAAGATTTTGGCAATTTCATTTTGTGCAATTGAAACAGGTAAGCTGACTTTAATTACACCACGCGGTTGAATACTTAGGTGATCGACCAAGTCGTGCGCGGCTTGGGCAGCATTCATCATTACTTGCGCATGCCGATACACATTCATACCAATTTCTGTGACCGCAAAATGACGTGAGCTGCGCTGAATTAAACGCACACCTAAGCGTTCTTCTAGGTTGTGTACGCGTCGGCTAAGTTTGGATTTTGGAATATCGGTGGCGCGTTCTGCTGCACTAAATCCACCATGTTCGACCACTTGGGCAAAACAATAAAAATCATCCAAATCTGTAAGCATGACTAAATTCCATTTATGCAACAATACTTAAATTAAAGTGGCATCGTTGCATGTTGTCAATCTTTAATTGTGCTTTATTGCTGTGCTTTTTTGCAGAATCTCTAAAACTTGTCGGTATTCTTCTAAACGGGCTAAATCACGTGCTGTAGGATTGGGAATCCGCGTTAAATTCATGTTGTCTTGCACATCTGCAATTTTTACAGCACAGGCAAGCGGGTTTTGTGCAGTACGCATAGCCGCTTGAACACGAGTTTCATGCGGCAGTTTGGTGAGAGCCTGAATTGCTTGAATAATATGCGTTTGAAATCCTAAATTTTGCAGGTCTTGTGCTGTGGTGTGGGTATCTTCAAGAATGTCGTGCAGTACAGCGACAATTTGCTGATCGGGCTGTTGTAATTGCAACATTACACGTAAGGGATGCAAAATATAAGGCTGACCGCCTTTATCTAGCTGCCCTGTATGTTGTTGTACTGCAAGTGTAATTGCATTTTCTAGAGTTGCCATAAGTATAATTAAAAAAATTTCTATAATTATAAGCCGTGCTTAGCGCAAAATATAGAAATTGCTTGTTATGATGCAAACAGATTTTATGTTTATCTATTTTACTATTGGTGATGCTGCTCTATGCCATATCAACTCATTGAACTGAATACGCCTGCGACTGAAAATTTGCTTTGCCCACATTGCCAACATGCTGTTATTGATTGGGCAGAAGAACAATATATTCAGCCTTGCGAGCATACTTTGTTTGTCGCAATGGATTTGGGTTTTGAATATGCCTCAGATGTATTTGAACAAAGCATGCCACGCAGTGTCGATGAAATTCATGCACATGATGATCAGTTGGATATGTGGCAAGAACTGACTTCAAGTCGTTATCCGCAATATTTGATTTATAAAACGGATTTAGGCGTGCAAGGTTTATCTCGCTATGTTGGATTTACCGCGGCTTAATTGCACTTAACTTAGAGAGTCTAAGATATAAAAATAGGGAAATTCAAAAGCTGAATTTCCCTATATTTTGATGGATTAGATATTTTTTCTGCGTTTAGCTCTCCATATCTTCTTCTATTTCATCATCGGCACTGTCCATTCCTAATTCTTTGAGTTTTCGCGTCAAAGTATTACGTCCCCAACCCAATAATTCAGCGGCATGACGTTTACGTCCACGGGTTTGTTGCAGTGCAGCATTAATTAAGGTGCGTTCAAACATTGGAATGGCGATATCCAGAAGTTTCATCTCGCCATTTTTTAACTTTTGTACTGCCCATTGCCCAAGTAATTCATCCCAATGCTGCATAGATACCCGATCTGCCACATGAAGCGCAGAATGTTCGGCTAATTTTTCAATTGGAATTTGCTTGAGTTCGGTTGGTAAATCTTCAGGATAGACCTCACGTCCTGTAATCATCACGGTAAGCCAGCGACAAGTGTTTTCCAATTGGCGCACGTTACCTTGCCACGGCAATTGCTGCATATATTCGACTGTTTCAGGACGCAATATTTTTGGACTCACGCCTAATTCTTTGCCTGCACGTGCCAAAAAGTGCTGTGCCAACATTGGAATATCTTCACTGCGATGCGCCAGTTTAGGAATATGAATCCGAATGACGTTCAGGCGATGATATAAGTCTTCACGGAAGCGTCCATCTTGTACCAGTTTTTCCAAATCCTGATGTGTTGCTGCGACAATCCGTACATCCACTTTGACAGCAATATGTCCACCAACCCGATAAAATTCACCATCTGCCAAGACGCGCAATAAGCGGGTTTGGGTTTCAAAAGGCATATCACCAATTTCATCTAAAAACAAGGTGCCGCCGTTGGCTTGTTCAAAGCGTCCCTGACGTTGTGTATTGGCACCTGTAAATGCACCTTTTTCATGTCCAAAAAGTTCGGTTTCAATCAAATCTTTCGGAATGGCTGCCATATTCAGCGCAATAAATGGTTTGCTGCTACGCGGTGAGTGGCGATGCAGTGCATGCGCCACCAACTCTTTGCCTGTACCTGATTCACCATTAATGAGCACAGTAATGTGTGATTGCGATAAACGACCAATAGCACGAAACACTTCCTGCATGGCAGGCGATTCACCAATAATTTCTGTCGATTGAATTGGCTGCACTGTCGATTTTGCAGATTCTTGCTGTTGTAGTTTGGTGATATGCAAAATTGCACGATTGACTAAAGCAAGTGCTTCATCAATATCAAAAGGCTTGGGTAGGTATTCAAATGCACCTGTTTGATAGCTAGATACTGCCGATTCTAAATCGGAGTGCGCAGTCATAATAATCACAGGCAAGTCGGGATAACTGACTTTGACTTTGCCAAGAAAAGTTAAACCATCAATTCCAGGCATGCGAATGTCGGTCAAAATTACATCGGGTGCATCTTGGTTTAACTCATCTAGTGCAGACTGTGCTTCTTCAAAACTGGTGACTTCAAAACCTTCTTCTCTAAAAGTTTTTTCCAGTACCCAGCGCATTGCACGGTCATCATCAATCACCCAAATTTTATTTCGCGACATGACTCGCCTCCCAAGGTAAATATAAGCTAAATATTGTTTTTCCTGGAATGGATTGGCATTCAATCATTCCGTTATGTTGATGCATAATATTTTGTGCGATGCTCAAACCAAGTCCTGTACCGTTTGCGCGTCCAGTCACCAATGGATAAAACACGGATTCTAAAATGTCTTCAGGTACGCCTGGGCCGTTATCTTCAATATCAACACGTACGGTAGAACGATTCAGCACACCATTAATGGTAACCAAGCGTTGAATACGAGTTCTTAAAATCAATTCAGGTCGATGCTCGGTAAAGAAATCGGGATGTTCGGTCATGGCTTGTACTGCATTGGCGCAAATATTCAGCATGACTTGAATCAATTGATCGCGGTCTGCCATGACTTCAGGTAAAGAAAGGTCATAATCACGGATAATATTTATTTTGTTTTTAGTTTGATTGACGATCAGGCTGCGCACCCGTTCTAAAGGTTCGTGAATATTGACCAGTTCATAGCTTGGTAGTTGGCGTGAGCCGAGCATGGTATCGGCCAAGTTTCTTAAACGATCTACCTCGCTAATAATAATGTCGGTAAATTCATCATATTTCGGGTCATTTAAACTTCGTGCTAACAGTTGTGTCGCACCACGAATTCCTGCAAGCGGGTTTTTAATTTCATGTGCCACACCACGAATCAGCTGACGTGCGACTTGATGCTGTTGAATAAAGTTTTCTTCTTTGGAAATTTTGAGCATCCGATCAATCGGATTCAATTCAATCAGCAAAAGAGGATGATAAGGCTTGCCTGCATTTAACTGTGATGCAGTGTAATCGACATGAATATCTTTAAAATTGACATTAATGGTCGCTTCACGGCGGGTGTAGGGTTGACCAGTTTTGATGGTATTCAGGAAAGCCTCTTGCGTATTGAACTCATCATCAGGCATGTGCAGCAAATTTAAAACGGGTTGCCCCGAAGCGCGAATTAAACTGATATCAAACAATGCTTCACAAGACGAGTTTAAATAAAAAATATTCAGGTCACGATCAACCAGTAAAATTGCGGTGCTGAGGTTATCCACCAAAAGACGATAGTCAATGCTCTGGGTCTGATCCATTCGTGAATGCTTCCTGTATGAAATATTGTGCAAGGGCATTGTCATCTGTCAGCCATGTTCCAAATTTGGATCGAATTGAGGCGAATTAAGCAAAATGCACGCCAACTTTTCGTTTTTAGTGCATTTATCACTGAAGAATCGGAAAAATGCGCAGGAACTGGACTGAATTTTCAAGATATAACGGATAACAGAAACACTGTAAATAAAAAATGCATTAAAATGGTGCAATATTTAAATCATTCAGCCTGAATGGTTGTATTTTGGTGCATTATGCAAAGAGTCGGCTATTTCTCTATTTTTATGCAAAGAAAAGTCATACAATACGCGCATTCTAGTGGAGTGCAGATTCTATGAAATCCCCCAAAGTCGGTTTTGTTTCTTTAGGTTGTCCTAAGGCATTGGTAGATTCCGAACGAATTTTAACTCAGTTAAAAACTGAAGGTTATGATGTCGCATCTGATTATGAAGGTGCTGACTTAGTTGTTGTCAATACATGTGGTTTTATTGAATCTGCAGTACAAGAGTCCTTAGACGCGATTGGCGAAGCCATGAATGCCAATGGTCGTGTCATTGTGACAGGTTGCTTGGGTAAAGATGAAGATAAAATTCGTCAAATGCATCCCAACGTATTAAAAGTGACTGGCGCGGCTGCTTATCAGGACGTGATGGAAGCGGTGCATCAATATGTTCCTGAGCCACCAAAACATAATCCATTTATTGATTTGGTACCTGAACAAGGCATTCGTTTGACGCCTAAACATTATGCCTATCTTAAAATTTCAGAAGGCTGTAACCATCGCTGTACTTTCTGCATCATTCCAAGCATGCGTGGCGATTTAGTTTCGCGTCCTGTGGGTTCGGTATTAGAAGAAGCTGCGGCACTGAAACGTGCAGGCGTAAAAGAAGTATTGGTAATTTCTCAAGATACTTCTGCCTACGGCGTAGATACCAAATACAAATTGGACTTTTGGAACGGTCAGCCTGTTAAAACCAAATTCTATGATATGTGTGAAGCCTTAGGGCAATTGGGTATTTGGGTGCGTTTGCACTATGTCTATCCATATCCGCATGTGGATGCTGTAATTGATTTAATGGCACAAGGCAAAATTTTGCCTTATTTGGATATTCCATTCCAACATGCCAGCCCGAAAGTATTAAAGTTGATGAAGCGACCTGCGCACAGCGAAAACACGTTGGAGCGTTTAAAACTTTGGCGTGAAAAATGCCCTGAGCTGGTGATTCGTTCAACCTTTGTGGTGGGTTTTCCAGGCGAAACAGAAGAAGATTTCCAAATTTTGCTCGACTGGCTAAAAGAAGCGCAATTAGACCGTGTTGGTTGCTTTACTTATTCACCTGTTGAAGGTGCGGCAGCAAACGACTTGCCAGATCATGTGCCAGAAGAAATCAAGCAAGAACGCTATGAGCGTTTTATGCAGGTTCAGCAAGAAATTTCAGCAGCTAAACTGCAAAAACGTATTGGTCAAACCATGACCGTGTTGGTAGATGATTTGGAAGAAGAATTTCCAGTCGCAGTGGCACGTTCTTATGCAGATGCGCCAGAAATTGATGGCAACGTCTTTGTAGAAGATATTGACAAGAGCGTGATTAAAGCAGGTGATTTACTTGAAGTTGAAATTACCGATGCCGATGAATACGACTTATTTGCCAAGCTGATTCAGGTCAAATCTGCATAATGCTTTGCAGATTTGGATTGCTAGCTGTAAGCCATACAAATTGTAAAAAATTAAAGTTTAGAATTTAGAATTGGAGTAATGACAATGTTAGATTCAAAAAAGCCACGTTATGCACGTATCTTGTTGAAACTATCGGGTGAGGCACTTGCGGGTAATAAAGACATGGGGATTGATGCGCAAGTGCTCGATCAAATGTCTTTGGCAATTGCACACTTGGTCGGTTTAGGTGTGCAAGTGGGTATTGTTGTCGGTGGTGGTAACTTATACCGTGGCAGCCAATTACAAAAAGATGGTTTAGTCGGCCGTGTAACAGGCGACCAAATGGGTATGTTGGCAACGGTGATGAACGGTTTAGCCATGCGTGATGCCTTGGTGCGCCGTAACATCAAAACCCGTTTAATGTCTGCATTGCCTATTGGTACAGTGGTTGAGTCTTACTCAAGCCGTGATGCGATTCGTCACCTGACTCAAGGTGAAGTGTGTGTGTTCGTTGCGGGTACAGGCAATCCATTCTTTACCACAGATACAGCAGCATGTTTACGTGGTATCGAAATTGAAGCTAACTTGATCTTAAAAGCGACCAAAGTAGATGGCGTATATAACAAAGATCCAAGCAAATACGAAGATGCGGTGAAATATGACACACTTACATTTGACCAGGTGTTGGATGAAAAATTAGGTGTTATGGATTTAACTGCAATCTGCTTATGCCGCGATCACAATGTGCCGTTGCAAGTTTTTGATATGAATAAAGCAGGTGCATTGCTTTCTGTAGTGATGGGCGAAAAAGAAGGAACTCACGTTACGAACTAATGTACGTGAGCCACAAAGCTCTTTATACTACGGTTTAATTTAACCCTATATTTTGACTCAAATTTTAGAATACAGTAAGGAAGATCTTATGATTAACGATCTTAAAAAAGACAGCGAAGAACGTATGAGCAAGACTTTAGAGTCTTTAGAACATGGTTTTGCCAAAGTACGTACAGGTCGTGCACATCCATCAATTTTAAATGGTGTGATGGTTTCTTACTACGGTTCCGATGTGCCACTTAACCAAGTAGCCAACATTGGTGTAGAAGATTCACGTACCTTATTGGTTCAGCCATTTGAGCGTTCAATGGTGTCTGCAATTGATAAAGCAATTCGTGAGTCAGATTTGGGTCTAAACCCAATCACAGCCGATGCAATTCGTGTACCGCTTGCAGCATTGACTGAAGAAACTCGTCGTGACATGCAAAAAGTTGCGCGTTCTGAAGCAGAAAATGCCAAAGTTGCTATTCGTAACATCCGCCGTGATGTATTGGGCGACATCAAAGCATTATTGAAAGAAAAAGAAATTTCTGAAGATGATGAGCGCCGTGCAGCAGATGACATCCAAAAAATCACAGACAAATACGTTGCAGAAGTAGACAAGCGTCTTGCTGCAAAAGAAGCTGAGTTGATGAAGGTCTAATCAATGACCACATCGGAAGACAGCGCGTCTTTGCCAAAACATGTTGCCATCATTATGGATGGCAACAATCGTTTTGCAAAAAAAAATCAAATGCAAAAAGGGGAAGGACATCGCTCTGGTAAAGATGTACTTGACCCGATTGTTGAACATTGTAGAAAAAAACACATTCAAGCTTTAACCGTTTTTGCTTTTTCGAGTGAAAACTGGAATCGTCCGCAGTTTGAAGTGGATTTACTCATGCAATTGCTGGAAACCACAATTCATGAGCAATTACCACGCATGGAAAAATTCAATATTGCCTTACGTTTTATTGGTGACCGTTCACGTTTGTCGCCGCATTTGCGTGAGTTAATGTTGCATGCCGAACAAAGGACTGCTAATTTCAACAGCATGACACTCACAATTGCCATTAGTTATGGTGGTATGTGGGATATGGCACAAGCTGCAAAACAAATTGCTGCAGATGTTGTGGCGCATAAAATTGATATTGAACAAATAGATACACAACTTTTTGGTCAATATGTCAGTCTGGCAGACCTACCACCTGTCGATCTGTTGATTCGTACAGGTGGCGATTTTAGATTGTCCAACTTTTTACTTTGGCAAGCTGCGTATGCTGAATTGTATTTTACCCAAACCTTGTGGCCTGAATTTAGCATAGAAGAATTTGACGATGCACTGGCAGTATTTGGTGGTCGCGAACGTCGTTTTGGTAAAACTTCTGAGCAAATTCAACAAGAGAAAATTGAGAATTAATACATGTTAGAGCGGATTATTACCGCATTGGTATTGGTTGCTGTGGTGTTGAGTTGTATGTTTGCAACTCAGTCGCACTATCCAATGTTTATGCTGATGATTGTTGCAGCAGGGGTTGCGGGCTATGAGTGGTTCAAACTCATGCCAAGAAAAACTAAATATGTCCTCAAACCTGTGGCTTGGGGCTTTGGTGTATTGACTGCCGCTTTGGCAGCAATGGCACTTTATTTTAGTGATATTGCCTTGTTACTTTGGGCAGCTTCTATTTTGACATGGTTACTCAGTATTTATTGGGTCAAGTCTTATCCAGAATACGATGCATGGTATAACCCAAGCTTAAGTTTTATTGGTTTTATTCTAATTTCTGCTGCGGTCACTGCAATTTTTTCCGTATGGAATAGTTCGCCGTGGTGGTTAATGTACTTGTTCTTGTTGGTTTGGGGTGCAGACTCAGGTGCTTATTTTGTTGGACGCAAACTAGGCAAGAAAAAACTTGCACCAAATGTCAGTCCAAACAAGTCAGTAGAAGGCTTATATGGCGGTGTGTTTACAGCCATGCTAATTGTGATTGTTGTCGAAGTGGTGTATTTGGACCTAACTTTGGCACAACATATTTTATTTTTGATTCTTTCGGTATTTACGGTATTTAGCTCAGTATTGGGCGATCTGTTTGAATCCATGATCAAGCGCCGTGCAGGTATTAAAGACTCTGGGCGAGTTTTGCCAGGTCATGGTGGTGTGCTAGATCGGATTGATTCTTTACTTGCAGCAGCTCCAATTTTTGCTGCAGGTATGTATGTTTTAAAACTTATTGGCGTAGATTTATAAATGTCACAAGCTGTTTGTATCTTGGGTGTGACAGGTTCAATTGGACAAAGCACCCTAAAAGTACTGCAACAACATCCTGAGCAGTATTCAGTTTTTGCCGTGACGGCACATAGCCGAATTCAAGAACTGGTTCAAATATGCAAACAGTACCATCCTAAAATTGTGGTTGTACCTGCGGCAAAAGTTGATGAATTGCAGCAGTTACTTGCACAGCAACACATTTCAGGGATTGAAATTTTAAGCGATGAGGCGGGTTTAATCGCAGTTGCCGAACATCCTGAAGTGGATGTGGTCATGGCAGCTATTGTAGGTGCTGCAGGCTTATTGCCAACATTGGCAGCAGTTAAAGCAGGTAAGCGTGTATTATTGGCCAATAAAGAAGCCTTGGTGATGTCGGGTGATATCATGATGCAGGCAGCACGTGAACATGGCGCTTTGTTGTTGCCAGTAGACTCTGAACATAATGCGATTTTTCAGTGTTTACCTGAACATTATTTACAAGCAGAACGCAATGGACAGCCTAAATTGGGCGTATCACAAATTTTATTGACCGCTTCAGGTGGCCCATTTTTAAAACATAGCCTAGAAGAATTACAACACGTTACTCCTGCACAAGCCTGCAAACATCCAAACTGGTCTATGGGACAAAAAATTTCAGTTGATTCTGCAACCTTAATGAATAAAGGGTTGGAATTAATCGAAGCGTGCCATCTTTTTGCAATTTCAGAACATTTTGTTACAGTCGTTGTGCATCCACAGAGTATTATTCACTCCATGGTTCAATATGTGGATGGTTCAACTTTGGCGCAAATGGGTAATCCTGATATGTGTACGCCAATTGCGCATGCTTTGGCGTGGCCGCAGCGTATCCAAACGCATGTTCCGCCTTTAGATTTGTTTGTCAATCATCAGCTTGATTTTCAAGCACCCGATACCACCCGTTTTCCTGCTTTAAGTCTGGCACGTCAAGCCATGCAAGAAGGTGGTTTAGCACCTGCTATTTTAAACGCAGCAAACGAAATTGCAGTTGCAGCATTCTTGCAGCAAAAAATTCGTTTTACCGAAATCGCGACAGTGGTTGAGCATACCCTGAACCAAATACAAAATTCAGCCGCAGAAAGCATTGAACTGATTTTGCAGGCAGACCAAAATGCCCGTGCTGTTGCACAGCATTTTGTGTTGAATAAAGGAAGCTAAAGCATGAGTGCCTTATTTATTGTGGTTGCAGCGATTCTTTTGCTAGGACCTTTAATTGCAATTCATGAGTTTGGGCACTACTTTGTTGCACGTAAATTAGGTGTCAAAGTTTTGGTGTATTCCATCGGCTTTGGACCGACCATTTTAAAATGGACTTCTAAAAAATCGGGGATTCAATATCAGCTTTCGGCATTGCCTTTGGGTGGCTATGTCAAAATGCTAGATGAACGCGAAGAAAGCGTTGCAGAAGAAGACCTACCTTATGCCTTTAACCGTCAGCATCCGTGGAAACGTATTGCGATTGTGGCAGCAGGTCCGTTAATCAACCTGATTTTTGCCATATTATTGTTCTGGCTATTATTTTTACCCTCTCAAGAACAGTTGAATACCCGTGTGGGTAAGGTACTGGCAGATACACCTGCGGCGGCAGCGCAAATGCAAGTAGGTGATAAGATTACCGCCATTGATGGTACGCCTGTGACGACATGGGAAAAGCTGAACTTTGCCTTGGTAGATCGTGTAGGTGAAACAGGCAAGATTCAGGTACAGGCCGAACGTGCAGGTGAAATCAAAACATTTAGCTTACCCATTCAAAATTTCTTAAATGATCAATCCCAATCACCTTTAGATATCTTGGGTTTTACACCGTATCGCCCACAAATTCCTGCAATTGTCAGTAAGTTAAGTGAAGATGGTGCGGCCATTCGTCAAGGTATGCAAGTCGGCGATCAAATTATTGCGATTGATGGCGTCAAAATGAATGACTGGTACGATGTGGTACAAGTTGTTCAAGCATCGCCAGAAAAATTACTGAAAGTAGATGTGCTGCGTAACAATCAAGTACAGCAACTGGAAGTGATGCCGCAAGGCAAACGTGACAATATGGGCAATGTTTCGGGTGTATTGGGTGTGCAAAGTGATCCTGGAAAAATTGTCATTCCAGAAGATTTTAAGCAAACCATTCAATACAGCCCGAGTGAAGCTTTATTTATGGCGGTAGATAAAACAGGTCAGCTGTCTAGCATGATTCTGAATTCTATTGTCAAAATGGTACGTGGTTTAATTGGTTTAGATAACTTATCAGGCCCAATTACTATTGCCAAAGTCGCAGGGCAAAGTGCGGAAATGGGGTGGCAAACTTTTATTTCCTTTATGGCACTTATGAGCGTAAGCTTAGGAATTCTAAATTTATTGCCAATTCCAATGTTGGATGGCGGGCATTTAGTTTATTATTTTATCGAGCTGATTCGTGGAAAACCTGTTTCTGAACAAATACAATTAGTTGGTTTAAAAATTGGTATGGTACTGCTTGGAAGTATGATGCTCCTTGCATTATTTAATGACATTATGCGTTTATAACAACGTAGATACGAAATAAATTTAACACTGGAAAAGACTGGCATGCAGCACACACATTTATTTATGCCCTTGGCACTGGTTAGTGCAATGGCGGCAACACAACAAGTATATGCAGCAGATGAATTTATTGCGCGAGATATAAAAATAGATGGTCTTGTTCGTTTAACGCCAGCCAATGTCTATGGAATGATTCCAGTGAATAGTGGTGATCGTGTCAATGAAGCAGTGTTGGCCAATGCGATTCGTTCACTCTATGCCACAGGTTTGTTTGATGACATTCAGGCCAGTCGTGAAGCCGACACTTTAGTGTTTAAAGTGGTTGAGCGCCCAATCATTTCTAAGGTTGAATTTAAAGGCAATAAACTGATTCCAAAAGAAGCGTTGGAAGATGGTTTAAAGAAAATGGGTGTGGCTGAAGGTGAAGTACTGAAAAAGTCAGCACTACAAACTTTAGAATCTGAACTTGAACAGCAGTATATGCAGCAAGGTCGTTATGATGCGGATGTACGTGTCATTACCACAGCACGTCCAAATAACCGTGTAGATTTAACTGTAGAGTTTGTTGAAGGCAAAGCTGCCAAAGTGGTAGATATCAACATCATTGGTAATACGGTATTTAAAGAAAGCGACATTAAGCAGGCGTTTGCAGTTAAAGAAAGTAGCTGGAGTTCGATTGTTACCCGTAATGACCGCTATGCACGCGAAAAAATGGCAGCAAGCTTGGAAGCATTACGTGCGTTATATCTTAATAAAGGTTATATCAACTTCAATATCACTAACTCTAGCTTGAATTTGAGCGAAGACAAAAAGCATATTTTTGTTGAAGTTTCGGTGGATGAAGGCGAGCAATTCAAGTTTGGCGAAAGCAAGTTCTTGGGCGATGCTTTATACAAACCAGAAGAACTTACGGCACTGAAAATTTATAAAGATGGTGAAACCTATTCACAAGAAAAAGTGAATGCGGTGAAACAATTGTTGCTGCGTAAATATGGTAATGCAGGCTATTACTATGCCGAAGTGAATATTGTTCCGCAAATTGACAAAGAAACTAAACTGGTCGATTTAAACTACTACATTAATCCAGGTCAGCAAGTTACAGTGCGTCGTATTAACTTCGCAGGTAACAGTAAAACTGCCGATGAAGTGCTACGTCGTGAAATGCGTCAAATGGAAGGCGCATTGGCAAGCAATGAAAAAATTGACTTGTCTAAAGTTCGTTTAGAACGTACAGGTTTCTTTAAAACCGTCGATGTTAAGCCAGTACGTATTCCTAATGTGCCAGACCAAATTGACTTAAATGTTAATGTAGAAGAACAGCACTCAGGTACCAGTACTTTAGCGGTAGGTTTCTCGCAAAGCGGTGGTGTGACGTTCCAAGCTGGTTTAAGCCAAACTAACTTCTTAGGTACGGGTAATTCGGTTTCGATTGATTTATCACGTTCTGAAACACAAGATTACTATAACCTGAGTGTGACTGATCCATACTTCACGATTGATGGTGTGCGTCGTGGTTACAACATGTACTACCGTAAAACCAAGTTAGATGATAACTATAACGTTAACAACTATGTGACTGACAGTTTAGGTGGTGGAATTAACTTCGGTTACCCAATTGATGAAAACCAAAGCATTAGTGCAGGTTTAAACATTGATCAGACCGAAGTAACCACAGGTCCTTATGTTTCAACTTATGTCGCAGACTATTTAGAGCGCCATGGGGGTAAAGAAACCAAAAGTGACGAATATTGTCCAGATGATTTAGTCCCTATTAAAGATGCAAATGGTGATGTAGTAGGGTATGAGCCTTGTGCAAATCCAATTCCTTACGGCAAAGAATTTAAAGGTGATTTCCTTACGTATAACCTAAATTTAGGTTGGTCATACAACACTTTAAATCGTCCGATTTTCCCAACCAATGGTATGTCGCATCGTGTTAATGCTGAAATTGCTTTACCCGGTAGTGATGTGGAATTCCAAAAAGTGACCTATGATGCACAGGCTTATATGCCATTAGGTCATGATTTTGTCTTACGTGGCTACGGTAAGTTAGGTTTTGGTAATGACTTACCGTTCTATAAGAACTTCTATGCAGGTGGTTATGGTTCAGTACGTGGTTATGACAACAGCACCTTAGGCCCGAAATATCCAGGTGTTTATTTCTCTGATACAAGTCAAACGGATCGCTCACCTGAAGAAGTTGGTGGTAATGCTCTAGTACAGTTCGGTACAGAATTGGCTCTACCAGTGCCATTTAAAGGAGATTGGACGCGTCAAGTCCGTCCAGTAATTTTTGCAGAAGGCGCACAAGTTTTTGATACTCAGTGTAATGTTTCTGATTCAAATATTTTTGTGAATGGTGCTTCTGTGAATGCCAAGCAATATTGTAAAGACAATTATGGCTTCGACTTCGGTGAAATGCGTTATAGCGTGGGTGTAGGCTTTACTTGGATTACCATGATTGGCCCATTATCACTCAGCTATGCGTATCCGTTGAATGATAAACAAGGCGATGACACTAAAAATATCCAATTCGAAATTGGTCGTACTTTCTAAGTACGACCCATGTTGGATTGTTTAAACACAGGATGTAGCACATGAAAAAAACAATATTGAGTTTGGCATTGTTGGGTTTATCTACAATGGCTGCAGTAGCACATGCTGCAGGCTATGGTGTGGTAAGTTTAGAGCGTGTTGTAGAAAATAGCAGTTATCTCAAACAGCAAAATCTCGCTTTGCAACAGTCTGTCAAACCACAAACCACTAAGCTTGAGCAACTGACAAAAGAGTTAGAAACCATGCAGCAACGCGCGCAACAGACTACGAATTTATCAGACGCTGAAAAGCAAAAAATGAATACACAGTTTCAAGCCAAATTGAAAGAATTTAATAGTTTGCAACAAGCGGTACAAACTAGTGTCCAGTCAGAATTGCACAAAATTAACGATGGTTTTGAAACTCGTTTAAAGCAAGTTGCTGAACAATTGCGTAAAGAAAATGGTTTAGATGTGGTTTTGAATAAAAACTCAGCACTTGCCTATGACCCGAAGTATGATTTAACTGATAAAATGATCCAAAAGGTCAACGCACTTAAATAATCAATGAGTTCCCAATATTATCGCTTAGAAGAAATTGCTGGTTTAGTTCAAGGTCAATGCATTGGACAAGCCGATTTACGTTTGCAAGGTTTGGCAAGCCTTGAGTCTGCTCAGGCGCATCAACTTGCATTCGTGAATGGCGATAAATATTTAGCGCAAGCACGTAGCTCTCAGGCGGGGGCTTTAATTGTGACCGCTTCACTACAAGCCGAGTTAGACAATCATCACAACTTTATTGTGGTCGATAATCCGTATTTAGCTTTTGCAATTTTAACCCATGTATTTGAGCGTAAGCATACGCAACGTGGTATAGAAAGCACAGCCCAAATCCATCCATCAGCCATCATCGCCGATAGTGCTTATATTGGTCATTACGTCGTAATTGGTGAAAATTGTGTGGTGGGTGACAATACGATTGTGCAATCGCACTGTAAAATTGATGACTTTGTCGAAATTGGTCAACAGTGTTTTATTGATTCACACGTGACTTTGACAGGCGCAGCCAAGCTTGGACATCGTGTGCGCATACACGCCAATACTGTAATTGGCAGTGAAGGCTTTGGCTTTGCACCTTATCAAGGCAAATGGCATCGTATTGCACAGTTGGGTTCGGTGATTATTGGCAATGACGTTCGTATTGGCTCGAATTGCAGCGTAGATCGCGGTGCACTAAATGATACAATTTTGGAAGATGGTGTCATTATTGATAACCTTGTGCAAATCGCACATAACGTCAAATTAGGTGCTCATACGGCCATTGCAGCAAAAACTGCCGTGGCTGGAAGTGTGACAATTGGCAAAAACTGTATCATTGGTGGTGGAAGTGCAATTTCAGGGCACTTAAATATTGCTGATAATGTGACTTTGACAGGAATGTCAATGGTCACAAATAATATTTCTGAATCAGGAAAATATTCGTCAGGTATAGGCTTGTTTGAAAATCAAAAGTGGAAACGTACTGTTGTGCGCCTCAGACAATTAGCAGATGTGCCATTGACCCAATTGGTGAAAAGACTTGATGATATGCAATCTCAAATTGAGTCCCTTGAATCAACTTTTAAATTGCGTAAATAATTATGATGACTGAGTCGAATTCTAGCACCTTCACTAAACCTGAATTGCCAATGCACATTCAAACCATTCGTGAATATTTACCCCATCGCTATCCGTTTTTATTAGTAGACCGTATTGTAGAAGTCACTGATAACGGTATCGTGGGTTATAAAAACGTATCTATCAATGAAGAATTCTTGCAAGGACACTTCCCGAATTATCCGATCATGCCGGGTGTTTTAATCGTTGAAGCGATGGCACAAGTGTCGGGTATTTTAGGTTTTATCATGAATAATGAGAAACCGAGCGCAGGTTCTTTGTTCCTTTTTGCAGGCGCAGAAAAAGTTCGATTTAAAAAACAAGTCGTTGCAGGCGATCAACTTGTATTAAAATCTGAATTAGTTATGCAAAAACGAGGCATTTACAAATATAATTGTATCGCCACCGTTGATGGCGTCGTCGCAGCAACCGCGGAAATTATGGTTTCGCATCAGAAAACAGAGCAAGCATGAGCAATAACCCACTCATTCACCCAACCGCTATTATTGACTCATCTGCAGTAATCGCTTCAGATGTCACGATTGGTCCATACTGTATTATTGGCCCAAATGTAACGATTGGTGAGGGTACAAAACTTCATTCGCATGTGGTGATTGGTGGTTACACCCGTATTGGTCAGCACAATGAAATTTTCCAGTTCGCCAGCGTAGGTGAGGTCTGTCAGGACTTAAAATATGCAGGTGAGGAAACTTGGCTAGAAATTGGTGATCACAACAAAATTCGTGAACACTGCAGTTTGCATCGTGGTACGGTGCAAGACAATAGCCTGACCAAAATTGGTAGTCACAACTTACTTATGGTCAATACGCATATCGCACATGACTGTATGGTGGGTGATCACAATATTTTTGCCAATAACGTGGGTGTGGCAGGTCATGTGCATGTTGGGGATTATGTGGTTGTCGGTGGAAACTCTGGTATTCACCAATTCTGTAAAATTGACTCTTATAGCATGATTGGTGGTGCATCGCTCATTCTTAAAGATGTGCCTGCGTATGTCATGGTTTCTGGTAATCCTGCACATGCATTTGCAATGAATGTGGAAGGAATGCGTCGTAAAGGCTGGTCGAAGGATGTGATTCAAGGTCTTCGTGAAGCCTTTAAACTCATTTACAAATCTGGATTAACCACTGAGCAAGCCATTCAGCAAATTCGCATTGATATTTTGCCAAATGTGGCAGAAGCGCAGCGTTTAATTGATTCTTTAGAGCAATCTGAACGTGGTATTGTGCGTTAAGCTTTGAGTTTGTCGAATGCGGCAAGCTTCAGAATATTAAAAGACATCCTCGGATGTCTTTTTTATTGGCTTATTTAAAGAATCTTGCTTCTTCAGACTTTGGGTATTGGCTCAGAATTTTACTTTTGTATTGCGCTGCCAAAGCAGGTTTGTGATCTACATCTTGCGCAATACTATATAAACGATATAGGGCACTTGATGCTTTTGCAGATTGGGGATACTTTGTTGCTACAATTTCAAAATTCTTTTTGGCTTCGGTGTAATTGGTTGGCTCAATTGCTAAATTAAATTCAGCTAACCAAAAATACGCATTGCTGATATACACACTGTTTGGGTGGTTTTTAATAAAGTTTTGCATAGGTGCAATCGCTTTTTTGGCGCCACCTTGTTTATAGGCATCCAATGCAACAGTATAGGCTGCTTTTTCCAGCTCAATATTGGTATTTAAACCTTGAGCTGTTGGACTCACATGCGTTGTATTTTGCACAGATTGCGTGGCATTGTTGTTTAACTGGTTGTTGCTGGCGCTGGGTGCAGTATCTTTTTGGTTATCCTCCTCAGCGGCAGGAGCAGATTCAGGGTCTATTTTTTGTTGGAGCAGTTCTAGACGTTGATCTAAATCGGTATAGCGATTTTGCAATTCATGTTTGAGCTGCGCAATTTCATTGTCTTGTTCTTCAATTTTGCCACGTAACTGGCGGATGTCATTTTCAAGTTGCTGATTTTTTTGCATCAACTGCCAATTGATATTGGTGGGTACATTAGCAGTTGCCATATTACTCGTTGCAATCGCAGGGCTATTGGCATAGCCAGCACTGCTTTGGCTGAGGTTGTGGCTTTCAATTGGAATATTGGCAAATACAGACGTTGAGCACAGTAGGGCAAGAGCACAAAGTGCATGCTTTTTTAGCATAATTGAATATCCATCTTAATCTTGTATAAGTGAGTCCTTGTAAGCGTATTGGACTCAACCTGTTGATTTAGTCATTTTCCACATTTAAAACGTCCGCGCGTGGAATTGCAATAAGCTTTTACAAACTTATCATCAATCTCAGCGCAATATGGGTAAATCTAGGATTTAAATCTCAAAATAATTTTATGATGGTTTAGTTAGACTAAGTTTTGAATTTTAAGTGAGGTTATTCTATAAATGTCTTCAATTGTTTTTAAAATAATCAATTGGATAGCATTATAAAAGGAAATACAGAACAACGCTTGCAAGTTTGTTAAAAATCTCTATACTCTGTTTTTGCAATGGTAGCCCTGCTGGTTACTTCGCAATTGTACTCTACGAACCCCGTCAGGACCGGAAGGTAGCAGCGGTAGTGGAACTATGATGTGCCGAAGGCTTGCTGGTAGGGTTGCCACCAGTTTTGAAATAATAATTCTATTTATCTTCTACTTATTTTGATCTTATATCCACTATTTTAAAAATCCTGCTCTTTCCTACGAATTGCTTTCATAATCGCATCCATATCAAAGCCCCGATACTGTAAAAAACGAATTTGTTTGGCTTTAAGTTTTGGCTCGTTTGCGACTTCTGTGCCGAATTTTTTCACTTTCAGTTGATAGGCTTGTTCTGTCCAATCAGTTTCTTTAAGTTCTTCTGAAATTAAACTGCTATCCACTTTTTTGTTTTTAAGTGTCATTTTAATGCGATTTGGGCCTTTACCTTGGCGCTTTTGGCTAGCCAGTAACATTTCTGCAAGACGCTGATCACTCTGATAATTTTCGCGTGCCAGTTCATTGACTAATTCAATCACTTCATCACGGTTTTCTGCATATAAAGCCAATTTTTCAATTAAGTCATTTTTAGAATATTCTTTACGCGTTAAGACAGCAAAGGCGTAGCTGCGTAGACGAGAACCTGTTAGTCCTGGGCGTTTGTTTTGCTGTTCGTCTTGGTCTTCATTGTGATTGTGTTCTTGATCATCAATGGCTTCCGTATGAGCAGGGTATTGTTTATTAATGTTAGGCGCAGAATTTGAGGCAAAATGCAGGGCAGACGTTGTTTCGGAATATATCTGCTCAGTTCGGCTACATGATTGCTCATCTTCGCCAAATTGTTGTTTTAGCGCAGCATAATCAATCAGTTTGGGGAATTTATTTTCAGACATGGTAATGCTTCCATATACAATAAAACGCTCCGTAGAGCGTTCTATTTAATTCAGTTTGTTGTGTTCATCTTAGCGCATGCTTTAAACATCAAGTAAGTCGAATTCTTCTTCGTCTTTATCTTCTACAGGTGCAGCTTGACCTGTCGTGAGTAGTTGTTCACGAATAATCGCTTCGATGCCTTTAGCAAGCTCTGGATGTTCTTCAAGATGGCGAATGGTGTTGTTTTTACCTTGACCAATTTTATCGCCTTGATAAGAATACCAAGCACCAGCTTTTTGCACGATATTTTGTTGAACAGCTAAATCGACCAGCTCGCCCAAATGGTTAACACCTTTACCGTAAAGAATTTGGAACAATGCTTCTTTAAATGGAGGTGCCATTTTGTTTTTCACAACTTTGACTTTGGTTTCAGAACCAATAATCTCGTCACCTTCTTTCACTTGACCTACACGGCGAATATCTAAACGAACAGAAGCATAGAACTTCAATGCGTTACCACCAGTTGTGGTTTCTGGGCTACCAAACATTACACCAATTTTCATACGAATTTGGTTAATGAAGATCACCATACAGTTCGAGCGTTTGGCATTACCTGTGATTTTACGCAAGGCTTGGCTCATTAAGCGCGCTTGTAAGCCCATGTGTGAATCACCCATTTCACCCTCAATCTCGGCGCGAGGGGTTAAGGCAGCCACGGAGTCGACTACAATCATGTCAATTGCACCAGAACGTACCAACATATCGGCAATTTCAAGGGCTTGTTCACCGTTGTCTGGTTGCGATACTAAAAGATTGTCAATATCTACACCAAGTTTACGTGCATATTGAGGATCAAGCGCGTGTTCGGCATCAATAAAGGCACAAGTTCCACCAGCTTTTTGACATTCTGCAATGGCTTGCAAGGTCATAGTCGTTTTACCTGATGATTCAGGGCCGTAAATTTCAATGATACGACCTTTAGGTAAGCCACCAATACCCAATGCAATATCTAGGGTCAATGAGCCTGTAGATACGGCTTCTACCGCTTGCACAGTGTTGTCACCAAGACGCATGACTGTGTTCTTACCAAATTGCTTTTCAATCTGGCTTAACGCAGCGTTTAACGCCTTGCTTTTATTCTCATCCATCTTACAACCTCAATACGATGTCACGAAACAATATACTCAAGTGGATGCATTTACTTAAATCTTTTCCACATGCAATATAGTGACAGAATTTGTCCTGTAGTTCTATTTATATCACGGGCTGTACGACAGCCTGTGACGCTCTATTTAATCATCATTATATGACCAAAATTGGTCAAATTGCTGATCATTCTCTTGTTTAAATTTGCTGATGTCACGACGGTCTTTTTTACTTGGTCGATGATCAGGTCGTGCTAGATTATGCAACTTTCTTTGGGTCGCAATCAATTCCCTGCGTGCAATACTCACTTCAGTTTCTTCATAAAGTTGCTGAGCGATGGGCGCAGGGCCACGTACGCCAGATAATGCCTTGACCAATACGGTTTTCTTATCAAAACCTTGTTGAATGGTCAGCTCAGTTCCTACACGAATTTCTTTGGAAACTTTAACACGCTCGCCATTGTGGTGTACTTTGCCGCCTTCAATGGCAGCTTTTGCAATAGAGCGAGTCTTGAAAAAACGTGCAGCCCATAGCCATTTATCAATTCGGATCGTTTCGATGGCTTCGTGGGACGAAGTTTTAGGCATATTTTTGAGTGTCCTCAAATTGTTCTAAGATAGGAATTAAATCAGTTAATTGGTGCAACATAGGGTAATTACAAGTCTGACGCGCAGGTTTTGCTGAGGATGGCTGGGCAATACTATATAAGTGTCCAATCCCAAAGGCTTTAGCACCATTAAGCACCTTTTCGGTGTCATCTATAAAATAGCAATCTTCAGGATTAAATGCATGTTGTTGTTGCAATGTTTGCCAAAATTCAACGCGCTCTTTGGCATAACCAATACTTTCAGAACTAACAATCACTTCAAAATACTTTGCTAAACCTGTATGTGCTAATTTAAAGTCTAAACCTGCACAATCGGCATTGGTGGTGAGCCAAATGTGATAGCCATTATTTTTTAAATATTCCAGTAATTCAATAGCTTGTGGACGCAGCATGACTTGGTCTTTATATTCAAGTTGCAGAGTAAGCATATCTACACCCACTTTGGCCGTCCAAAAACGAGAGGAATACCACTCTAAGGTATGGCTATGCGCTTGATAAAAATCGTATAAAATTTCTTTGCTGCGTTCTAAAGAGCAAGCGTGTAATTCTGCATAGCGAATAGGCAGTTGTTCATTCCAAATAAAATCATCATAAGCGAGATCTAACAGCGTTCCGTCCATGTCAAACATGATGATATTTTTGTGCATTTAGATATCCTAAACCATAAAGCAATTGCCAAAAGGCAAATAAAACTGGCTCATTTAAACATGCTTGAGGCATAACTCAAAATGCTGTCTGATTATTCGCCAAATTGTGTTAGGCTAAACAGATAAGCACTGTGCAGGTGTTGCATATAAATAGGTGAGATGGGGCAGTTGTAAAAAGTAACTGTAGTGTTCACAAAAAACAATTTTTTTGACATATTTCTGTATTTGTTTGTCTGTATAAGCATAGAAATTGAGTGGTAAATTTTTTAAATTAGGGAGCTAGTAATGGCTGAACAACAGTATTTAGATTTAAAACACTTAGATAAACAACTCGATGAGTTTGAGAAAAAGAAGAAAAAAATTAAGAAAATGCGTATCGGCTATAAATTATTTGCGCATTTAATGGGCGATGAAAAATTCGCCCATCATGTTTCAGAGTCGGCATTAAACCCAGATAAACGTAGTTATCGTAAAGTGAAAATTAAAATTACCTCAGATGAAGGGGAGTTAACTTTTTTGGAAAAGGATTGATTAATTTTTGATTTAAAATCTAGGTTGATTTTTATTATGTGTACAAATTTGTGTACCTTTAAATCTAGCCCGATTGATGCAGATCGGGCTTTTTTATACCTTAATTCTATGAATGGTTTGGAATGAATTGGAATTCTTTTATAAGTCAAAATTTGATCATAAATCATTAGTAAAATTAGTATTGAAAGTTTCTTCTCTTGCGCCATGTATGGCTCAAGATGAGGAATATTCCGCAAGAGGATGAGGGTGCTGAATTAGAGGCTTAAAATCATGTATGAAAAAAACTTATTTCAGAGGAAGTACAGTTATTTCGTTTGTTTAAATAAAATGCATCAAGTTGTCATAATCTGCACTTAAGCTATTCAGCAAACTCAGTGAAATGTAATAGGTCGTGTTTAGTCTATTTCAGTATAAGTTCTGTATATAAATGTGGCAAAGTGCGCTCAAATGTTACGCTTTAACTATCAAAAGAGGCATGAATATGACAGAACGATACCTGAGAATATTGACAATTTTTCATGATTAAATAAATTTAAAAGGAATTGTGATGTCTATTTTAGGAATTGCCATTACCACTATTTTGGGTTTATTGGGTATTGCTGCAATTATTATTGGTTTTTTTGGTGGTGAAACTTATTTGGTGATTGTGGCTATTTTATTATTGGTTAGTGGTGCACTCACTTTATCGATGTTTAAAAAAAGATTATCCAATCCATTTAAAGATTAATTAACTAAGCACTCAATAAATAAAAAACTCAAGTAAAAATGAATTGCCTTGACACATAAAGTCTTGATTTAGCATATCTAGCCACTAAATTTTATCTACGCATCAGCCGTAAATTTTATTACAATGTTTTTATGAAAGTAATGAAAAATTAGACCTTTAGATACAGTCTAAAAAGGATAGTTATGTTTATAAAAACAAAGGCGCCAACGCATACTTTAATTTTACAGTTATTGCCAATCGTGCAGCAGGCGTGTGAAATTTTAAATCAGGAATTTCAAGATTATTGTTCAGGTGCTGCTTTTGATGTAGAAAAGAAAACTGATGATTCTCCTGTTACGCAAGCCGATTATCGAGTCAATTATTATTTAATGCAGGCTTTGGCAAAAATCTCCAATTTACCTGTGTTGTCCGAAGAAGGTGAGCAAGACCAACGTCAGCAATGGCAGCAATTTTGGTTGCTTGATCCTTTAGATGGCACGAAAGAGTTTTTACATCAACGTCCTGAATTTACCATTAATTTAAGTTTAATTTGTGGTGTGCAAACAACTTTTGCAGTACTTGCAGTACCAGGCGAGCAAACTATTTATTTTTGTCCTGAACAGGGTATGCCATTGAAATATCATATTTTAACTCAGCAATGGTATCTCTATCAGTCTGAACCCACGGTAACATCTTCAGTTCTAAAAATTGGATTAAGCCACAGTAGTCAAAAAAAATCACACTATGCAGACTATTTAAAAAGCTTGGCGCAGTTGACCAATTTTGAAGAACTAAAAGCAGGTAGTGCTTATAAATTCTGCATGATTTTGGAAGATCGTGTCGATATTTACCCACGTTTTCATCCGACTTCTGAGTGGGACACCAGTGCAGGACAATGTTTATTGGAACGAATAGGTGGTGGATTGGTCGATTTTCAGGGGCGGGCATTTTTATATAATCAGCGCGATACATTGTTAAATGGTGGTTTTATCGCCTATAAAAATACGCAGATGAAACAGATTGCCTTACAAGCACTTGGACTTATGGCGAAGTCAGATTGAGCAAAGTGCTGAACATGGTATAGTGTCAAGCAACCAAGTTAAAATTTTGGCTAGATCATGGCATTAGAACTACTCCCTGCAAGTATGCTTAAAGCAATTGATTTATTGCCTGATGCTCAGACGCCTGTGACTTTGTTTACCCGTCATTCTATTCGTGAAATTGTCGTTGGTCAGGGTTTGGCTGGCTATAATTTACAATTGACCGAACAAGGTCGCGATTTAGCCGAAGCATGGGGAGGCTACTTGGTTGGAAATACAGATCGGGTGATTCAACACTGTATTTCAAGTCCTATTCAGCGTTGTGTCGATACGGCTGCTTTAATGATTCGTGGGGCAGATGGCATTACCCTCGAACCCAATACCCATCACATTGAAATTATAGAACAAGGTTTATTGGTGGAACCAGGAAGCTTTGTACTTGATATCAAACAGGCAGGCCCATATTTTCAGAAACAGGGTGCTTTAGGCTTTATTAATAGTTTTGTGAATAATGCCTTGCCCGGCATGAAACATCCGATTCATGGTGTCGTGGATGTCCTTGAGCTGATTTATAACACCCATCCAACCAACCAATACGGACTGAGTTTGGCTGTGAGTCATGATACGATTTTAGCTGCAATTATCGCGGTAATTTCTGGACGTAATGAAGTCACGCAAGCCGATTGGCCAGACATGATGGAAGGTTTATTCGTTTGGTTTGAAGGTGATGAGTTTTTAGAATCCAAGCTAAAATGGATTTGGCGCGGTCAGATTCACACTTTAGATATCTCGCAATTTCGTCAGAAAGTTTAAGCAGAACATTGAACGCATATTCTAGTGCTATCCATTCAGTACGATAGAATACCGTCTGTCAGAAATTAAAAAAAATAATTCAAATTTTATTCTCTTTTGGTAATACCCCCATTTTTAATTGAATTAATGGGTAGAAAATCTAAAGCCTTGTTATTGTTTAAAAATAGGTGGACAACCATTTACTGACATATGAGGTCGTTCATGATTATAAAAGTACTGCCAGTC